>NZ_JANXNX010000068.1 GCF_025353885.1 Sphingomonas sp. | reverse complement strand
ACCGAACTGAAGACGAAATGCCTAACACCGGCCACGTGCGCGGCATCGATCCAGGCAAAGCCGATCTCACGTTCGCGCGGCTGAATGCCGGGGCAGACGTGATAAACGGTGTCAACGCCCTTGATCGCCCGTTCGATAAGTTGTGGGTCGGCGATATCCCCGACAACGACGTCGGCCACGCCAAGCGCGCGGAGTGCTGTTGCCGAACGTTCGGATTGCACGCAGGCGCGCACGGTCTTTCCGGTTGCGAGGAGTTTGGGAACGAGCAGCCTGCCTTGTTGGCCATTGGCAGCGTTGACTAGGATCATGGTTTTTCTGGATTTCTAATGGAGTGTGGTGCGCGCTGTGGTCTGGATCGCGTCGAGTTCTGCGCGGTCCAAATAGCGTCCGCCGCGCACGACCCCGGCAATTGCGTGCAGCGCCTGAGTGTCTTTCATCGGATCGGCGCTCAACAGAACAAGATCGGCATTGCGACCGGCTTCCACGCTGCCCATCACTGCCTCGCGCTTCAGGAAGCGCGCGGGACCGAGCGTGGCCATCTGCAGAATATGCAGCGGTGGGACCCCGCTGCGCGCAAGGAGGTCGAATTCACGGTGCAGCGCGTTCGGCGCGACCCACTGGCCGCCGAAATCGGTCCCTGCCATCATCTTTACGCCGCTCGCATCGAAGAGCTTGGCGAGGCGAAGCTGCGCCGCAAACAGATCGGCCAGCGTCTGGCGCTGTTCGGCGGTCAGCTTCGTGTCGAAATCATTGCCGACCTCGCGCCACAGCCGCTGCGTATCGGCAGGGACGAACGCGAGACTCGCGCTGTCGCGCAATTCAGGCGCGTTGCCGAGGTCCATGGCTTCGAGCCGGGTCAGCGTCGGCACCATCCACGTGCCGTTCTTGGCGACATCGGCGGCAAAGGCGCGACATTTGGCATCGTCGTAGGTCGCAAGAACGCGGCGCATCAGCAGAAATGCAGGCGGTGGGGCAAGCATCATCGGGTTGGCCAGCAGACGCTTTAGTTGTGCAGGCGGTAGCGAGAAATCGATGCCATGCGGTGCACCGTCGGCATGATTCAGAATAGCGCGGACTGCGGCCTCGTCGCGCGAACAGTTGATAAGAAGGCTGATGCCGGGGCCGAGGTGCTCGATTGACGCCATGCCGTGGGCCAGCGCGTCGCGGGTATCGACCGACGGTGGCAGATGCCCGGCAAAGGGCAGGCCCACGGCACGGGCGGCATCGGCCGCGACCAGAAAGGTTGCGCGCGGCAGATCGATAACCTTGATAAAGTCGGCCCCTTGCGCCTTTTGCCGGTTGATTTCGGCAGTGACTGCCGCAGGATCGGCGAACGCGGGACCGGCGATGATTGTGCCCGGCATTGCGAGCAGGGCGGGACTGTCAGCGGGCAGCCCCAACGTGCCTTTCGCGCGGGCGGCAAGCAGCGGTGGCGCACCTGCCATCTGGCGGAACCCGGTGATGCCGCTGGCAAGCATGACCGGCAGGCTGGTTTCCGGACTTTCGGTGTTCAGATTGTGCGCGTGCATGTCGTTATAGCCGGGCACGACGAAAGCGCCCTTGCCATCGACATGACGGCCGCCGCCCTTGACTGTTCCGGTCGCAGCGATCCGTGCAATCTTGCCGTCAGCAATGACAATGGCGCGGTTGCCCGTCAGTTTGCCGGTGCTCACGTCGACAATCGTTACCCGGTCGATGACGAGGCTCTGCGCCAGGAGCGGCGTGCTGGCGAAAGCAGTAACGCTCAGCAGCGGGATAGCGAGCAGGCGCAGTGAATGCTTCATCGGTTATTCCTCGCGGGGGCGGCGGGCAGGCGGGTCAGGAAAGCGCGAGGATTGTCGCGCTGGATCGCGGTTTTAATACGCTTGCCCATGCTAAGCCGGTCGAAGCCAGCGATGGTGCGCGCGACATCGTAGTGCGGGTGGTCGGTGCCGAACAACAAGCGTTCGACCGGCAAATAGGCCAGCGCGGCGCGCATCGACGGTTCATAGGCGCTGGCGGCAGTGTCATAGTGCACGCGCTGGAATTCGTGGTCGATGCCCTGCGGCGCAACCTTGTCGAGGTCGCGCCAGAAGCCCGGACCGACATCGCGCAGCCGCCCCGCAAGCATCGGGATGACGCCGCCGATATGCGAGAAAATCCACTGGATGCGACGATACCGAACGAACGCGCCCGACTGCAATAAATCGAACATCGTCCGGCCCGTATCGAACGGGAACTCCAGCAATGACGCTTCGCCCCACGGGTTGCTCTGGACCAGATTGGTGCAGCACGGCGGCGCTTTGGGATGGACGTGGACGACGGCGCCGCGCCGATCGAGTTCTTCGAGAATTGCGGTGAAATCGGGATGCCCAAGCCAGCGATTGCCATAACTGGTCATCAGCGCGATCCCGGTTGCCCCGAGGTTATCCAGAGCATGGGCGATCTCGGCCAGGCTGGCGGCAATTTCGGGCATCGGCAGCAGCGCGAACAGGCCAAAACGTCCGGGTCGGTCGTGGCCAAGGCCCGTTGCGAATTCGTTGACGCGGCGGACCATGCGCGCTTGTTCAGCTCCTTTCAGGAAACCAACGGTCCCGGCCGGCAGCGATAACACCGCCGTGGCGATGCCGTTGGCGTCGAGCAAGTCGACCGCGCTATCGGGCGTCCAGGCGCTGTAGGGCGGCTGCATGAACAGTGTCTTGTACGCCGCCCAATCGCCTTCGGACGGTGCGTTTGCCCAAGCGTCGATCAAGAACTTGGGATAGAAATGGTGGTGAACGTCAACCGTGCCGGGAATCGCCTTCAACGGCACGGTTGCAGCGGCGCGACCGGTGGCAAGTGCGCCCACGATCGCGCCCAATCCTGCGAGCGCGGAGCGTCGTCCGATCACTGCTTCAGGCCGACATGGGTCAGGATCAAAACTTGACGGACGCCTGGACACCGTAGGTGCGCGGTGCCGTTGTCCCGGCAACCAGGAAGCTGGCCGTCGGATGCGTTGATGAATAGATCGGGATGCGCTTGTCCTCGATGTTGCGGACATAGGCGGACAATGCCCAGCGTTCGTCGGTTGGACCGACGCGGAGTTGTGCATTGGTGGTCCAGTTGCTCCTCAAACGCTGCTCGGGCAAATATGCAAAACCGATATTGCGTGCGCCCTTATACTGCGTGTCCGCGCCTGCCACGATTTGAAAATCGCCGAGGACGAAGGTCTGTTGGGCCGCGAGGTTGATCGTCCACTTTGGCGAATTATACGACTGGAACCCCGCACAATTGATGAGATAAGGCGACGGATTGGCGGCGGTATAGGTCACCGCGCATCCGGTCAGTGGCGGATTGCCGGGCCCGGCCAGATACGAGAACGAGCGCTGCTTGGCATCCAGATACTGGACGTCAGCGCTGACCAAGGTCGTCGGCGTGATCAGAAACCGGCCATCAACTTCGACGCCCTGGATGCGCGAACTTCCAGCGTTCTGAGTGTAATTGGCCGAGCGTCCGTTGATGTCGAGGCCGACGTGATTGATTTGCTGGTTTTTATAATCCCACAGGAAAGCCTCGAGATTCAGCTGGATCCGGTTGTCGAGAAACCGGTTTTTCATCCCGATCGTGTAGGCGGTGATGTATTCCGGCTCAAAATTCTCAAAGCCCGCCGCCGCCGAAAAACCGCCCGAGCGGTAGCCGGTTTCGAAGCTGGCGTAGAGCAACGAACGCGGCAGGATATCGAATTCCACCGCTGCCTTGTAAGTCAGTCTGTTGCTTGATTTGGCACGCACGAACGCGCTGTCCGCACGAATAATCAGATAGTTCGGCGGTCCGGGCGATGTAAAAACCGGTATCGGCCGCCCGCCCGCTGCGGGGAATGGGAACGGGAAAGCCGATGTCGTCGTTGGCAATCCGATGAGCGGCGCAGTCGGGCAATTTGGTGCTCCGAACGCATTGACTGCCAAACACTGAATGACTGCGGTGGTCGCGCTGTAAACAAATTGTTTGTCGTCGACCGTGTAGCGCAGTCCGCCGACAAGACGCAGCTGGTCTGTGACGTTGGCGATGAGGCGACCGAAACCGGCATAGGACTTGGTATAGTAATTCGGCTTCAGCAAAATCCCGATGTTCGAGTTCGACAGCTGGGTATCAGCCTCGATGCGCTCGTCATAATAATAAGCGCCGACCGTGTAATCGAAGATGCTGATCCGCTCACCCGCAAACCGTGCCTCAAGGCTGAACTGCTCGTTCGATTCGACGTCGCGATAAGGAAACGCGCCCGCGCTCGATAGATAGTCGAGGGCGGCGTAGCGCCAGGCCGGAATTACAGTCAGCGTGCCGGCGCCGGTGTTCCACGCAATTTCTGCGTTGACGCCGTAGAAGTTGTTTTTCTGGAACGGGTAGGGCGCAAGCGCGTCAAGTTTGCGGCCGGTCGGACCGAAGGTTGCCGATTGCCGATAGGCCTGCGAGGCGGGCGAGTAGACGCCTTCCGAGGACGATAGGTTCGCTGGCACAAAGTTGAAGTAGCTCGAACCGGGCACGGGCGTCGCCGACAGCGGCACGGCGGGGTTGCGGGAATAGCTGCCGTAGTAACTGACGCTGCTGCCGATATCGCTGTTGCGGGCGTAGTCCCCCGCGACCCGAACGGTCAGGTTGGGCGTCAGTTCGGCTTTCATCTGCACACGCAGGGCAAGAGTCTTTTCATCCTGCGTGCCGTCGCGCAGATAACCGTCGTGGTTCGAAGTCGTGGCGGATATCCGCAGCGCGCCATGGTCGCCCATCGGCACGTTGATCGCGCCCTCGGCATTGATCGTGTTGTAATTGCCGTATGCGACGGCCGCATATCCCGAAAACTCGCCCAATTTCGGCTGCCGTGGCAGGACGTTGATGGCGCCGCCGGTCGCGTTGCGGCCATAAAGGATGCCTTGCGGACCTTTCAGGATTTCGACACGCTCAAGGTCGTAAAACACCCCCGTCGTCGAGGTCGGGCGACCGACATAAACCCCGTCGTAGTTGAATGCGACGGCCGGGTCGCTGGCCGCGGTGACGGTGAAGTTGCCGACGCCGCGAAGGAAAATCAGATTGCCGGTGCTGCTGGGCTCGATCGACAGGGCAGGTGCAAGTTCATTCAGGCGCGAGGCCTGCGTGACCCCGGCGCTGGTCAGCGCAGCGCCATCGATGACGGCCAGCGGGATCGCTGCACGCTGCGAGTTTTCAACGCGGCGTTGCGCGGTGACGACGATATCACCCAGCCCGTCGGTCGGCGCGGGAACCGCCGCAGCCTCGTTCGATACTTGGGCAAACGCCGTGGCCGGCAGGACAAGACAGACGGCAGCGGTGCTCAACAGGATCTTATACATAAAACCTCCCCTTTTGGTGCTCTGCACCTTTGTATGGGATCCTAGGCGGATGGCGCCGCTCTGAAAGGATGGAAAACCACGGGCGCCGATGTTAATTTTGCATCGGTCGCGTGTGACTATGGAATTGCGCGCCAGCGTTCTGGCAAGACGCCGTTTTTCCGAAAGCTCGCAATGAATTCAAAGCGTGCCCGCTGGGGATTGCGCTGCGGCTCGATCGTTTTACCGAGTATTTGCACCACGCCCGTGTCGGTCAACGCTGGCCAATAAGGCAATCCTGGCCCGTTGGGGTCACCGCGCTTGGCGAAATTGATCCAATACGACATCAATGTATCGGAAAAGGCGCGATCTTCGGCGGCGGGCGGTGTCCGGCTGTTGATGATGAATTGCGGCGTGAGAGTGCCCAGGACGAAGGGGACGTCAGTGATGTGCGACGCGATCGGCGTGTAGGGCGACGTATAGGTGAATTTATAGCCATAGACTGCCCCGCCCCCGGAGCGGCGCTGACGTTCCAGCCAGTGCCAGGTCTGTTCGCCGATCACGATATCGCCTGCGAATGCCGCCGCCGACGCATTCGCCTGCGCGTCGTCCGCGGCCGGATAAAGATTCAGAAACTCGGCAAGCCTGTCCTTGCCGAACATCGTGGCGGCGGCGTCACGAAACTCCTGCGCCGTACGGTGCGGCAAGCCGAGTTTGTCGAAGGGGTATTCTTCGACTTCGTTCCAGCCCGCAATCAGAGGGATCTTCATTTGTAAGCCGCGGGCGAACCGGCCAGCGGGAACCTCCGGAATAATATAGCGATCGACGCTGGGCGAGAACGCAGTCACCATGGGGTTCATTGTAAAGTCCCACGGGGCCGCAGCATTCACGTCTTGTGCGGGCAGCGCACGCAGTGCCTTAACTGAGGGCACACCGACGCGTTTTACAAATGCCACACCGCGTGCACGCGCCTCGTCGAAACTTTCGAGCGGCCCGTTTTTCCCATCCCAGAACGCACCACTCTGCCCGATCGCTTTGTGGAACAGGCCGCGCGCCTGTGGCGACGCCATCAGCATACCGACCGCATGAGCACCGGCAGATTCGCCGAATAACGTAACATTCCCCGGGTCGCCGCCGAAACGTGCGATATTTGCCTTTACCCAGCGCAACGCCGCCAGCTGATCCTGCAAGCCATAGTTTCCGGAAGGTCCTTCACGATCAAGGTCGGGGTGCGCCAGAAAGCCGAGGACGCCGACCCGGTAGTTCAGCGTGACCATAATGACGCCCTTGGCCGCAAGGGGCTGACCGTTGAACTGCGCGCTGGCGCTCGAACCGAACAGAAACCCGCCGCCGTGCAGCCAGACCATCACCGGTCGACGCTCTGACGTATCGGCTGCTGCGGACCAGACGTTGAGTGTCAGGCAGTCTTCGCTGCGTGGTGGCCCGGGCTCGCGGTCGCCTGTCCAGGCCGAGAGGCAGCGATTGCCGAAACGGGTGGCGTCGCGCACTTCGGTCCAGCGTCTGGCCGGCTGAGGCGCCCGCCAGCGCAGGGGACCGACCGGCGGGTCTGCGTACGGAATGCCTTTGAAAGCGAGCACGCCGTCAGTGCCGCGCGGTGCCGCCTGCAACTTTCCGGCAGCGACCGAGACCTGGGTGCCCAAGGGCGACGCGCCAGCGCTCGTGCCTATAATCGCCAGCATGAGGCCTGCGAGGCGACTTGATCGCGGCATTGTCATCTTATTTCCTTGCTTGCATCGCTCATTGTCAATGACACTATCAAGTATCGGTGAAGCTAATACGATGCAGCTCGACGGTTTGCGATGCTGGCAGCGTATCAGTGATGACGGGCACAGGACGATGCGCGTCGGGCATCGCTCCCGCCGCCGCGCTATCTCACAGGGCAAAGGTGCCCCATGGTAGCAAGAGCAAAGCCTGCGGAAAGGCAACCCGGAGAGACGATGATGGCGACTACTGCCCTGAAAAACCCTGCATCAGCGACAACTTCGGCGGTCAAGTCGCCGATTAAGCTGGCGCATATCGTGTTCCGGACGTCGCGGTTCGAAGCAATGCTCGCCTGGTACAAAACGGTCTTGAACGCGACGACCGCGTTCGCGAACGATGAAATCGCGTTCATCGCCTATGACGATGAACATCATCGCGTGGCGTTCATTCATGTCCCCGGGCTCGCGGAACAACCAGCCGGTATGGCCGGGCTGCACCATGTCGCCTTTACCGTCGACAGTTTGGATACGTTGCTGGACAATCACCTGCGCTTGCGCGAGCAGGGGATCGAGGCTGCATGGCCGGTCAATCATGGTCCGACGACATCGCTCTATTACAGCGACCCGGACGGCAACCAGGTCGAGTTTCAGGTCGATAACTATGACACCGTCGAAGAGGCGGGCGAGTATTTCTTTACGGAGGAATTCGCGACCAACACCATCGGGGTCGATTTCGATGCAGATGCGCTGCACGCGCGGCTGAAGGCAGGCGAAGACGAGCGCGAATTGAAGCTGCGCCCGCCCAGCGGCCCGCGCGGCGTCGATACGATTCCGCTGCGCTGATCATGGCGGGCACTTATCTCCGCAACAGTTGGTATGTGGCGGCTTGGTCGCGCGAGATCGCCGACAAGCCATTCGCACGCACCATGCTCGACGAAGACATCGTCCTGTATCGCGGCGCTGACGGCGCGGTTGCGGCGCTCGAAGATCGCTGTCCGCATCGCCATTTGCCGTTGTCGATGGGGTCGGTGACGCCCGCAGGATTGCAATGCGGCTATCACGGCCTGGTGATGGGGGGCGATGGTCGCTGCGTCTCGGTACCAAGCCAGCAGGCGGCTCCGCCCAACGCCCGGGTCAAAGCCTATGTCGTGGTTGAGCGTTATGGCTGGGTTTGGGTCTGGATGGGCGCCGCGGAAAATGCCGACCCGGCGCTGATCCCAGATTTCGGTTTGCTCGACAGCGCAGAGCATGCGGCAGTCGGCAAGACGAACCGCGTCGCCTGCGACTATCGGTTGGTCACCGACAATCTGATGGATTTGAGCCACGTTGGCTATGTCCACACTTCGACGATCGGCAACGCTGCCTTCGGAGAAAAGGGCAAGCTGACGGTGCAGCGCACCGAGCACGGCGTCAGTGCAACGCGGTTGGTTCCCGATGTCCCCCCGCCGCCGCTTTATGTTAAGTCGGGTGTCCTGCCGGAGGGCAAGAATCTCGATCGCTGGTCGACGATGCAGTATCTGGCCCCCAGTTGCGTCATCATTCACACAGGCGGTGCTGAAGTCGGCACTGGCGCACTTGAGGGCAAATATAAGCACGGACTGAATTTGTGGGTCATGAACGCCATGACACCCGAGACATCGACGACGACCAATTATTTTTGGGCATCCGTACGCGCGCACGCGCTCGGCGACGCGGCGGCCGATACCTTGTTTTTCGAAGGTGTCGGAGCGGCTTTCGAGGAAGACCGGATCGTGCTTGAGGCACAGCAGCGTGTGCTCGACAAGCGCGGTGATAGTTGGGCAGTAGCATTCAGAGGCGATGCCGCCGCCGTCGAATCTCGCCGCGTCCTTGATCGCCGTATCGCCGAGGAACAAACCGCTGCAGCCGTTCAAGCCCATGCAGCCGAATAGTGGCGGGTCAGTGATGCGTTAATCGCATCACTCCGCATGGTTTGCAGTCTCTGATGATGCCCGAGCGCCGCTACCTCCGCGTTTGAAGATAACATCCGGTCGCAGAGCCGGACCGAGGGAGGATAGTGATGAGATTGAAAAATGCCCTGTTCATTGGGACCGCCCTTGTCGCGCTGCCCGTCGCAGCGTTGGCGCAAACGGCCCAACCCGCGCAATCGGCACAACCGACGCCAGCCGCCGATGAATCCGAAATCATCGTCACCGCCCAGAAACGCGCGGAAAATCTGCAGAAGGTGCCGATCGTCATCAGCGTCGTCAGCGCGGCGCAAATTCAGAATTCCGGCATTACGGGGCTGACGACGCTCGCCACCGTTACGCCGGGTCTCACCAGCCGGACTTCGGGTGGCGGCGTGTTTCAGCCGTCGCTTCGCGGGATCGGCACATCGAGCAATGTCGTCGAGAACCCTGTCGCTCTTTATATCGATGGCGTATATTTGCCACAGCAACGCGAAGGCAATCGCGAATTGCTGGACGTCGAGCAGGTCGCCGTCCTGAAGGGGCCCCAGGGCACCTTGTTCGGTCGCAACGCAACGGGCGGCGTGATCCAGATCACGACGCGGCGGCCGACGCAGGATTTTGCTTTCCGCGGCCGCGCTGAAATCGATACTTACGCGACGTTCCGTGGCAGCGCCTTTGCGACGGGTGGCCTGGCAACCGGTGTTGCGGCGAGCCTGTCGGTCGATTATGCAAAGCAGGGAAGAGGTTGGGGAACGAACCGGACGACGGGGAACGATACGTTCAAGATCGACCATGCTCTGTCATTGAGAGGCAAGCTGTTGTTCGAGCCGGGTCCGGACACATCGTTCACCCTGATCGGCGACTATATGCAGCGCAAGGACTTTACCTATACCTTCGTACCCTATCCAGGCACGACGTTCTCGGTTCCCGCGACCGGTCCCGTTACTGGCGCGCAGGATACGAGTTCACCAATCGACACCTATGCCGCGTTCAACGGGGGCGGAGTCAGTCTGACTGCCGAACAAGATCTTGGCTTTGCTCGCCTGATTTCGATCACCGCACTGCGTCGGAGCAATTCCGATTATTTGTTTGACGACGTGCCGACAGGCACCCCGGCATTTTACGTCGGCGTTGCCAAGGATGCTGCACCCAACCGAATGTTTTCCGAAGAGGTGCAGCTCGTCTCGCGGAACACTGGACCCTTTACTTACACGCTCGGCGCATTTTATTTTTATAATCGAAACACCAACCAGCCGATTGTCCGGCAGTTTTTTCCGGCGTTTTACAATAATCCCCCGGCACCAGTGCTCGCCAATCTGAACCGTATGACCGAAACCTTTGGTGCCGAGACCACGCGCTCGTTTGCACCCTTCGGACAAGTTGCCGTCAAGCTGGCGGAGGCGACAACACTGACGCTGGGCGCGCGCTACACGTACGAAAAACGCGAACTGACGGGCCAGGCAATCCTGACCCGTTATAGCGGCACCGTGATCACCCTCCCGTTCACACCGGCACCACTGACAATTCGGAAACCGACCTGGCGGATTGCGCTGGATCAACAGTTCACGCCTGATGTGCTCGGGTATGTTTCGTACAATCGTGGGATCAAGAGCGGCGGATTCAATATTCTCAACCCGGCCAATCCTGCCTATCTGCCCGAACAACTGGACGCCTATGAAGCGGGGCTGAAAACCCAGTTATTCGACCGCAAACTGCGGCTGAATGTCGGTGGCTTCTATTACAAGTATAACAATGTGCAGGTGACGCAATTCGTCAACCTCGCGCAGTCGGTCGTAAACGGTGCAAAAGCGCGGCTCTATGGCGTCGATGTCGATTTCGACGCGCGACTGTCTCCCGAACTGCGCGTCAGCGGTGGCTTTGAGCTGCTGAGCGCGCGGTTTACATCCTATCCCAACGCGGTCGGCAGTATCCCGCGTGCGACAGGCGGGGCGCAACTCATCGTGATTGACGCCGCCGGCAATCGCATCCCGCAGTCCCAGAAGTTCGCGGGCTCGCTTGCGGTCGATTACGAACATCCGGCGACGTTTGGCACCATCCTTGTCAACACGACGGCGAACTATAACGGCGATTACAAAATTGAGGCGGACAACTTTTTGACGCAGGGGGCCTATACGTTGCTCAATGCGTCGATCGGGTGGCGTTCGTCGAACGATCGCGTTACACTGAAGCTGTTCACCCGGAACCTGCTGAACGAAAAAGTGATCAATAATAGTACGACCCAAGGCATTGGCTATCCGACATCGTACGGAGGGCAGGCTCCGCGCACTTTCGGTATTTCCGGCCAAGTCAGTCTCTGAGGATTTCAACAATGCAGCCTGCTCTGACGCTCTATCATTTTCCCGGCGCGTGTTCACGCGTCACCGTCTGTGCGCTGGGAATGGCGGGGCTCGACTATGAGTTGAAGCTCATCAACCTGGCGAAAGAGGAGCAAACGGGCGAGGCTTACAAAGCGATCTCGCCTTTGGGCAAAGTGCCGCTGATGCTGGTCGACGGCGTGCCGCTGGCTGAAAATGCGGCGCTGCTGACGTTCATCGGCGCGCTGCGGCCAGAGTCTGGGGTTTTTCCAGGTGGGCACGAGCCGCTGGCACGAGCCGAGGCCATCGGTGGCCTTTCGTTTTGCGGGGGGACGCTCCACCCGCAAATTCGTGGCATGGCAAATCCGCAGCGCGTCACGGTCGGCGACGGCGAGCCAGTCCGCGCCAAATCCCGTGGGCTTTTGATGAAATCTTTCGGCTATGCCGAAAGTCGTTTGGCTGAGCGCGGTTGGTGGCTGGGCGAACGTTCGATCGTCGATGTCTATCTTGATTGGGCGTTCGACGTGGCCCGCCGATCCGGCTTTGATACGTCGCCTTTTCCGCAGCTTGATGCGCTGCGGACGCGGTTGGTCGAGCTTCCTGCTTACGTGCGGATGACCGAAATCGATGCGCAGTCGCGTGTGACGCTTGGACTATAAAACGGCGGACGATAGCGCGACGGCATCACCTGACTCGACAAGCATTCGCGACAGGGTCGGCGCTCTGGGCCTAGATACGCGAAACGAAGGATAATACATGAAGCTCGTGCGATTTGAAAAAGACGGTCAGGTGTCACTTGGCGTTGTCAAAGATGAGGCCGTCGCGATCATTTCAAGCTATTCCACGATGCGCGCGCTGATCGAAGCTGGTGACGAGGGCCTTGCGAAAGTTCGCGCCGAAGCGGCGGCCGGTGCGCCATCGGTCGCGCTTGCAGACGTCCGCTTGCTGGCGCCGATCGAACGGCCCGGCAAGTATCTCGCAATTGGAATGAACTACGCAAAGCACTTAGAAGAAGCCGATAAACTCGGTGTCGCGCGCGCCAAGCACCAGACCTGGTTCAACAAGCAGACGACGTGCATCGCGGGTCCTTATGACGACATCGAGCCGGGCGTGACCGAAAAGCTTGATTATGAAGTCGAGCTTGGAGCGGTGATCGGAAAAGCAGCCAAGGGCGTGTCCGAAGCCGAAGCCCCGGCACATGTCTTCGGCTACCTTGTCGCCAACGACGTATCGGCGCGCGACTGGCAGTTTCACACGCCGACTTTCACGATGGGAAAATCGTTCGATACGCACGGCCCGATTGGCCCGTGGATCGTCACGGCCGATGAGGTTCCCGATCCGCACGCGCTCGACCTCCGATGCTTCGTCAACGGCGCGCTGCGCCAGTCGAATAACACCGGCGGCATGATTTCAAATGTGTGGCAGCAGATCGCATATCTCTCGACAGCCTTTACGCTTGAGCCTGGGGATCTGATCGCCACGGGAACGCCCGAAGGCGTGGGCGTTGGCATGGAGCCGCCGGTTTTCCTGCAACCGGGCGACGTGGTGCGCTGCGAGATTGATGGCATCGGTGCGATCGAGAACCGCGTCGCAGGGTGACAGTGCGTATCCGCCCTTCGACATTGGCGGTTTTAGGGGCAGTCGCTGCGCCCGCAGCGGGCGCGCTGGCGTGGGCGATCAGCGATTATCGGGCTTGGCGCGCGCTCGGCCCGGGGGGGCTGCCATCCACTTTCGGTGGCTGGCTGACGACAACACGGCTGCGCTTGCAGAAGCGCGACCCGCTTGCTCTTGACGCGCTGCTGCTGGCGCGGGGAGAAACGGGCGACGTCGCAACGCTGGCTGCCCTGCCCCTACGTTTGGGCGCACGACCCCGCGTCAGCCCGCATCCAGTTCCGCAGCGGCAGCTCAGCGACCTTGCGCCGCCTGCGCTGCGCGTGTCGCTGGCAGACGCGTTTGCGGCGCGAGCGGCTTCGGATGGCGAACGGCTCGACATGATCTCCAGTCATTTCGAGAAACATAATGTGGCGGTCACGGCGCGCGTTGGTCTTCGCCGGCATCCAGTTGCCTGCGCGGCTTGTGGCGAAGCTGGTCATGTCCACCCTAGCGACGGTTCGATGCACATGATCCTCAGCCCGAGCGATGCCTGCGCGGTCATCGCAGGCGGCTGGGGCGAACTCCATGGGCTGGCGGGACACGCGTTCGATCTGCCACCGACCTATATATTGATCTATGCCCCGCGTGACGCCGATGAAGTTGCGGTGGTCATGCAGATTCTCGATGCCGCCATTGCGTATATTACGTGCGACCCGGCCCTGCCCGCCGTCGCCTGACACAGGAGAACGGAAATGCCCGTACTTGGTCCGTTATCGGTGACCCTAGAGGTTCCTGACATTGTACCCGGCGTGAAATTCTATAGCGATGCGGGGTTGATCGCGACTGTCGAGGGCACCGTCGCGCGGCTGCGCTGCGCCCCACAGGATCGCGACTCGATCGTGTTGATTGGCGGCGGAACACGCAAACGGCTTCATCATATCGCGCTGCGTGCCTCCGCGCTTGAGCAGATCGCGGTGCTGGTTCCGCAGCATGGCGGCACAATCATCGACGCGCCGGATGGCTGCGAGGCCGCGGGACTGTGGGTGCGCGATCCTCACGGGATGGTCATCCAGCTGGCCGACTGTCGGGCTGACGATCCGCAGCAGCCCAGCGAAATATTCGAAATCAACAGTCCCGGGCGTCTCGTGCGCAAACGTCGCTCGGCAGTACTTCCGCAATCAGCCTATGCACCCGCCAAGCCGCTCCGGCTCGGCCACATCCTCGTATTCACACCAGATGTACTGGCGAGTGTCGCCTTCATGACCAACGCATTGGGCATGGGCCTTGCCGACCGCGCGCAGGACATCATCGCCTTCACCTGCGCAAAAAAAGATAGCGATCATCATGTGGTCGCCTTTGCGAAATCGCCGGAGGTCGGCTTTCACCACACCAGCTTTCAGGTGGTCGATCCTGACGAAGTCGGGCGCGGGGGGAGGGCGCTTGTCGAAAAGGCGGGGCGCGGCGACTGGGGTTTTGGCCGTCACACGATCGGCTCCAACTTTTTCCATTATATTCAGGACCCGTGGGGCAGCTGGTTCGAATATTATTCCGACATCGATCATATCGACGATCACGATTTGTGGGTGCCAAGCAACTACGGAATGGAAGACAGCCTCGCGAGCTGGGGGCCGCCGGTTCCGCACGACTTCGTTCATAATTATGAGGCCGATAGCACGGCCTTCGCGACAGCAGCATGACTCAACTACCACTTCGGCTGACCGGTCGCACGATCCTTGTCACCGGCGGCGGATC
This sequence comes from Sphingomonas sp., assembly GCF_025353885.1. Classification (GTDB taxonomy): domain Bacteria; phylum Pseudomonadota; class Alphaproteobacteria; order Sphingomonadales; family Sphingomonadaceae; genus Sphingomonas_O. Next base: position 66,066 of record NZ_JANXNX010000068.1, on the reverse strand, counting down.
GGGGATTGGCCGCGGGCTCGCCGAGGCGCTGCACGCGATGGGCAATCATGTCATTATCGCGGGGCGCCGTGAGGCTGCCTTGGACGATGTGATTGCCGTAAATCCAGGAATGACGGCACTGTCCCTCGACGTTGCCGATCGCGAAGCTGTGTCGCGCGCGGCGCGACACCTGCTGACCGAATATCCGGCGCTCGACACGATCATCCATGCGGCAGGGGTCGGTTATGTCGATGATCTGGGGGGATCGATCAATGATGGCGAACTTACGGCGACGTTCGATATCAATGTGCTGGGGCCGGTACGGTTGAGTGCTGCGTTGCTTGGGGCTCTGCGAAGGCAACCCGACGCCGCCGTTATCTATGTGACGTCGATGCTTGCCTATCTCCCTTATGCCGAGACCGCGCTTTACTCAGCATCGAAGGCGGCGCTGCACGCGATTGTCCTCGCGCAGCGCTATCGGCTGCGCGACACAAATGTTCGCATCATCGAAATTGCGCCGCCGCTCGTTGCAACACAATTTGCCGGAAACGGCCGCGACCCGCGGGCGATGCCACTGGCAGCGTTTATTGGCGAAACAATAAGTGCGCTCGAGGAACCTTCGGATGAGGTTCTCATCCCAACGGCACGCGCGCGTCGAGACTCGCTGCGTATGGGCGAACTCGAGGCCGTTACCGCGTTCAACGATCGGATGGCAGCAACGTGAAAAAGTCGCGATGCAGAACACGCATCGCTCTTGGTTAAGCGGCATCCTGCCAGCACCCTCCCACGCCGCTAACTGACAAAAAACTGGAGCGGGCGCGATGAAACAGCACGTAGTAATTATCGGATCTGGCCCGTCAGGCCTCGCTGCCGCCATCGAACTCGGTGGACGCGGAATCGCATGCACTATCCTGGAACGCCATGCGCGCGCCGGTTACGCGCCACGTGCGAAAACTACACATACCCGCACGCGAGAGCATCTGCGTCGGTGGGGCATCGCCGAAAAGCTGGCGGCAGCATCGCCGTTCGGCGTCGAATACCCATCGCACGTCCTGTATGTTACCCGGCTCGGCGGCAAGTTGATCCACCGTTTCGAACACGCGTTGCAATGTTCCAGCGCGCGCGACGATCGATACTCGGAGCACGGGCAATGGATTCCGCAATATAAGCTCGAGGCCGTACTGCGCGAACATGCGTTGTCGCTGCCGGGCGTCGACTTGCGCTACGGGGTCGAGTTTGCCGGTTTTGTGGAAGATCCAACTGGTTTGGATGTCCGTTTTCGCAATGTAGAGACCGGCGTTGAGGAGGCGCTGCGAGCAGATTATCTGATCGGCGCCGACGGTGCACGAAGTGCCGTTCGTGATGCGATAGGCGCGACTATGCATGGCACCTATGGGCTGTCGCGCAACTACAACATCATCTTTCGCGCGCCAGGTTTGGCCGAAGCGCACGCCCATGGGCCCGGCATTATGATTGGTCAGATCAACAACGAAGTGCCGAGCTTGATCGGACCGATGGATATCGGCGATCTCTGGTACTTTATGCCAACCGGTCTCGCGGCCGGGGTCACCTATAGCAATGTCGAGGCAGTCGACGCGATCAAGCGCTCCACGGGTATTGATCTACCGTATGAAATATTAAGTTCGGACGAATGGGTGGCGAGCCGTCTCCTCGCTGACCGCTATCGTCAAGGGCGGGTGTTCCTGGCGGGCGACGCCTGCCATCTGCATCCGCCGTTCGGCGGGTTTGGCATGAACATGGGCATCGCCGACGCGGTCGATCTCGGATGGAAGATCGCCGCCGTATTACAAGGTTGGGGCGGCCCCGTGCTGCTCGACAGTTATGAGATCGAGCGCCGCCCGGCGCATGAATTTGTCCTCGATGAGTCCGAAGCGAACCACGCCGCCTCACCAAACGCGCTTTATCGTGAAGGTCTCGAGGACGATACGCCAGAAGGCGACATTATGCGCGCTGAGGCTGCTCAAGCGATCATCGCTGCCAAAACGCCCGAATTTTACGCGCTCGGTGTCGTTCTCGGCTATTGCTATCGGGGGTCTCCTATCATCGTCGACGACGGCACCGCTGCCGACTGGCAGCGCTCGCGTGACTATAGTCCGAGCGCTACTCCGGGGTGCCTTGCGCCGCATCACTGGATGACCGAAACCGTGTCGCTCTACGATCTGTTCGGTGACGGCTACACTCTGCTTGTCCTGGACAAAGACGCGAATGCCGCTGCAGCGCAGCAAGAGGCCCATGCTCTCGGTGTGCCGCTGGTAGTGGTTCGGATCGACGATGATGTGGTTCGCGATCTTTATCAGGAGCCGCTTATCTTAATCCGACCCGATCAGCACGTCGCGTGGCGCGGTAAAATATGGCCCGATGATGGGTTGCTCGCTCGTGTCAGCGGACGAACGGCTGAAGCTTTCCAGGGTGAGGTTCTTCAGGCCGAGAGCGAAGTCATCGCCTCTGCGACGTGAGTATTTCCATAATGCGTGCCTACCCGGCGCATGAGGTCGCATAAATGCTCAGCGATTGGCGTCAGCGGCAGGTCCTGACGCCGGACGATCGCAATCGGTGCAGCGGCGATTGCCGGCAGGGTTAGTGGTTCGATCAGATCGGCGATCATCGAGACGTCGAGCCACTGACGCGGCACGACGGTAAGCAAATCACTGTCGCGCAGCGCAAGAATGGTGATTAGTGCCGAGCGTGCCTGCAGCACGATTGCTGGACGCGGCAGGCCCGCACGCGCAAACATCTCTTCAAAATCACCCTCAACGATATGCGACGATAACGTCGGGCGCAGCCAATGTGCATCGACAAGCTCGGCAAGTGTTTGCGCATCACGCAACGGATGGCCCCTGCGCGCGACAACAACGCGATGGTTGGTGAATAGCTGCTCGACCACAAATTGTGGCGCGCTCGACGCACGGTCTAAGGGGCCAACGTAAAAATCGATGCGACCGCTGACCAACTCTCGCTCGATCGGTTGAAAGAAGCTCTCGTGAATTTTGAGAACCGCTTCCGGGAAGCGCCGACGAAACTCGGCCACGGCGCGCGGCATCAGGCTCATGATCGTCGCGGTCGACAGTGCGACGGACACCTCGCCGGTCGTACCCCCCTTGAGCTGTTCGATCTCTTCCTGAGCGCGCTTAATCTCAGATTGGACAGCCTGCGCGCGTCGAATGAAGACGCGGCCCATATCTGTCAGCCTAACGCCCTTTGCGTGCCGCTCGAACAGTGCAACGCCAAGTTCATGTTCGAGTTCGCGAATGCTACGGGTTAGGGCGGGCTGCGTCGCCCGAAGCTGGCGTGCGGCTGATCGGAGGCTGCCCGATTCAGCAACGATCAGAACGTCGCGCAAATGACTGAGCTTCACCGGCATCTCCTATGTCGCGATTGGGTATACTCGCCGAACCGCAGAGCGCAAGAAAGTGATGCCGTGCGCGTATCGCTGGTGTCAGGCACCGTGCGGATGATAGGTCAAGCCCGCGCGCATGCACCAATATTCCCAAGTTCGGCCAATCGCGTCGCCGGGAGTTGCGTCGTCGAAAATTTGAGATGTTGCCGCTACTTCGCCGGGACTGAGATAAATGACACCTCCCCCGAGTGAGATAGTTTCGCGTAACAGGCGTGCTTGCTGATTCAGCATGATTGCAGCGATCGTTGCGACACGTATCGATGGCCCAGCCGCCACGGCCCCATGGCCGCGCATCAAAACCGTCTGACCAATGCCGAGGCGCGAAGCGAGATCGCGCCCCATCTCAATATTCACGACCAAAAGATTGCTGTCCGCAGAAAACTTGTCGGCAATATCCCAGACCGGCACTTGCGCGCCGATGAAACCCCCGACGTGCGATACTGGGCGGAGCGGCACAGTAGATAGGCCGAACGGGATGATCTCGACACTATGATCGTGCACGACCGACGCGATATCGGGACGCGTCTCATAGATGCCAGCATGAATAAAGCGTTCGACATACGGCCTGCGCTCGCCGGCATCGATCGGCGTGCCCGCAGCATCAAATTCAATGATATCCTCCGCAGTGACGAGAGCCGGCGCACGGGCGCGCGACATCAAAAAGTGCGCTGGGCGTTCGGGATGCCGACAACTGATGTGTCCGAAGGCGTCGATAACCGCTTCGTTCGAGAGGATTCTATTCGCCGCTATCAGGTCGTCGATGGCGACAGCAACGGCCTGGCGCGTGTCTGGAGTCGGGTGTGTCATGTTCATGGCGTCGCTATTGCCGTTTACGCTGCCCCTGACGAGCAGGAAGCTGCCGCCCCATGATGCCGCGACGGTATCGGTCCTACAGCTTCGCTGTCTCTGCGATTGCGCGCCGTGCCGGTAGCAGCGCCTAAAATCAGAGGAGCAGAGATGGCCGAATATCTGAAGCGCGGAGCGACCGCAGAGGCAAAGGCGGATAGCGACCGTAAGGTGCGCGATACAGTCGAGGGCATCCTCGCAGATATCGCGAAGCGCGGCGATGCGGCCGTGCGCGAACTTTCGATCAAGTTCGATGGCTGGGACCGCGACGACTACCGTTTGGCGCCTGGCGAAATTCAAGCCTGCATTGACCAATTAACCGGGCAGGACCTGAAAGATATCGAATTTGCGCAGACACAGGTTCGCAATTTTGCACGAATTCAGCGCGCCAGCATGAAGGACGTCGAAGTCGAGACGTTGCCCGGCGTCGTGCTCGGTCACAAGCATTTGCCGGTCAATAACGCGGGCTGTTATGTCCCGGGCGGTAAATATCCGCTGCTGGCGTCAGCACATATGAGTGTCCTTACCGCCAAAGTAGCAGGCGTCCCGCGCGTCGTGACGTGTGCTCCCCCGTTCGGTGGCAAGCCAGCACCCGCGATCGTCGCGGCGCAGGCCATGGCAGGCGCGGACGAAATCTGGTGTTTGGGCGGCATTCAGGCAGTGGGGGCGATGGCGTTGGGAACAGCCAGCATGGCCCCCGTCGACATTCTGGTCGGCCCGGGCAATGCCTTTGTCGCAGAAGCCAAGCGGCAGCTGTTCGGACGCGTTGGAATCGACTTGTTTGCAGGCCCGACCGAGACATTGGTGATCGCCGATGAATTTGGCTGTGACGGCGAACTTGCGGCAACGGACTTGCTTGGCCAAGCCGAACATGGGCCGGACTCGCCCGCCGTACTGCTCACGACCAGCCGCGCTCTGGCCGAGGAAACGATGCGTGAAATTGAAAGGCTGCTTAAAATCCTCCCCACCGCCGAAATCGCTCGGCGAGCATGGGAGAATTTTGGCGAAGTGATCGTGGCGGAAGATGACGCAGAAATGGTTCGCATTGCCGATGAGATCGCCAGTGAACACGTTCAAGTCATGACACGGGATCCGGATTACTTCTTGGCACACATGACCAATTACGGCGCTCTGTTCCTCGGCAATCGCACGAACGTCAGCTATGGCGACAAGGTGATAGGAACCAACCATACGCTCCCAACCAAGAAGGCGGCGCGCTACACGGGCGGCCTGTGGGTTGGTAAGTTCATCAAGACCTGCACCTATCAGCGCGTCCTCACCGATGAGGCGAGCACTTTGATCGGCGAATATTGCAGCCGATTGTGCGCACTCGAGGGGTTTGCCGGACACGGCGAGCAGGCCAATATTCGGGTGCGGCGTTACGGCGGGCGTGACATTCCCTATGCGGGCAAGGCCGAGCCGGTCGCCTAACGTGACATTGCCGCGCACACCCTCGTTCGGCCTTGACGGTCGCCGCGCCGTTGTCACCGGTGCGGGGCGCGGCATCGGGCTGGCTCTTGCTGCGGCACTCGGCGAAGCGGGCGCGGCGGTTACACTGGTGGCGCGATCGGGTGACGAGATCGCGGCTGGGGCGGTAGCGATCGGCAACGGGGCCCAGGCGTTGATCCTCGACGTTGACGATTTTCCGTCGGTCGCTCGGTTCTTCGATGAGCGTCCTGGATTCGACATACTCATTAATAACGCGGGAACCAATCGGCCCAAACCGATGATGGACGTGAGCGAGGCAGACTATGATGCGGTGCTCGACCTTAATGTAAAGAGTGCATTCTTCGTGGCACAGGGATGCGTAAAAGCGATGTTGCGCGACGCCTTGCGCGGCAGCCTCATCCACGTTGGCAGTCAGATGGGACATGTCGGCGGGCCAAACCGCAGCCTGTATTGCGCTTCGAAATGGGCGTTAGAAGGAATGAGCAAGGCCTTCGCGCTCGATTTGGCGTCCTACGGAATTCGGTCGAACACCATTGCGCCGACCTTTGTCGAAACGCCCATGACCAAACCATATTTTGATGACCCGGCATTCAAGGCCAGCGTCCTGGAAAAGATCAAGCTTGGGCGCGTTGGTACAGTCGAAGACTTGATGGGTGCTGCGGTCTATCTCGCGTCGGATGCGTCGGCGCTGGTTACCGGCACCAGCCTGATCGTCGATGGTGGCTGGACCGCCGATTAGTATTTCCAGCCCCGCCTGGCGGGGCTTTCAGATGAGGATTTTTGAATGACTAGCGGCATCACCATCGGACAGCGCACTCTCGGCAAGGGTGGCCCAACTGTCTCCACGATCGGCCTCGGCTGCATGGGCATGTCGGGAATGTATGGCCCGGCAGATCGCGCCGAAAGCATTGCGACGATCCATGCCGCGCTGGATGCCGGTGTGACGTTGATCGACACCGGCGACTTTTACGGCATGGGGCACAACGAACTGCTCATTGCCGAGGCCTTGAAGGGCGTGCCGCGCGATCGCTACTTGTTAAGCGTCAAGTTTAATGCCTTGCGCAACGCCGACGGGGCATTTCTGGGTTTCGACAGTCGACCCAAGGCGGTGCAGAACTTTCTTGCCTATTCGCTGCAGCGGCTGGGCGTCGACCACATCGACATTTATCGCCCCTCGCGACTGGATGCCGATACGCCAATCGAGGACACGATGGGCGCACTTGCCGACCTTGTGACTGCGGGGCGTATCCGTCATATCGGCCTGTCGGAAGTTGGTGTGGACACGTTGCGGCGCGCGGTTGCTGTCCATCCGGTCTGCGATCTACAGATCGAATATTCGCTGATCTCGCGCGGTATCGAAGACAGGATTTTGCCAACCGCCCGCGAACTTGGCATCGGCATTTCGGCCTATGGCGTCCTGTCACGCGGACTGATTGGCGGCAACTGGAGCAAGGATAGCGGTGGCAAAGGCGACGCACGCGGCCACTCGCCGCGTTTTCAGGAAGGCAATGTCGAAGCCAATCTGAGCCTTGTCGAGGCGCTGCGGACTATCGGCGAGGCGCGCGGCGCGAGCGTCGCGCAGATGGCGATTGCCTGGGTCATGCATCAGGGTGCCGACATCGTGCCGGTGATTGGATCGCGGCGGCGTGATCAATTGACCAACGCGCTTGAGAGCGTGGACATTGCGCTGTCGACTGAGGAACTGGCGACGATCGAAGCCACTTTCCCTAGGGGAGTGGCTGCAGGTGACCGCTATGCTCCCGCTCTCATGTCGACGCTCGACAGCGAAAAATAAACGCTTGGCACAGTGAAGTTTTGATTCCGATCTTAAGCGTTCGTGGCTCGACAACGCGGCTGAGGCGGCCATCAGTCGGAGCTGCGTCAAAAGCGGGAACATAGCTGGTGTACCGATAACTAATGTCATTGTCGCGGCTATCGAGCAGGTTCAGAGCTTCGGCATAAAGCTGAAATTGACCTAGCCGATATGCCGCGCGCACGTTGACGACATTGCTGCCGGGGTCGCGGTCGCTGTTGTCTTCGATAAGTGGGTACGGGCCAAGATGACGCAGCCGCGCGGCTGCTTCCCAGCGTGCGGCGACGACTGACACGCCGACCTGCCCGGCATTCTCGAAAGCATTCGGAATGAAATCGCCATTTTCATAACGGGCGTGACTTGCAGTGTAGCTCGCGTCGAGCGCGAGCCACGCAAAGGGGCGCCAAAAGCCAACGACTTCATAACCACGCCGCCGACTGGCACCGCTCGGCTCGACCGCATTCGAGTCGCCGACAAAACGCAACTCGCTTCCGACATCGAGCCACCAATATGTTGCGGTGAAATTCAGCTTACCAGCCTGTAGCCGCGCGCCGACTTCCTTGCCCGTCCCGCGCACAAGCACGGGCACCGGTGTCGCCGTCACTGCGCCGCGGACGTCGTTCGAATGATAGCCCCGTCCGCAGTTGGCATAAAGCTCCAGATGCGGCGAGAGTGCATAGGCCACCGCAAGTTTGGGCGAGACGAGATCGGCGCTGCCGCCCCCTTCGCCAATCGCTCGCGCTGCATCGTCGAGCCCTTTTACATCATACCTATAGTGATCGCCGCGCAGCCCTGCTGTGACGCGTGCGCCTTTAAATGGTCGCCACACGGCTTCCCCATGGATGGCAGCCGATCCCTCGGCAACGCGATAAGCGCCGAGACTTGCGATGAATTGCCGGTTGTTGGTGTTGGCAACGCCGACGCGCCCAATCGCATCATAGCGGTTCTCAGTCCCGACCGTCAGCTCGAGCATTGGCCCCAACGACCAGGTCTTCTCGCCCCGCAGGCCGAACACCCAGCGCCGGTCAAACTGAAAAATTTGTGCGCTACTGCCGTCAGCGTTTGCGTAGGTCGGATTGGAATACATCGACCAGTCATAATATTGTGAATAGACATTGGCCTTCAGGGTGTCGCCCATGAATGCCGCATCGACGATGACGCGCCGGGTCTGGCCACGCGCCGATGGATCCGGCGCACAGAACACGTCGCGACATACGGCACTGCCAATGATGCGATCCGGAATTTGCTCGGTTGGATTCCAGTGCGCGTCGTAAAGGTGAAGGCTGAGCGCGAGTGCGCCGTCGCCGACGGGACGGCTCAGCTTGGCGAACGCGGAATAATGACGCAGTCGTTCGGGCGCGGCCCATGGTCCGTCATAGTGCTTTGCCTGGGCAGCGACGGTCAAGCTGCCCCCCGCTGTCGAAACCGTCGCACCGCCAGCTAGTCGCACCGCGCCGTAGGACCCAGCTTCGACCGAGAACCAAGGTTTATCGAAGCGCGAGACGGTCTGAAACATTGCAGCGCCGGCAAGCGCGAAATCTCCGCCAGCAGCACGATAGGGGCCTTTGCGATAATCCTCGCGCTCGACGATTTCCGGGATCAGCCCGTTAAGGTCGAGATAGCCTTGGCCGTGGCCATGCGTGCGCAAATTCATTTGTACGCCATCGATGTACGTCGTGAAATCGGATCCATGATCCAGATTGAAGCCACGCAAAAAATACTGATTGGCCTTGCCGCTGCCCGAGTGTTGCGCGGCGATCATGCCGGGGACAGCTTCGAGCAGCTCGGCGACGCGTAACAGCGGACGGACCAGTAAATCCGCCCCTGCCACTGTTCCCTCGCTGGCAGCGGTTGCCGTTCCAATCTTCGACTCGCCACGGCCAAAGACCACGATTTCAGGAGGGATCGCATCCGGCGCAGTCTGCGCGCTCACAGATGTGCTTGCGGGGATAAGCAGCGTCGCCGCAAAAATGTATTTGTTCAGGGTCATGAAAACGTGCTGGCCGTTTTCTCGTTCGCGCGGCAAGCAAGTTACGGTTCGGACACGTTATTAAGCGTTACATCTCGCATTGTAACGACTACTTCGTTAAGATTTGGCATGACTACGGGACCTATTGCTGAAGCCTCGCTCGATGACCAGGCTGCGCTTGTAATCAGCCACGACGCCTTCGGGCGCTCGCAGGCGCTGGACCGGTTGTTCCGGTTCCTGGTGGACTGCGCGCGCGAAGGACGCGCCCCAAAAGAGATCGAGATCGCGCGCGAAGTTTTCGACAAGGAAGCCGAAGACGATGCCTCGATCCGTGTCCACGTCCATCGGTTGCGCCGCAAACTTGACGAGTTCTATGCAGGGCCAGGAGCCGATTTTCCGTTCCGTCTCGCGCTGCCAAAAGGGGGGTACCGGCTCGTCGTCGTTCCGCGCGAGGTGGTTGAAGCGGTGACACCGGATGTGACACCATCGTCGCGTCGCGGCTGGGAAATGGGCACGATGCTGTTGCTAATCGCCGCAATTCTCGGGACCTGGTGGCTCGCACGCCGACCCGACGCCGCTGAAGCGCCGCTTGCGACGGCACGAGCCAGCCGTTTGTGGAGCCCAATCGTCGACGGCGAAAGGCGGATCGCTTTGGTCGTAGGCGATTATTATATCTTTGGTGAGCGCAATCGCGATGGCGACGTATCGCGCTTGGTTCGGGAATTTGACGTCAATTCAAGTCGCGATCTGGCGGCGCGGTTTAGTGCCCGTGAAGGAGAAGTGCGCGACGTCATAGACCTGGACCTCGCTTATTTGCCGGTCGGCGTTGGCAATGCGCTGCGCGTTATTGCTCCGGTCGTGCGGCGCAATTCTCGTGCTGAAGTGCCGAGTTTCGTGATCCCGGCTTCAAACCTCACCCCTGAACAACTCAAGCTGACTAATATCGTGTATCTGGGCTATCTGAGCGGCTTGGGGTCTTTGCGCGATCCTCTCTTCAGCGGGTCGCGCTTTGGAATTGGCTCGTCCTATGATGAAATTGTGGATCGCTGGACCGGGCGGCGCTTTCTTGCGGGGTCGCACCTTGACGCGGGCACCGACACGCCAACGCGTGATTATGCACTCATTGCGGGCTTTAAAGGTGTGGGCGGGAACCAAATCGTTGTGATCGGTGGCACGCGTGACGCCGCCTTGATGCAAGCTGCTGATTTTGCAACGCGACCCGAAACGCTCAATGAGTTAACACGGGCCGTTGGAGCGGCTGAAGATTTCGAAGCGTTGCTCGCGGTCGATTCACTTCGTGGCGTCGGCCTGCGCGCGAACATCGTTTGGGCGGGATCACGGCGCGCGACAAAGTGGGACGGCCAGCCGCAGGTGTTTCCCGACTCCTCCACGGGCGTGACAGCAAATTTGGCGAGCCTTGCCAAAAGCCCTTAAAGATATTGCAGAATTTTTCCGGTCTTTGCTTTACGGATATGCAGTCGCCGCTATCGCGACTGATGACGTTACCTTATAGGTTGATCGGACAGGATAGCGCCCCTCCATCAAACTAGAGGCGCACAGGGAGGTCGATGAAGCTAAGCCATTTTAACGTGCTCGTCGCAATCAGCGAACGGGGTAGCTTGCGCGGAGCCGCGCGCCAACTTGGCATGACCCAGCCCGCGATGACGCGGAGCATTCGCGAACTAGAGCGCGAACTCGGCGTTCAGCTATTCGAGCGCTCGTCGAGTGGCGTGATGCCAACCGAAGCCGGGCGTGCAGTGACGCATCATGCGCGGACAATTCAAACTCAAATGCAGCACACGCTTGAGGACGTGCAACGCTATAAAGGTGCCGAGTCAGGCACCTTGTCACTGGCCTTGTCGACGGCCGCGCATGTCGCGATTTTACCGCGCATCATAAACCCTTTCCTTCGGCGCTACCCCGATGTGCGGCTGAAGATCATCGAAGGGCTTTATCCGGCGTTGGAAGCTGGCATCCGCGATGGTGAGATCGACGCTTATGTCGGGCCGGTCCCAAAGGATTTGCGCAGCCGGGGCCTGGTGTGCGACGTGCTATTTGAAAATCCCCGCATCATCATCGGGCGACGCGGCCATCCGCTTGCCGCGGCGACATCGATCGCCGAACTCGTCGATGCCTGTTGGGTGACGACGCCGGTGATGCCCAACACCGAAAATGAGGTCAACGCGATCTACGAAGCGGCGGGGCTGTCGTCGCCCAAGATCGTCGCGCAGGCGGCGTCGGGAATGAGCATCATCTCGGTCGTCGCCTCGTCGGACCTACTGGTTCCGGGACCACGCGAATGGCTGGAACTGATTGCCTCGACCAATTTGCTGGTGCGTATCCCGATCCGGGAGTCGACATTCGCGCCGCCGATCTGCGTGGTGCGGCTAGAACGGACCCAGTTGTCGCCGCCAGCGCAATATCTGAACGACCTGATCCATCGCATCGCTGCCAATCATGTACGACAGCTGGCGGCATCGGCGGGGGGCTGATAGTTCAGCTTGAGAACTCGTTCATCAATGCCCTGACTTCTCACGTACAAGCCGAGCGTTGGACTGAGTTTCGGGTAGTTATCGTTTCACCCACTTGTCCTGAAATTTGCGATATGCGGAAGTTGTCGTCCATCGCTCCAGTTTATTGGCATCGGGAATTCGCACCGTGGCGCCCCTTTGTTCCAACTCCGCGCGCTGAGACACCAGACTGCGGTCCATTTCGGCACCCGGCACTGCATAGGCGGTGTGTGCGGCGCGTTGGATCGCATCGCGGTCTCGCCTCGCCAGCCTGTCCCAAGTGCGCTTGTTCATCACCAGAAGGTATAGGTGCCCGAGCCAAAGCTTATTGGATAAGACAATATGGGGTGCTGTGCTTTCAAGGTTTAGCTGCGCGCCGCCGTCTACGTTCACCATAACGCCGTCGAGCGTTCGGCCTTTTAATGCGTCCAGTATGCCGGCGCCCCAAGGCATCGACACTGGTACTGCTCCGCCAGCGCGTAGGAAAATCGCGATGCCAAAAACTTGCTGCGCGCCATTGACCGCCTCACACTTCAAAAGCCGTACTGTGACGCATCCGCTGCTCGTGCCAGTTCTGACTAAAGATCGCGAGCGACACGGAACCCGCGGTCGGCGCTGGTCGCACGGACATCACCGCGCACCCGTGCTGCAGCGCGTAAGTCGCTCGCAGGGGTGGCCCATGAGCCGCCCCGCACCACGCGGGCCGCACAGTTGCCGTGCCAGCAGTCGGACGTCCACGAACCGACGTTCCCTGCGACGTCGAACAGGCCGAACGCGTTTGCCTTGCTTTTGTCGAGCGGGACCGTGAACGCAAAGGGGTCGCAGGCATCGGCTGAATTGACCGGTGCACACCCGGCGGCAAAGTCTTCGCCCCACCAATACGCAGTGGTCGTCCCACCACGTGCAGCATATTCATATTCAGCGTCTGACAGCAGTCGATACCGGTGACCGGTCGTCTGCGCGAGCCAGCGCACATAAGCTTGCGCGTCGGCATATGCGACGCAGGTCACTGGACTGCGCGGCGTTTGCGGGAAACCGGGATTAAGCCAATCACGCGCGCCGCTGGCCGAAACATTGTCCGGCATCGTGCATGCCGTCGCCGACTTGTGTCCGGACGCGTGGACAAACCACGAATATTCGCCATAAGTGATCGGGAACATTGAGACAGCAAAAGCGCGATTCAACCGCACCCGGCGACGTTTTTCGTCATGCTGCCTGCCAGCTTCGGTATCTGGCGAACCGATTGTATATTCGCCAGCTGGCACGACGACCATGCGCGGCGCTACGGCTGTATCAAACACGACGACGGGCGCCGCCGCGGTGCGCCAGACCACCGGGGGATGCTGGAGCGCCGGACCGGGGGCTGCCCGATATGCAGAAACCATCGCGGCGGTTTTCGATTTGATAGTAGCAATGGTGGCGTCCTGGGGCGGCAGTGCCGCCTTTACAGCGGCGAAGCGCCCTTCGCGTTCCGCTTTCCACGCCACATCGTCGTGTGCGCTGGCAGGCGTGTACCCGAGCACTGAAAGCGCAACAATCGCAACCAGACTGATGCCTGCGCGGGTCAAAACTTTGTGAACCCTTCTGCTGTCGGCGGCGGTGCAACGTGCTGGTTGTTCTCGAAGCACGACTGGTCATCAAGCAAGGCCCATTCCGGGCCGTTTTTCCGGTGATAAATATTGGTGATCGTCACCGGCTCGGTAAACGCGCCGTCGTCGAACAGCGTTAAATGAAGATGCAGCGTATCGGGCGTTACACGTCGAATGGTCCATTCAAGACGCAGCTTGTCGCTGTGAGCATCGCGATTGCTGTCGAGCGGTGTGTTGCCCCGGATGCCAATGGTTTCAACGTGCAACGTATCGCCGACCCAGTGGCCGATCGAGTGCCCGTTATAACTCGACACGAAGTTGGCGGGATGCGGTCGACCGTCTGTCCAGATCGTCACGGGGAAGGTGCCAAAGGGGTAGATCGTGACTTGCCCAGGGGTCTGGATAAATTCATCGGGGTAATGTTTTGAAGCCAGCATGTTGGGCAACCCGAACGGGAGGCATCGCGCGCCAGTATCGCCAAGCGCGACGCCACGCTTCGTCGCGGCCAGGCGTTCCTCGAAAACTTTGCGAAATTCCGGAGTGTAGGGCAGTGGCCAAGGCGCCCAATAGATGGGCGGGCTACCGTCGGCGGTGCGGCCCGAATTCGACACCGGCCCTTCGCCGGGTATCCCCATGGCCGTGCCCTGCCAAACCCCCGAAATATCGGGTGCTGAAGGATCTCCATAAAATCGGATACTGCGCTCAACCGTTTTTGTGGGCGCCGCCGGAGGGGTCTGCGCCAACCCCTGCGTGCTGATTGCCATGGACAACAAGGTCAACCCGGCGATCTTCGTCCTATATTTCATCTCAGGCTCCTCTATTGCACATCGTCAAACAAAGCCGATCCAGCGACCTGCGAAAACGACACCAATCCAGAATATCAACGAAAGCGTCGCTGCTGTCCGTGCGGCGATCGGCGTGGGTACTGCTTCAGTCCAATGATGGACGCGCCGATATGCCGTAAAGTGAAAGACTGCCATGTTGGCCCCGGCAAGCGCGAGCAGGATAATTTTGATGCGAAACGGCGTGTTGCCATAATATTTTGTCGCTGCGGACACAAACATCAACGAGCCACTGATGGCGGCTATCGCAAATGCGGCCCACGTCCACGGGAGCGTTTCCGCAGCCAGCGCCACGACACCCCGGTCGCGCGACGAGACACCGAGCAATCGCAAATCGAGCATCGCAATCGACCCTATAACGAGCGTCAGCGCAAGAACATGGATGGTTTCAATGGCTGGAAATAGCCATTCGGACTCGCTAATCGCAGAACCCACACTGCTCGCTTCGAGTGAAGTGCAAAGATCGAGCAAGGTCACAGCGAGTTCTCTCCCGCATAAGCAATCCAGCGGCCGCACACGACGACGAGCACCCAGAATACCAAGGAGAGAAGCGCTAAGCCTCTGATTTTAAGACGCTGTGCACGAGCGTGGTCGCGATAAGGACGCTCATCTAGCATATGTTGGACCGGCATCGTGACGACGACCGCAGCAACAATCAGTGTCATCTTCGTCCAGAAAATCCAATTGCGAAGCTCGCGTTCAGGCTCGCCCATGATCATGATCAAGCCGGTGGTCACTAGCACGATGAGTGCCCACCATATCCATGGATAGGTGCGAAGTGCGGTGCTGCGCGCCGGGCGTTCGTGTCCGATAAACCCTGCGAGGCGCAAATCGAGCATTGCGACGGACGAAAGAACGATCGCGATCGCAAGAATATGGATGCTTTGCACGGTGGGTATCACCCACGGCGCGCCGGAGACCGCTACGCTGACCGATGTCGCCGCGAGCCATTCGCTGATAGTGGCCATCGTGGACACCCTGTCGCTCCAATCCTGTTTTCGTCATCAAGCCGATGATCGTTATATTTCTGACCGCGATCCTAAGGTGCATGGCGACCGATTTAAGATGCCCCCTGGCTGCAGGCGATACCCAAAGCTAATCCCCCCGGATCGCATGAACGTTGACGGTCACGCCAACGGAAGCCGGAATTTCGCTTGTCCCTGCATATTCGCCCTCACCGATTTTATATGCGGTACGATCGACCGTCGCCGTGCCTTGCATGGCCGCTTTGTCGCCATTGATCGTCAACGTGAATGGTAGTGTAATCGGGAGTGTTTTACCTTTCAGCGTAAGCGAGCCGCTCGCGACATAACCACGGCCCGCCTTACGAAAACGGTCTGCCTTGAACACCGCGGTGCCAAATGTCGAAGCCGCAAACCATTCCGAGCTTTTTAGGGTCTCGTCACGTTGAGCATCACCTGTGGAGGCTGAATTAAGCGGGATACGGATTTCGACGTGCGCGGTATCAAGATGATCGGGGTCGAAGCTGATGTTGCCGTCGAAATTCGAGAAACTTCCCACAATGGCGTCACCCGACCAGTTGGTCGTGAACCGTAATGTCGAGCCGGGCGCAATCTTCCAATTCGGCGATGTCGATGCTTTTTCAGCGCTACTTGTGTTGCCAATAATGGGAGTTGCGTCCTCATCGATCGGGGCAGGGACATCCTTTTTAGGGTCGGTTACCAAGTTACTCGAAAGCGGCGACGTCACAGCGGGGCTGGCCACGACTTGGGAGCTTACTACGGTTCCGGTTATGGGTAGCCATTGCAGGCCCAGCCCGACGGCCAATATCGCGATTACGACGATGCCAATCAGGCGCGGGTCGCGCCAAACTCCCGGCGCGATGCCAGGCGCCATGCGCGCCAAATCACCGTCTCGATCGACGAACTGATGTTTAACAACACCAGCCAGATGGAGAGCGAACAGAGCGTAGATCAGATAGACGCCATTGTGGTGAGCGAACTTGCCAACAGCATTCCAGTTATCGCGGGCTGCCGCGGGCAGAGTGTCCAATCCCGGCAGATGCGGCCATGGGACTGCCCCGTAGAGCAGTGTCGGCACGACGATGCGGCTTGAGGAAACGATGAGCCAGCCGCTGAACGGTATTACCAGCAAAAGGCCGTAGAAGAGAATATGGACGCCGCCTGCTAACGCGCGCTCCCAGCCGCTATGAACCAGCGGCGGCGGGGTGTTGCGCCACCGCCAGACCAACCGCAGCGCCACCAGCAACAATATCGTTATCCCGATCGACTTGTGGAGCTGGAACGAGGCGAAGCGCGCCGCTCCATGCGCGCCCTCCATGCGCAAGCCCAGACCGACTTCGAAAAGAAGGAGCGCACCGATTAGCCAGTGAAGAACGATCGCTACAGTGGTGTACCGCGTAGCAACAGTGGAGGGGGAGGGGGTAAGCGAGGGCACAAATGCTCCAGTGGCCTGAGCAGCCTTATTAGCCTATTTTTTCAAACGCGCCGACGAGGCTCAGCATCACTGCATCCCCGACCCGCGGGACCGAATAACCGAGGCCAAAGTCGCTGCGCTGAATTGTCGCGGTACCGGAGAATCCAACCTGCAACTTCTTGCTCAATGGGTTCGCACCCGCGCCGTAGAATTTCATGTCGAGCGTTACCGGTTTGGTAATCCCTTTGATCGTGAGATTGCCTGACACGCGGGCCGACGTTCCGTTGGTCACAACCGCGGTCGATGTAAAACTAGCGTTCGTGAATTTCGCCACATCGAACAGATCGGCTTTGAGCAAATGCTCAGTAAAGCCTTTTGACGTTGTTGCGATGTCGGCAATATTAAAGGTGACGTTGACCTTCGCGGCCGATAATTTCGAGGGATCGATCTCGAGCGTGCCGCTGCTTGCGCCAAACGCACCTGTCAATGGAGTAATACCGAGATGGTCTAGGGTCCAAACCACTTGCGTGTGGTTGACGTCCACTTTGTAGCTGCCTGCAACAACGCGGCTGGCATCCGGTGCACCGGGAGGACCGGCAGGGGCAGGGGCCGGCGTCGACGTCTGCGCAATAACGGGAACGACAATGGATAAAGTTGCGGCTGCGAGGATGAGGCGGGTCGAAAGCACGGGAATTCTCCTGACTGACAATTACTCTAATGTTTGACGATGTTGGTCCAAGGCGGGCTCGCTGGCGGATAGCCCTTCGTCAGCTCGTCAAAGACGGTCCGAGTGAAACTGAAAAACATTGGGTTGGCACCGGGTTCGGGCAACGCAGTCTCTACGTCGCTGAGTGACTTGCCTTGCTCAACCATGGTTTTGACCGCCGCACGTCGTTCCTCGGCATCATGAACGCGCGCTTCAAGCTGCGCCTTTGTCTCCAGGCTGCCGTGGCCCCCAACATAAGTCGTAGCGTCAAGGGCGAGCATCGCCTTCATTGTGGCGATCCAGCCAAGCGAAGAGCCCCCGAAATGAATGACAGGGAATCGCCCGAGGTTGGTCGTTACAACGTCACCCGCGTAGACAATCTTTTGAGCCGGAAGATAGACAATCAAGTCGCCGCTGGTGTGCGCGGGGGCGATATGGATAAGCTGTATTCTGACGCCATCTAGGGTGACCGTCTCATTTCCGGCGATCGTGTGGGATGGTTTGTGGGTAACCACTCGCTTGTACACGCTAGTCAGTGGTCCCCCGGTCGGATCGTTTGATGACGCAACCACTTCGCTCCAGGTGTTCTCGTGTTCGATCAGCCGCGCGGCCGCCGGATAGAGCGGAACGCCCGCGACGTGATCTGGATCGGCGTGCGTGACGATAATTGTGGAAATCGGTTTGTCAGTGAGTTTAGCGATTGCCGCCAGCTCTTGCTTGACCATATCGGGGCTCATCTCGGCGTCGATGACGATTACGCTCGTTTTACCGACGATGAAGCCGGTGTTGGCGCGCCCCCCCTCGATCCAATAGGCCCCGCCACGGAGCGGCTTGACCATGAGCACTTGCGGCGGGCCCGGCCGCTCCTGAGCGATCGCCACACTCGACGTCGCAAGCAGGCCGCCAATGAGAAGAGATTTGATCACGCACGATGTCCTTCGATTGGGGAGACAATGACTTCGCTCACATGAACGCCCCCGAAATGGCGCCAGCACGCCCAGGCGAGCGCTGCGCTGGCAACTGCACCGACAGCGAGTAACGAAGCGGGCGCGAGAGTGAGTTCCTGGGCGGGCAAATTCATGCCGAGCAAAATCCCACCCACCACCGGAGCGGCAAGTGCCCCAAGACGGCCTGCGGACTGCGTCCAGCCTGTGCCGAGCGAGCGGATTGGGGTTGGATAAAGGACGCCGAGAAGGCCCGTCATGCCACATTGCACGCCCACGACGCAGAAACCCGCACCCGCTATCACCAGCGCGTGCATGACCGGAGACAAGCCGGGCAAAACCATCGCTGCAACCAGCGGGCAGCCAAGCGCAAAAAGTATGACCAGTGGCACAACGCCAAGCCGGTCAATGATGAACATCATGACGATGCCCCCCAAAAACCCTCCAAGCGAAAACTGGGCCGCGATTGTACTTGCTTGCGCCGTTGTCGCCCCGCTCGATTGCAGCAACGTCGGCAGCCACGTGAGCGAGAAGAAATTGGCCATCTGGTTGGCTGCCTGGCAGATCCAAAGCAACGGCGTGATCAGCGCAAATGGTCCAGCAAACAACGCCGAAGTCGATCCGCGCGATGTCGACGGCACGGTCGCGGCGATCGTGATGCGGGCGTCGGGATCAATAGCGAGATCGGGTCGGAGCAGACGAGCAAGCTCTCGAACACGATCGTTGCGATCGCCACGGACCAGAAGGTATTTGATACTTTCGGGTAGCACGAAAACAGAAATCAACGCGATTGCGAGTGGCAGAACTCCCCCAATGACGAGAAGAACCCGCCATCCATAAAGGGGGACCAACGCGGCCCCGAGCAAGCCTGGAAGCGCAATCCCCAGAACGATGCCAAGGGTGATCAATACGATCAGTCGTCCCCGCGTCCGGCGCGGGGTCAATTCAGCGACCAGTGCGACGACGTTAGGAATGACGCCGCCAAGCCCCACGCCTGTTATAAAGCGTAGCACGACGAAATGCGTGACCGAAGTCGCCCCCATCGTGACCAGCGTGGTGAGGCCGATAACGGTCAGACCGAGCACAATTATGCGCTTTCGCCCATATCTGTCGCCAAGATAGCCGAGCAGCGGGCCACCGATCATCATTCCGATAATGCCGGCAGAGAATGCAGGAACCAAGGCACCCTGTGCGAGATGCCATTCCTTCGACAACTCGGGCGCGATATAGCCCATGGCTGCTAAATCGAAACCGTCGCTGATGAGCGCGAGCGCCGCTATGACAATCAACAGTATAGTGGACACCTGTACGGGCCGCCCATCGACCAGGGTGTCGAGATCGATCGTCACTGGCGCCTGCCTATCCAATGTCATCAGAATTTGGCCGCAACGCGCACGCCGTAGGTCCTTGGTGCAGTTGTATATGCAACCAGGACACCACCAAAGGCAAATGGCGCAGCAAGCAGGCGCTTGTTTTCGATGTTGCGGACATACGCGCCGATCGACCAGCGATCGTTTTCGGGACTGAAGGTTATCTGTGCGTTGCTTGTCCAACTGGCCGACTGCAACTGCTCGGGCTGGTATTCAAAGCCCATGAATCGCGATGACTTGTACTGGGTGTCGGCGTTGAGCACGAGCTTATAATTACCGACGGGCACCGTCTGCTGCGCCGACAGGTTCACGGTCCATTTCGGCGAATTGAAGGATGGCAGACCCGCGCAATTAACGACGATGCTAGCTGGGATCGTCGCCGGGACCGAAGCTGCCGTCGGGCACCCGGTACGAGACTGTAGCGCCGCGGATGTCGAGTAGGTAAAGCTATCATTGACGGCATCCAGATATTGCACGTCGGCACCGAGCACAGTGGTTGGCGTCAACAGGAAGCGTGTTTCCACCTCAAAGCCTTTGATCGTCGACTTTCCGATGTTTTCCGTAATGCTGTTGGCGCTCGGTGGGCGGCCGCGGTCAAAACCTGGATGCGCGGTCTGCTGGTTGCGATATTTCCAATAAAAACCCTCCAGATTGATTTGCAGGCGGTTGTCAAAAAAGCGGTTCTTCGACCCCAGCGTGAATGCTGTTATAAACTCAGGTTCGAATGTCTCAAACCCTACCGCTGTATTAAAGCCACCCGAACGAAAGCCAGTCTCGACGCTGGCGTAAAGCAGCGACCTGGGGCCAACGTCGAATTCTACAGCGCCGCGATAGGTGGGATGCGTGAATGTGGACCGCCTGACAAATACAGTGTCGCTGCGGCTGACCGTTGTACCCGCAACGGGGCCGGGAACCACCTGGCCGTTCCCTGCCGGCACCGCGAAGGGCAACTGACTTAGGTACGGTACGGACGGTGGAAGGATCGTATTTATGCACGTGAAGGGTACACTACAGTTAACTGAGATCGCGATCCGACTGGCATCGAGAGTCTTTGTGTCGTGAGTATACCGGACACCGCCGACAAGACGCAGCTTATCTGTAAGATGAGCGGTGACTCGCCCGAAAAACGCATAGGAATCAGTTTTCTGGCTTGTCGTATTAAAGCTCGCGTTGCTGCCAAAAGTAGTTGTGTCGCCGCGTAACGATACATCCTCATTAAAATAGAAACCGCCCAGCGTGTAGTCAAATAGCCCGATTTTGCCGGCGAACCGGGCCTCCATCGAATACTGGAGATCGCGCTGGTCGTTGTTCGACGGGAACCCGCCTGCCGGGTTAAGATTTCGGATCCGATCGAACCGGATCGCAGGCTCAAGCGTCAATACGCCCGCGCCGGTATCATATTCGACTACCGCGTTCGTACCGAAAAAATCGCTATTCTGAAAAATCTGAGGGAAGGGGTCGCGCCGCGCACGAACCTGCCCGATCGCACCGGCGCCAAGCGCCTGAAAATAAGCCTGCGACGCAGGTGAATTCACCCCTTCCGAGCGGGACAGGCCCGACGGTGTGAACGTTGTTGCCGTGTAGCGTCCGAGATAACTCCAACTGCCTCCGCGGCCGCCCAGATGGGTGTAATCCCCCGACACCCGCACCATAAGCTGTGGGGTAAGCTGTGCTTTCAACTGAATTCGGAGGGCATCAGACTTATTATCGGAGGTGCCGTCATTGTTGTAGCCGTCGCGATTGTGGATAGCGCCAGACACGCGCATCGCGCCATTTTCGCCAAGTGCGATATTGGCCGCCCCCTCTATCGCGAGGTCGTTGAAGTTGCCGTAGGAGGCTGTGGCATAGCCCGAAGTTTCGCCAAGCTTGGGCTGCGTAGGCAGAATGTTAATCACACCAGCCGTGGCGTTGCGCCCGTATAATGTGCCTTGTGGGCCCTTGAGCACTTCGATGCGCTCGAGATCGTAAAACGTACCCGATGTCGAATTGATGCGGCCCAGATACACACCGTCGTAATTGAAGGCGACGGCGGGATCGCTCGTTACGGAGACCGAAAAGTTTCCGACACCGCGAATGAACGATGCGTTCGACGCGCCGATCTGCTGAATGGTCAGGGCTGGGACCAGCGAACTCAGCGTGGTCACATTGGCGACACCACCGCGAACGATATCGGCTCCGCCGACTACGCTGATGGCAACTGCCGCTTTTTGCGCAGTCTCAACCTTGCGCTGTGCCGTCACGATAATGTCCGCAAGACCGGTGCTTGCCGGGTCAGTACCGTCGGGTGAAGTGACCGTGGGAGTGCCACTTGTCGTTCCCTGAGCCTGGACTGCACCTGCTGCTGTACATGCAATGAAAGCTGTCGTCGCAAAAAGGAAACTGCGCAATTTGATATCCCCTACCTATTTTTTCCGCGTCGGAATGGCCGCGCGGGTTTTTATTATGTTGGGCAATCGACGCTTCGATTGCCGCATCCGGACTGCTCGGGTCCTTCGCAGTCTTGGGTAGAAACTGCCCTAGGGCGACAATAGATAGTCTTGTTGTGCACGTGATGCCCGTTTGTAATCGGGGGTCGCCGAAGGAAACCTGTCGTCAGCATCCGACAGATCTATCAAGTATCCAGCGGGAAAATCTCAGGGGAAGACGATGGCGCGCGGAGGTAATGCTGCAAGCAAATTCAGAGCTTTCCCAAGCTGAAATTCAGCGAGCCAATTCTGAAGACAGGGCAACTCGTCGCAAAGCGCTCAGTACACGACGGTGCTCGGCGATGCGTCCTTCGTTGAATATGCCCCGGAACCGAGCCTAAAGCCGCTGGACTTGGACGGCGGACGTGCGCCGCCGATCTAAAAAAGTGTTTCTTCGGGTTGTCGCACGACTTCCCTTACATCGCGACAGCGCCGTCGGCTCAGCGTGCACCGCGTCCGCACGGCGATATTGGCGGATTAGAACGGATACATGCCCGGGCCGCTGCTCATCGTCATAAGGCGCAGCTCGGTGAAATCTTCGATAGCATAATGGCCCGAGCGCCCCCAACCACTGTCCTTGACGCCGCCGACCGGCAAGGCCGCCTCGCTCGCCATCGTCGGCGCGTTGATATGGACGATGCCGCTGTGAAGTCGGTGCGCCATCGCGAGACCGCGCGCATGGTCGCGCGTCATGATCGACGAACTGAGCCCATAGGGCGTGTTCTGTGCGCCCGCGAGCGCAATTTCGGCATCATCGAACGCCTCGACGACGAGCAGCGGGCCGAAAGTTTCGTCGCATCCGGTCGTGCAGATTGCGTCCTTCGGCACGTTGGTCAAGATCGTCGGCTCGTGAACAAGCCCTTCAGCCTTGCCGCCAGTCACGAGCGTTGCGCCGCGATCAAGCGCATCTTTAATGCGCGCCTGGGTCTGCGCGAGTGCCGCCGCGTTAATCAATGGCCCGATTATTACACTCGGGTCGATCGGATTGCCCTGTTTCAGCGCCGCAGTCTTCGCAGCGAGCTTTTCAACATAGGTGTCATGCAGCGATCTCGCGACGTAGACCTTACGCGTATTCATGCAAACTTGGCCCTGATGCAGGAACGCACCGAACACCGTGGCCTTGACCGACTCGTCAATATCGGCGTCGTCCAGGATCAGCATCGGATTGTAACCGCCCAGCTCCATAACCATCCGCTTCAACGCCTGCCCAGCCCGGGCGCCCAGGATCCGCGCGGTCTTGTCCGATCCCGTAAAGTTAATGCATCGGACGGCGGGATCGGCGAAAAACACATCGGCAATTGCCTCAGCCGCGCCTGGAGCGTGGGTAACGACGTTGAAGCTACCTTTGGGAAATCCTGCCTCCTCCAAAATCTCGGCGTGGACCAGCCCGGCAGACATCGGCGCTTCTTCGGATGGCTTGATCACCGTCGTATTACCGAACGCCATCGGCAGCAGAAACGTACGCCATGCAAGGTAGAACGCGCCGTTCCAAGGCGTGAAGCCGGCGACGACTCCGAGCGGCTTGCGTGCGACGAGCGCGGTGCGACCAGGGACATCACTGTGCATGATATCTCCTTGGGGCAAATAACCCCAACTTGCCGCCTGACGCAGCATAGCGACCGACAGCTTGACCTGGAACGCGGCAAAAGTGCGACTTGATCCATTTTCAACAGCCATCAGCTTGACGGCATCTTCCAATCGGCGCTCGGTAATGTCAGCTGCCTTCAGGAACAGCCGCTGTCGTTCGCCGGGGGGAAGGGCTGCCCAAGCGGGAAAGGCTGCGGTCGCGGCGTCCACCGCCGCCTGCGCTTCAACACGCCCACCTGCAGCGATATTGGCGACGCATGAGCCGTCGAAGGGATTGTAATCAGGGTATGTCGCGCCTCCTTCTGGAGACCATGTGCCGTTGATGAAGTGGGTCGTGCGCGCAAAATCGGACTGGAAACTGGACATGGTGCAACAACCCTATGCTCGACAAACTAGTTCGGCTTCCTTACTAACTGTAATCAATTAAATCAAGAAAGGATCGACGATGGCTATGGTGTTTGTTTTGCCGAAGCTCGTTTTCGGATCGGGATGCCTTGCATCACTAAGTGTTGAGCTAGGTGCAGCGCGCGCGCTGTTGATCAGCGATCGGGGCATTGAACGCGCCGGGCTCGTGGCCAAGGTAGCTGCCGCTGCAAATTTTTCTGCGACGTTCCTTGATGTTCCGGAAAATCCAACAATTGCGGGCGCCGATGCAGCACTGGCCGCGTTTCGAAATGATAAATGCAACGTGATCGTTGCGCTCGGCGGCGGGTCGGTCCTCGATACTGCCAAGCTTGTCGCTGCTGCTGCGGGCACCGGCTGTGCAAGTACTGGCGAACTGCTCGGTCGTCCGGACGCCGTGCGCGCGGTCGCCATGCTGATTGCGATTCCAACGACGGTCGGAACCGGCAGCGAAAGTTCGCCGGTTGCCGCGCTACACCGCGACCCGCAAGCGCCAGCGATTGGCACCCGCTCGCTGATGCTCGTTCCGCATGTTGCGCTGTGCGATCCAGATCTTGTCAGTACCCTGCCGCCGCGCTTAATCGCGGCAACTGCGGTCGATGCGCTGTCGCATTGTATCGAGGGTTATTTCGCAAACCCCACCCATCCGTTGATCGATGCACTTGCGCTCGACGGCATCGCGCGCGTCGTCGCCAACGCTGCGGCGGCGATGATCCCTGACGGCCCTGAGGGCCCCGAAGCACGCGCCTCGCTGATGGCTGCGGCCTTTGCAGGCGGAGCTGCGATCCATAAGGGTCTTGGTCCCGCACATGCTATTGCGCTCGTTTGCGGCGATCAGGACATCCACCACGGTACGTTGGTTGCCATAGCGCTGCCATCGACGACCGCGCTGTTGGCGCGCCACGTGCCGGCAAAAGGCGCGCGTGTCCGGGCGGCGATGGGCCTTGCTGCCGACGCGAACCTTGGCGACTTCCTCCGGGAATTCATTCACTCGCTGGGACTGCCGGACACGCTGGCGGCCGCCGGATATCGTTTTGACGACAGCGATGCGCTGGTCCGAGACATGGTCGCCAGCCATTTCAACCGCACTAGCCCCTATGCCCCATCACACGCCGACTACGCGGCGTTGCTTAAGGGAATGCGCCGCTGAGAATGGCGACGCTCGTGATGCAGTCTGAGGTTGGGTGGCGCACCGAAAATCTGGGAGCCTTGTTGTTCGCGGCGCGGAACCGCGCCGTTCAGGCAAAACTCGCCGTGCTTTACGGGCAGGGCCATGCGATAGTAACCGATGCGCAACTCGCGCTTTTTCACAACCTGGATCGTAGCGGCGCACGACCGACGCTGATCGCCGAGCGCGCCGGTTTGACGAAGTCGAGCATTTCAGAACTGGTTGAGCGCGCGGTTGTGATGGGTCTGGTAGAGCGTGTTGCCGACCCGCACGACGGTCGCGCCAAGCGAATATGCTATACGCCGCCGGGACTTGCCTTCCTCGAGCTGCTCGAAACCGCGATTGCGGTCGCGGACGACGGATTTTTGGCCGCCGTTGGTCCAGTGGCAATGCGGCACACCGTGGCGACGCTCGCACAATATGCCGAATTGGATGGGACCGCAGCAAGCGGCAATATCGGAAGGCTATTTGGGCGCGCGGCCAGACGTTTCGTTGGCGATGTGCTGGCCCGAACCGACGGCAATATTGGCGAGCCGCGGCTAATGCTGTTTCGGGCGCTCGATCTGGACGGGACGCGGCTGACTGACGTCGCCGCGCGGAGCAATGTGACGAAACAAGCGATGCGGGAAACGATAGCGCTCGCGGTGCAGGCGGGCTTTATCGAGGCACGGCCAGACCCCGAGGACGGGCGCGCACGACTGCTTGCCTTCACACCTACCGGGCTGACCGTTCTCGCCCAGTTGCGGCTGGCGGTGACCGACGCTGAGCGCGACGTAGCCTGTCTGTTGGGCGACCCGGCGCTTGGCGATCTGCGACGACAGCTGAAAACTTGGCTGGCTACAGATCAGGCGAAGCTGCGCCCGACGAACCAATAGGTACCGACCCCGACCAGCGCTGCGGCGGCAAAATCAACGACAAGCGGGCGCGGCAGTGCAAGCCCGTAGCGGCGCAATACTGCCACCAAGCCGATCAACACCAGCACGACGCTCAACTGGCCGGCCTCCACGCCGACGTTAAATCCTACGAGAATCTCTGCGAGCTTTTCGGTCGGCAAGCGACTTTCAAGTAGATCGGCGGCAAAACCGAAGCCGTGGATCAACCCAAAGACGAGCGTCACGACCAGGCGGAGCCGCCCAGCGTCGCGCAGATACCCCGAAATCAACAAGTAGTTGACCGAAAATATTGCTGCTCCGATCAACAGGAGTGGCGGCAGGAGGCCGATGCCCGCCAAGCGCAGCCCCGCCATCACGGCGAGCGCGAGCCCGGTAAAGAGCGCCACCGTGCCAGGGCGTTTGGATGCCAGTCCCACGTTTTCGGCACCGATCAACGCTATAGTCAGCGCTACAAGCGCGTCGATAAACTCGGCATGCGGACGGATGATCCCGGTGACTGCAAGTGCGAGCGTAAGGCTATGACCAAGCGTGAAACCGGTTATGACGAAGACGAGGTCTTTCGTGCGTCGCGAAATCAGCACCAGCCCGACTAGGAAAGAGATGTGATCGATGCCGGTGAAGATGTGCATGACACCCATGCCGACAAAGCGGATGAAGCTGGCGGTGGCCAGTCCATTGCCATCGGCATCGGCGAGGTCGAGACCTTGGTCGTCGGCGGTGATTAGTTGTTCGATGAAATCGCCATCGGGGCGTTGCACCTGGGCAAAGTTGATGTGCGTCGGAATGGCATCGAAGAAGGCGATGTCGATCAGCCGCAATCTGTTGCCGGAAGAACAGAGGAACTGCAATTCGGCACGACGGAACCCGGCGGCTGCTGCGAGCATGTGCGGCTCCCCGATCAGTTTGCAGGGGACACCCGATGCCGTCGCGCCAAGGCGCGGCGTCAAATAAGCAAGGAACGCGGCGTTGTCGGGCCGAAGCCCGGCGGGCGTGATCCTAATCGTCTCGGTGTCGGCGACGCTGAAGCTCATGCGGACGTTGGGCCCGTCAATCGTCCATGTACTGTGTGACTGGCTGCGCGTGTGCGCGAACGCGGGTGCCGCCCAAGCGAGCAGCACGATCGTCAGCAGCACGCGTATCATTCGAAGCCTCTCGCGACCTGGATGTCGGCGCGCTTGTGCAGGAAGCGTTCGTTGGCTGCGGTGAGCAATTTGGTCTGCGCTGCGACCAGCGCGCTGAGCACCCGGTCGCGGACTTTTTCAAAGGGCGGCGGCACAGGTTGGACATTGCTACGGACAACGATGAGGTGAATGCCATCGGGCAATATGATCGGCACCGAAACTGCGCCCGGTTTCATCGCTCGCGCTGCAGCAAAGAGCCGGTCGCCGAGATGGATGCGCGCGGCGAAATAAAACTCCTCGCCCTGTGTCATCAGTGACGATCTAGTTGAGGCGCGGCCTTCGATTGCTTCGTTGCCGCGCGCCGCGATCAGTGCGTTTCGCGCAGCTGCTATCCGGGCTGGCGTAGATGTGGCCGGCAAGACGTAATCGGCGAGGGCAAGCCTGCCTTCGTCGGCAAAGTCGTTGCTATGGCTGTCGTACCAAGAGCGCAGCTCAGCTTCGCTCGGCTGTGCCATCGTTGCATCGGAAGCGCTCTGCGCCTCTACCGATCCGGTCAGGGCGGCTCGCACTTCGATCGTATCGGCTTGCATGCCGAGCTCGATGCCGCGTTGAACATAAAGTTCTTCGCGGATCATGTCAGCAAGGACCTTCTGCTTTTGTGGTCGTGTCGCCTCCGCCAGCGAAACATCGTCGACCGCGCGAAGCTGCTGAATGAAATCGCTCATTAGAATTGGTACTTGATTGACCGTCGCGACGTTTTCCGCGGCGACTCCACTGGTGCGTGTGCCATGGGCGGTAAACAGCCCAAGTCCGGCAATCGCGAGGCCAAAAAGCGCGCCGATTCCGCAGAGTATCAGCGAGCGTCGTGCGCTCGGTTCGCTTAATGCCCAAGCATTGGCGGGGGCGCCGTCGATAACGCTCATCGGGCAATCCTTTGCGGTTGGGACAGCGACGCGACATATACCGCGACCGCGCGCGCTTCCACCGGCGACAGCTTCGATTTGAAGGCCGGACTGAAACCATGACGCCCGTAGGCGATCGACCGCGCAATGCTCGCCGCCGAGCCATCGCCATAGAGCCAGACGTCATCGATGAGGCTTGGAGCGCCGATCGCGTCATTTCCGCCACCGTCGGCGGCGTGACAATCCCAGCAGCCACCGCTGCCCGCAAACAGAATTGCACCGCGTCCGGCAGCCGGTGCGTCGGCCGGGTTGCCTCGGCGCTGCATCAGATACTGAGTAACGTCGGCAATCGCCCGCGGAGTCATAGCCGGAACCGGCTCGCTAGCCGACGGCTTGGCGCTCGCATAGGCGGGCATCGCTGCCAGGTTCCAGCCACGCGGGCTGCCCGATCGAATGCCGTAAAGCACAATCTGCTCGATTTCGGCGACGCTGCCTGTGCCATAAAGGTGCTCGCCATCGGTGAGGTCGGGAACACCGCGCCCACGGTCGGGCCGACCGTCCTGGTGACATGATGCGCAATGGTCTGCAAACTGCGTCCGACCGATGCGAAGAGCAACCGGTGCGAGCCGGGGATCGGCGAGACTACGCTCGGGGTCCGCACGCATCAGCGCGTCGCGGCCGGCGCGGTTGCTCGCTTGGCTAGCGGCAACGGCGGCAATCGCGATCGCCGCCGCGACGCCTGTCAGCCAGAGATTACGCATTCGGTTCATGACAATCGCGCTTCCAGTCGTGAATGTCTGCGTCAAACGATCAACGGTTCCGCACGGGTTGCGGCAACGGTTATCAGTGTTTGTCAGTGACGGTGTTTGCAACGATGCCAATGCCCTCGACTTGCACCGACTGGACAACTCCCCTCTCAGCTGCGTTTCGATGGCCGGGTCGGCAACGGGCAAATGCCGCCGTCAGCGAACCTCTGCGCACACGGGCCATCGCGCACAATCTTGACCAACTCCATCGCCATACCTCAATCCAGAGCGCCGAAATGTTTGGCATTCCGGTGTCGCCATTGAGCGGTGGCGGGGCAGCAACGGCAGGGGCACCCGCTAATAACAAGGCGAAGTACACCCTGCCGCGCTTCATCCTATTTCAAACGCTCGCCAAGTATCTTGCCGTTGGGCAGACGCACCGCATTGATCGCGCCGCCTTTCTCGCCGTTTTTAAGTGGCGAAATGTAGACCGTCAGCTTGTCACCGGCAGCGATCGTGCCTTTGGCAAAGCCCATACGGCGCATGACGCCCGGATTGCCGCCCTCGATGCTGTACTTGGTCCCGTCAGCCGCGACGACGAACAGCCAAGTATGTGGGCTGGTCCACTGCCAGTCCTTGACCGTCACATTCTTCAGTTCGATTTCGCGGGCCTTGTCGAACATTGCAAACGAATGGTGCGCGCTGGCGGATGCGGACAGTGCCACCGTCGCCAGGACGGCGCCCTGGATTGCCTTGCGATTCATGATCTTCTCCTTGCTCGATCGTCCGGACCGAGACGGCTCAGCGGACGTATTTATCGGGATAGTAGTTCGTAGATGGCGTACAGATGAACTCGCGCGGTTCCCAATGGGGATCGTCGAGCGCGGTATAGGTAGTGACGCTCGTCATTGTCCGGGTATAGGCAAGCGGATCGGTCAGAGTCACCGTAACGCGGAGGGTCTTTGCGTCGATGCGGTGATAGCGCTCGACGATCTTCAACGATGGGCTGTGCGGAACGCCCGTTCCGTCGATCGGATAGTCCTTCACCCCGATCAAGTCGGTGACAAGTTCGGGACCGACGTAGCGGCCGACTGCGTTGCCGTTCGAAAAATCCTCAAGGTCTTTGGCCGCTGGTTGCGCACGGCCGTCGGTCCACACCCGTCGCACCGGAATGCCATCACGGTAAAGCGTCACGCGCCCCGGCGTCTGGATGATCTGCATCGGCCCGTTCGTCCCGGTAATAAAGCGCGGCATTCCCGGTGGCAGGCAGGCGCGCACCGGATCATCCGTGCGTTTGCCCACGGCGTTGTCGGCGACGCGCTTTTTCCACACGTCGGCGAGCTCTGGCTTGAGTGGTGGTGGCCACGGCAGCCAGCCTTCCTTACTTACCCCAGCGCCGGTCGCGGCGGCTTTGTTGCGGATCCACACGCCGCTTATATCGGGCGCGGAGGGGTCGCCGTACCAGCTTAGCTGCGAGGGAGGACGAACAACGGGTAAGGTCGCCGTCTGCGCGACCGCGGCGGACCCGGCAAGCATGGACGCGGCGAACGCGGCGGTGATGAGACGCTTTGGCATGTTCTTCTCCCTCAAGCTTCGGCCAGCGGGGCTGCCGTCAATATGCGGCGCCACAAATCGCCCCCGCATACGGTGCGCGCCCGTGCCCATAAATAATGCCTCAGTCGCTCAATCTCGGGCGCCTTCACGTTGCGCTGCTGTCGAACAGCGGCGGTGCTGGCGTGATATGGAACAGCCGTTCGGCATTCTCGTGCGCAAGCTTGCGACGCGTGGCATCGGGGAGGGGAGCAGCCCTGAAAAACGGTACGGCTTCGGCCGTCTGCTCATAAGGATAATCAACGGCAAACATCGCGCGGTCATCGCCCAGCAGCCCGAGACAGAAATCAAGAGGCTGGTCGGTCATCATCCCGCTTGTCGTAATGTGGAAGTTGTCCCGAAAATACTCGCTCGGCAGACGCAACAACTGCTTCATACCTAACGGCCCCAGCCCGCCGCGTCGCACGATATTGGCATAGCGATTGTCAAGCCGCCCCAGCCAAAACGGAATTGCTTCCCCGAGATGTCCCAGCACAATCTGCAGCGTCGGGAATGCGTCAAATACGCCGCCCATGATCATCCGAACGGCGTGCATCGAAGTGTCTGCTCCGAATCCCCACAATGCGCCCATCATGCCGTAATCGGCGTAAGGCGCGATCATCGCATCGGATGGGAAGGTGGGATGCAGATAAATGGCGACGTCATGCGCAACCGCCGCCTCGAAAATCGGCCAGAATTTTGGATCGTCGAGATACTCGCCGTATGTATGCGAATTGATAATGATGCCATTTAGCTTCAGCGCACCGATCGCGCGGTTAATCTCGCGGACGGCGCGTGCGGGATCCTGAGGGGCGATTGCTGCAAGTCCGGCAAAACGTGTTGGGTGCTTTTTAATTGCGTCGGCCAGCATGTCGTTCGCCACGATCGCCAGTTCGCTACCGAGATCGGCATCGAACGCCTGGACGCCAGGTCCGGTGATGCTAAGTACATGCATATCGACGTGAAACCGGTCCATCTCGGCTAAACGATAATCGAGGTCCGTCAGTTGGCGTACCGCTTCATCCTGCTGGTAATAAATCGAGAGGTAGCGCGATGCGGCGCTGTCGATGCGCGCGCCCAGCTTGAGGTATTCCGAAATATACTCAAGCGGAGCGAATGCTTCTTCGGTTGCGATCAGGCGCATTGGGCAAACTCATGCGTTGCGGTCAGGCAGCTTGCATCGGTTCCATCCAGCCACGCTTGCCCCCGGACGCGTAAGTGCGCGGTTTCAGGCCCATGCGTCCCCGGCATCGATTTGATGACGTCGAAACCGAGCTTGGCTTGTAAATAGGCCAAGTGGCGATAGCCGACTGGAAACGAACCCAGCAATGTCGGGTCTAGCTTCAATACAGCCGCCGGGTCGAGCGGCGTTAGATGGTCGATCTCATAAATCGGCTGACGCAACCTTAACAGCCATACATCGCCAACGCGTTCCCAGGCATCCCAGAAACGACCATGGCACGAGACGTCGACTTCGACCCCGTCGATCGCGCCGCGTTGCATGATCGTGCTGCGCGTTTGCGAGATCGCGCGGTTACCCACAACATCAATGCTCGTACCGCTCATCAGGTGGAGTACGGTGATGCCTGTCTCGAATGCAAGCCGACTTCGCGTCACGAATTCAGCGCCGCTCGCTTGGAACCATGTTGTTTGCATGCGGCCCTCAGGATGCCATACCGTCGCGAACCGGTCCCAGTCGCCCCCGTCGCGCCAGATCATCCAATTATCGATCGCTTCGCGAATGGCGAGGCGATCTTGCGCAAGCGCAGGAGCGCGGTCAGACATTAATCTCTCCAAGTCCGCTTTCGCGGTTCGCTGCCGTTCTAGGGAAAGCAAATCACGCCGCCATGATCGAAATTTCGGTGGGCCGATGCCGCTGGCGCATCGGGCTTAGCGATGCTGCCAGCGTATCGGTTAAAGCCTGTTGGAGTCTATCCTGTCATACGAATTGGGCCGACAAGAGGCGATGACCGAAAAAATCCACGTGACGCATTGGGGCGATCAGGGCGAGCGAGTTGTCCTGATCCATGGCAGCGCGCAGGGTAGTAAAATCGGTGGCGACCGCCATTTTGCAAGACAACAGGGGCTGGCGGCGCGAGGATGGCAGGTCATTGTGCCGGACCGACCTGGTCACGGGCAGAGCAGCGACCCGGGGCGACCGGATGACGCCGAGGCGGATGCTATTTGGGTTGCTGAAATGTTACAGGACGGCGCTCATCTTGTCGGCCACTCTTTTGGCGGCGCTGTTGCGCTTGCGGCAGCCGCGCGGCGACCCGATGCGGTGAAATCACTAACGATCATCGAGCCAGCGATGCAGAAGCTCGCAGGCGACGATCCGGAAGTGCGCAAATTTGTAATCAGCCTCATCCGCGCTTTGCTTCTGACGCTGAGCGATGCAAAACGCGTTCAGCGCTTTGCACGCGTGGTCAATATACCTTCGTTCATCGACGGCGACCGTCCCTATGACGAAATGAAGGCGATGGGACGTGCGATCCGCAAACTTAAAATTCCCGCCAAAGCTGACGTTGCCCGCGAACTTGCCGTCGTGAAGCAGGCAAAAATCCCGCTGATGCTTGTAAGTGGCGGCTGGAGCCCGGCTTTCGATGTCGTCAGTCGCCGGGTCGCGGAAGCGGGCGGAGGCTTCCATCAAATAATCACTTCGCCGCACCATTTCCCTCAAAGCGTGTCCGAAGAGTTTAACGATCGCCTCGACGCTTTCATGCGCGCGGCAGACATGACCCCGGCAATTTCCGCCTCATAAGTGCAATCGACAACGTCCGCAGGGCTGTGTCGGGGAGTTCGCTATTCTTCTTGCACGGGCGGGAACGATCCTGGCGCCCATTAGGGCGGCATTGACCAGTCTAGGCGTTGCGGAGGCGATTGGCCACCATTGGCCGTAAAACAATGATCGCAGACGTAGCGCACAGCGCAACGATAACTCGTGTCCCCTATGCCAAACAGGCATCGTCTATCCACCAGCGAGTTCTTTTACACGCGTCTGTAAAATATGATTTTCAGTGGGCGGGGCAGCTTCAAACGACTCCGCAGAAAATTCGCGCGGGAATCGACGCGAATAATGGGGAGAATCTGGATGCGTGTATTTTTGTTGGCCAGCACGGCCGTTGTCGCCAGCACTGGCTTTACCAACAGCGCTTTTGCTCAGGTCGCTGGCCAAGCAGCGGCCAGTACGGCCGAAGCCACAGATAGCACCGCGGACGCGAGCGACACTAAAGTCGTCGATATTATCGTGACCGCGACGCGGCGTTCGCAAAGCCTCCAGGACGTGCCTGCCTCAATTCAGGCCGTATCCGCTACCCAGTTGAAAGCGTTTAAGATCGACGGTGTGCTTCAGTTGCCGAATTTGGTTCCTGGCCTCGTTGTGGCGCCATCGGGCGGCAACAATATTTACCTGCGCGGGATCGGATCCAGCAGCACCGGATATAA
Source organism: Sphingomonas sp. (assembly GCF_025353885.1). GTDB lineage: Bacteria > Pseudomonadota > Alphaproteobacteria > Sphingomonadales > Sphingomonadaceae > Sphingomonas_O. Next base: position 31,916 of record NZ_JANXNX010000068.1, on the reverse strand, counting down.
CGAAGGCCAGACAGCGGTATATATCGACGGCCTCTACCTGCCCAATCCGGCGATGAGCATTTACTCATTCAATAATATCGAACGCATCGAGGTGCTTAAGGGTCCGCAGGGGACGCTGTACGGCCGCAATGTCACTGCTGGCTTGATCTCAGTCACAACACGCGACCCGGGCGACGCCGTGAAGGTCGACGCGTCCTTGGGCTATGGAAATTTTGATACGGTCACCGCCAACTTTTACGGCTCGACCCCGCTTTCAGACACGTTCGCTGTCAACACAGCCGTGTTCTACCAAAAGCAGGGCAAGGGCTGGTCACGCAATATATTCACCGGCAATGATGCTCAAAAATCGGAGGAGTTCGGCGTTCAGGCGAAGTTCGTCTGGAAACCTGGCGTCGACACTCGCGTTACCGGCAGCTTTATCTACGATTGGAATAATCGTACATTTGGCGCGGCGAGGCAGGTTTATCCCGGCACGCTTGGAAGCGACGGTACGCCATACCTTGGCGAATATCGCGTGACTGGCCGGTTCGACCAAACGGCGCCTTTTCATGCTAATATCGCAAGCCTGAAGATCGAACAGGATCTGGGCTTTGCTCGCCTGATGAGTTTGACCGGTTATCAATCGAGCGCGTTGAACATTCTGTTCGATGGTAGTCCGATCCTTGGCCAGCCGCTTCCCGGGCAATCATCGACGCCAACCTATTTTGCTCAGAGCAACCGGACTTGGAGCCAAGAGTTCCAGCTGACGTCCTCGGCAAAGGCAGCGCGTTTCCAATGGATCGTCGGCGCTTTCTATTATAATGACATAACGCGTCTTGAGCTAAATTCGTCCCAGACCTGTGTTGGCACAGTCTGCGCGCCCGGCACCCCGAATCGCAACTTCGGTCGACCCACGACCGAATCATATTCGGCTTATGGCGACGTCAGTTATCGATTCCTCAACGCGACAAAATTGACCGTTGGCCTTCGTTACACCGATGAAACCAAGGGTCTGACCGGATTGCTTTCGCCACTCGCAGGCTTCCCCAATTCGGTCACCGCCATTCCTGTTCCTCCCAGTACGCCCGCAGGCAATCCGCAGCCCACGGTCGTCGCCCTGACGCCCGGTCAGCCCTATACGCTCGCCGTCGGCGGAGTAACGACGTTGTTCCCCGGAATACCGACGCGGTTGCATTTTGGAAAGTTGACGTATCGCTTCGTGCTTTCCCAAGAAATCGGCAAAAACATTCGCCTCTACGCATCGCATGACTTGGGTTTTAAATCGGGTGCCTACAATGGCAATTCATTTACCAATCCGCCGGTGAACCCAGAGTTGCTTTATGCGACAGAGGTGGGCCTGAAATCGCAATTGTTCGACAACCGGCTACGGTTCAACATCGCTTACTTCCATTACACCTACAAAGATGTGCAGGTCCGCACTCAGGCACCGCCAGCGGTGCCTGGTTTCCCCATTTTGTTGAATGTCGCCAGGGAACGCATCGATGGTGTCGATGCCGACTTTGCGTTGGTTCTGATCCGCGGCCTGACCATCCAAGGTGCGTTTGAAGTTCTCAACGCAAAATTTGCCGATTACCCCGGTGCCACGTGCATCGTTCCAGGCACACGTGTCGTGGGGGGCGTCACCATCGGCGCCCCGGTTTCCCGGACATGCAATTTCGCCGGTAACCGGGTTGCTTATGCGCCACCTTTTTCAGGGTCGATCGGCGTGACCTACAAACTCGAAACGCCGACGAGGGGTGATTTCACATTCAACGTCAACGACCGCTACAATTCACCTTATCCGCTGTCCGGCGATAATTACATGATTCAGCAGTCTCATCATCTGGTCGATGCCTCGATCGGGTGGGTTGCACCCGCTGGGCATTTCGATGCCCAGCTATTCGTCCGAAATCTCACCAACCAGTATGTTTATGCCACTGGTCTGGTGTCTAACAGTTTTCAGGTAACGCCGGGCGCGCCACGGACCTATGGCGCAACGATCGGTTACCATTTTTAAGACAAAATTCTGTAATCGGTTGGGGCGATCAACGAAGTCGAAGAATAGATCAGCAATCGCCTCAACCGTAGCCAAAGGCCAAGCGCGTTTCCTTGTCCTGGGCGTACGTTTGCCGCCACCGAACCGCCAATGGATGACATTCAAAAACTGGCTCAATGAGCAGTTCACCGGCGTGGTACCGGGCATTCTCATCGCCGGGAACGTAAGAATCAAAAATTACGGATTGGCTTGATAGATTTTGGCCCGACAGGATTCGAACCTGTGACCTCTGCCTTCGGAGAGCGACAAAAGCGCCACTCATCCGCGGGAAACCGTGGAAAAGACGATGCTGAAACCCATTTTCTGGGTCAAAAAGGGCTATCAACGATACCAGTACGATACTTGAATTTAGTCAATGCGCCGACGGCTTACTGGCTCGCGGATATCTCTTCTAAGTGTCTGTGATAATTGCACTTATCACACGTCCAAGTTTGACCGTTCTCTATAAGTTGAGCTGTACGTCGAGCTAGGGATCAACCTGCGCCGATCGACGAAAACGCCTTGCTCACTGGGCAGACCAGCGTGCCGACGCGGATAGGGGCAGGTATGCTGGGGTATGACCATGCGGTAGAGGATGGCTGTTGGACGGTTCGACAATGGGGCGCTCCTGATTGCCGGAAGGCGGCACCCAACCTATCTAGAGTCCGTACCATAGTCCGGAGACAAGAGCTGATGTCGATAACGATTGCGAAGTTGGCGAAGGCGGGCGCTGTGGGGGTCGAGACCGTCCGATATTACCAGAAGCGGGGGCTGTTGAACGAACCGAATCGACCAAGCAGCGGCGGTTTTCGTAGCTACGGTGAGGCCGATGTTCGTCGGCTACGTTTTATCCGCCAAGCACAGGCAGCAGGATTCACGTTGGAGGAGATCGGCGAACTGCTGGCTCTTGAGGCCACCGAGGATAGATTGCGGGCACGCGAAATGGCGCAAGTGCGCGTGGGTGCGCTGGACGTCAAAATCGCGGTGCTGCGTTCTGCCCGAGATGCGCTTGAGCGCTTAGCTAAGGAGTGCGGCGCGGGAATAGGCAGAGCCTGCCCAATCCTATCTGCTTTCGATGGAGATTCAGCGGTCGTTCTGCCGTCGTGAAATAGATCGGGTCATTCCATTGAAGCCAGATAAAACGGTGATTGCTCGCTTCGAGCGCATATCCGCACAGCAGACGCAGTCCGTTGGCATTGAAACACCGTCTGCTGTACTGAGGCGACCATACGCCCTTAATTGGGGCTGCCGTCTCGTGAAAAGAGACATATCGCGCCTTGATCAACGGTCGGCTTCCCTGTGCCATGACAACCCAAAGGTCTGTTCAGCATTACACCGCCTGAAGATATCAGGCATCCCCATCGAGTGCCGAAACGGTACGTAGCTGGCTAGATTTGACAGTCGCGCCTCGGCTAACAGCACCTTTACCGGGTGCCATCCCACTGACAGTGCCATATTGCTGGTTCGTGGCGGAATAGTTACGACTGCGCGTAGGTGCTACATACTAATTTCCACAACGCAACGGAAACAAATTATCGACCAGTTGGTGGCCCTGTTCCTTCTCTTCGCTTTGGTCTTTGCGCTTAACCTAATTCCGGTCTTTGCGCCGCCGACGTGGATGGCCTTGGCGTTTGTAGGATTTCAGTTTCCTGAAACCGGTGCCTGGGCATTGGCTTTGATTGGTGCCGCGGCGGCGACTTTTGGGCGGCTAACATTGGCGCTGTTCTCGCATAGGATTGTCGGAAAAAAGCTGTTAAACGCAGCACAACAGACGAACATATATGTAGTTAAGCAGCGTCTAGACAAACGGCCTGTTCTGACCTTTGGTATTTTTCTGTCCTACGCATTCAGTCCCCTACCTTCGAACTTCCTGTTCATCGCCTATGGCCTGACGGGTCTTTCGTTAGCCAAAGTGGCACTGCCGTTCTTTCTGGGTCGATGCGTCAGCTATGCGTTTTTCATTGTCGGTGGCCAAGCCGCAGGGCGACGATTCCAGATCGATACGTTTGAATCAACAATTTATGCCAGTGGTTATTTTATCGTGACTCAGCTCGCGGTGATGGCTGCGCTTTATGCATTTACACGGCTTGATTGGGCAGTTTTGATTGATCAACACCGGATCGTTTGGCGACGTTAACTATTTGCGATCGCCCGCACTTAGCGTGAAAATGCTGGGGGCCGCGTCTTGAGCGATACCCACCAGGGGCGCGCGAACTCGACCAGATCGGAATTGGGCGCATCTATCATCCTGAGCATGGCCTGCCCCTGCGCACGTGTTCGTGTGGCTCACTCGCTCGGCGCCACAATGGCGGCTCAATCGGAGACGGCGCTATCAGGAGAGTTACGGATAGCCTTTGCGATCCTGGCTGGGGCAATTGGCGCCTAGGCGGAACAGTCTCAACCGACCAACCCGCATGTCGACGCCAAAAAAGGATACGAAAAAATGGCCAATACTATTCTCCAGCCCGATGCGCGCGGGCTTGCCGAAGAGCATACCGCGCAGCCCGTCATCCATCACGTTCCTGATGGGTTCTCCGACCGATTTGCGCTTGGCTTCACCAAGCTGCTGCGTTTTACGGCGGACACTTTTTTTGCCAAACGCTACGGCCACCGCGCGATCGTTCTTGAAACGGTCGCCGCCGTACCGGGTATGGTGGGGGGCATGTTCACGCATCTGACATCGCTACGCCAGATGCGCGATGACGATGGCTGGATACGCACCTTACTCGAGGAAGCCGAGAACGAGCGAATGCATTTGATGACCTTCATCGAGATTGCAAAGCCGACACTTTTCGAACGGCTGGTTATCCTCGGCGCGCAGTGGGTCTTCCTGCTGCTCTACTCGGTTCTCTACCTCGTCTCGGCGCGTACCGCCCACCGTGTCGTTGGGTATTTCGAGGAAGAAGCAGTGATCAGCTACACGCTCTACCTGAAGGAACTAGATGAGGGCCGGTCGGAGAATGTGCCGGCACCGACCATCGCTATCCATTATTGGAAGATGGCCCCCGATGCGACGCTGCGCGATGTCATCCTAATCGTGCGCGCCGACGAGGCACATCACCGCGACATCAATCACGGCTATTCCTCAAAGCTTAGCGGACAAGTCGTCGATCGGTCGCTCGCTGCGCCCTATCCCGAACACGCTACCGAGGTTCGGCTCAACGTCTGATCTTTCGCCAACGATGCCGGGGCCATTGGCGCTGGCACGTTGGGAAAAGGAGGTGCCCATGAGTTTGTAGACACCACGTTGGCCGGACCAGTGCTCGATCTGGCGATATGCGCCTTGGCGAGGGAACGCGTCGGTCGCAGTTTCACGCACGACAGACGATTGAGGTCAACGACACGGGCTTTGCGTGGCGCTCGATGTGCCCCTATTCGGCCTGATCAGCCTGGCGCATATGACCGGACCAGCGTTCGCAAAAGCGGAAATCATGCGTTATCTCGCCGAGATCGCCTGGGCTACCGACGCGATGTTGATCAATCGCTCGCTCGTCTGGTCGGTGATCGACAGTCGCACGCTCAAAGTCGCAGCAAGCTCCGAGGCGGGTCACCGCTCTGTGCGGATCGATCTCGACGACGAAGGGCGAATCGGGGGCATTTTCGCGAGCAATCGGCCTCTTTCCAACGGAAAAACCGTTGAGGAGCGGGCTTGGTCGGGGCGCTTCTTCGATTATCGCCGCCATGCGGGACGATGGTTGCCTTCGGCGCCGAAGTCGGCTGGTGCGTCAATGGTTGGATCGCAAACTACTGACGCGGAACGTTGGCAAGCTGGACCGTTGCGTAACGCGCACGCTTAATGCCACAGGGATGCGCATCGACACCCAATTGCTAAACGAAGATATTACGTGCGATTGGTTCGTACACACCGGCAACGTCGAGGGGCAATTGTCAATCGCCGGCACGTATGCGACCTGATCTTGCTGAGTTAGACGGACAACGAAGACGTGGTGGGGTGTCGCGCCACATGCTCGCCCATAGTCCGATCCTGCTTCCCCTTGTGCATTGATGCTGGCGCAGCAATCCAAGCCGAATGTGCTAGAAGGTGTCCCACGCCTATCAAACTGAGCACAATCTTGATTGAAGCAACGACAGCGACCAGCGAGGCATTGCTTCATTCAATTCTGGCGACGGTTCCGGACGCCATGATCGTGATCGACGAGGACGGCGTCATCGTGTCGTTTAGCGCTGCGGCAACAAACTTGTTTGGATTCGCCGAAAACGAGGTGATTGGGCAGAACGTCACGATACTGATGCCCGAGCCAGACAGACGACAGCATGCCAATTACATAAACCGCTATCTGGCAACAGGTCAGAAGCAAATCATCGGCATTGGTCGCATCACTGTTGGCCAGCGGCGCGACGGATCAACCTTCCCGATCGAGTTATCGGTAGGCGAGGCGAGAACTGCACACAGTCGCGTATTCACCGGCCTCATCCGTGACCTTACACGTCGCCAGGAGACCGAGGTTCGCCTCGAGGAAATGCAGGCTGAACTGGCTCATGCGTCGCGCGTCAGTGCGATGGGCACTGTGGCGTCGGCGCTGGCACACGAACTCAACCAGCCGCTGACGGCGGTAGCGAATTACGTGGAGGCCGCGCGTGGCCTGCTTAACGTGCCCAATGCTGAGAATGTCGCGATCGTCCGCGAAGCGCTTGGCGACGCCGCGATGCAAGCCGTGCGCGCGGGACAGATCGTGCGTCGCTTGCGGGACTTTATTGCGCGCGGTGACACCGACAAGCGTGTTGAAAATCTGCGCGGACTGATCAACGAGGCCAATGCGCTCGCTTTGATCGGCGTGGCCGAGCTGGGCATTGATGTCCGCCTTGACATCGATGACCGGATCACCGGCGTACTGGTCAATAAGGTTCAGGTCCAGCAGGTGCTGGTCAACCTTATCCAGAATGCCGTTGAGGCGCTCGCGGATGCATCGGTTCGACGGCTGTCGATCTCGGCAATCCCGATTGCCAACCAAATGGTCAGGATTAGCATTGTGGATACCGGACCCGGTCTCGACACCGAAGTCGAGAGTAGGCTGTTTCGACCATTCGTCCGCACAAAGGATGCTGGAATGGGCCTAGGGCTATCGATATGCCAGACAATCATCGAGGCGCACAACGGCACGATCTGGCTCGATAAGCCTGCGGACGGAGGAACGGCTTTCCGCTTCACACTTGCGGCAGCTGAGGTTGGCCAATGACCATCCCACGCCATGTGTATCTTGTCGACGATGATGAAGCAATTCGGCATTCGGCGAGCTTTATGCTGAAGACGTCTGGGTTCATTGTGACAGCATTTGCATCTGGCATAGACTTTCTGAAAGCCGCCAACGGGCTTGGTCCCGGGTGTGTCCTGCTCGACGTGCGAATGCCCGATATCGACGGGCTGGCTGTCCAGGCCGAGTTGAAGGCGCGAGGGATTGTTTTACCGGTAATCGTAATGACAGGTCATGGCGACGTAACCGTCGCCGTCTCCGCGATGAAAGGGGGGGCTGTCGATTTCCTCGAAAAACCATTCGAGAAGTTAGAGCTACTTGCGGCGCTAAGCGATGGCTTTGCCCGCATCGACCAAAGCGGGCACCGCGCCGACCGTGCCGAACGCGCGGTCGTTCGGTTGGAGGCGTTGACGCTGCGCGAGCGCGAAGTATTGCGTGGCCTTGTCAACGGTTTGCCGAACAAGACAATCGGCTACGACCTTGGAATAAGCGCCCGCACGGTGGAAATTTACCGCGCGCATTTGATGACAAAGCTCGAAGTTCGCAGCCTTGCCGAAGTCCTTCGCATCGCGTTCGCGGCAGGGTGGAGCTAATTACCCGACGACGGAGTCGGGACTTCTACGTAAAGCGCTCGCCTGTCGTTCCTGTCACCATCCTTATTAAATATGGGCCTGGGACAAGCAAATGAACGTGGTCTTTCGACGACGACGTAGCGGTGCGGAATCTCTAAGGCTGTTGCTGGCAGCGCGGGGTTACGACGTCGACCTCTATGCTGGCGGCGAGGCGCTGCTTGAGGCAAAGCTCGACAGCCGCGCGCGGACCTGCCTAATCGTAGACTATCTTATGCCGGACATCGACGGGTTGACGCTGCTTGGGCGGCTGCGAACGCAGGGCTGGTCGGAATCAGCTCTTCTGATAACGGGCCATTTTAACGCCACCCTCGAAGCGCGCGCTCTTGCTGTCGGATTTTCTCGAGTGTTCGAAAAGCCACTGGATCACGAACGATTGCTGGATTCTGTCGCGCTTTTGAAGGCCTCACTTTGAGGGTGCGAAACATCATCGCAGTGGCAACGCTCGCGATCATGGGCGCTCATGAACGGCTGACTTTGACCGGGCTACGCGTTTAGCGCTCCGTATTCAAATGAAGCACTTGCGGTGGGTGCCGAGCGATTCAGGCGCGAGATACCTGCTCGTTAACATAGCGGGCTAAACGGTGCACGATCACGCCGAGGCACCAGATTTACCCTGAGGGCAGTCGCCGCTGACCCATTCGTCGGCACCGAATACAGGACGCGACACCGGTTACCTGCAACCGTTCCGTTCAATTGCTCGGGCCCGCAAGCGCTCCACCCCCAGCGCCAATAATGGCCCCTGTCGTGCTACGTCGGTCATAATAGCCACCGCGTCCTATTTCGCCTCCCAGTAACCCTCCGACTACCGCGCCAACGATGGTGCCGGTAGTTCCGGAAGTGCAGCGCTGAGATCCCCGATACTGCTGACCTGAAGAGGAGTAGTCTTGGCGAATGACATAGGGACGGGTCACATAGACGCGCCCGAGTACGAGTCCGAATAATAACCAGCGTTATAGTCGCCGTCGTCATAAATGGCCGGGCTATCGTATGAACCATCGTAATTGCCGTCTGAATAGACATCGCGGCCATAATCGGAATAGCCGCCCACACCATAATAGGGATTATCGTATCCCGACCCAATTGAGAGGGTGATACTCCCCGCAGCAGAGGCGACCGATGGCAACGAACCCAAAACGGCTGCAACGCCCAACGCAGTTTTGAGTGATCGCTTAAATCCCACAATGTATCTCCTCATATCGCTGTGGTTTTAAGTGAATGCACTGTTCAATCGATATCACCCTCTTTGCACCTCGGAACTTGAATGGAAGCTGAGGGTGCTCTGCAGCAAGCATTCAGGCATTCCCGCCTATCATGCTGTGCTTACTTTTTTCGCATTTGCCTCCACGCACTCGCCTATTTCGGCCACACTGCTAGGCACGGGCGCGGTGCTTTTGCCAAAACCAACCCGGAAGAGAGAACAGATTACACAGGAAATAAACACCACAGGAAACGTCAGCCTCCGACGGATAGTCGGTCTTGTCGCGCTGCTAAACCTCGCCTATTTCGGCGTGGAGTTCGCGGTGGCACGTGCAATCGGATCGGTGTCGCTGTTCGCCGACAGCATCGATTTTCTTGAAGACGCGGCCGGGAACCTTCTGATCCTCATCGCGATCGGCTGGTCTGCGCGGAGCCGTGCTCGCCTTGGCATGATGCTTGCTCTCATCCTGCTGGTGCCCGGGCTCGCGACGTTGTGGACAGCGTGGGCCAAGTTCGCTGCACCCGTTGCTCCCGATGCTCGGTTGCTGACGATTACAGGCTTGGGCGCGCTGGCAATTAATCTGACCTGCACCTTTATGCTCGCCCGCTACCGTCATCATGGCGGAAGCCTGACCCGTGCGGCTTTTCTGTCGGCGCGTAACGATGCGCTTGCCAATATCGCGATTATTGCTGCCGGTCTGGTCACGGCGCTACTGTGGCGTTCGGTTTGGCCCGATCTCGTTGTAGGCCTCACGATAGCACTCATGAATGCCGACGCTGCGCGCGAGGTTTGGGAGGCCGCCCGAGAAGAGCATCGTTCCGTTTAAACAACGCCCAAGTTGCGCTTTCGGCAGGTTCTTCGTTGGCCGGCTTGACCGCAATCTACGCGCCGACCCGGCACCCTTACAGCAAAGCGGGCGGTTAAAGCGTGCCAGCCAGACAGCCAATTCAACGATAAGCACGGCTGAAAAAGCCTCGGCTACAATGCTGCGCTGCAGAGCTGCCAAGGCCATTTTGGTCTCATCACCCTTAGTCGCCGCATCGAGACGCGGCGTCAGGCGAAAGCGGTTGCTTGCCGCCAGGCAGATCATGAAGCCAAGTAAAGCAATTTTTCGAATCAGAGGCTTTTTCGCCCAGCACTGGGCAGATCATTTTTCACGTAGACGACGAAAGGCAGGAGCGGCCTAGGTGAGGCCGCCCCTGTGCAGATCAGTTCGTTTTTGTCGACACTGTAACGCGGGTTCTTTTTGTCACCGTGTGATGAGCCCGGCGATGAACGACGTGACGTACGACCGGTCGCTTTGCTGCGGCCGACGCCGATCCAGAAGAACGCTCCTCTGATTCCGTCGTGACGGTCGTTGCTTGCGGCGCTGGTGCGGCCACTATGACCGGAGCAGCCCGCGCGGCCGTAGCCTGAGCGGTCGCGACGGCCGCCGACTGCTGGGCGGCATCGGCCCGGACGTTCGCTGCAGCAGCATCTTCACGCGCAGCAGCGGCACTCGCCTCAGTCACGGCGCGCTGTTCACGATTGTCTGCAGCACGGTTTTTCTGTGTCGTGCCGATTGCCTCATCCGAAAGTTGGACGGCGTGATTGGCCTGCGCGATGGACTCTTCCTTATGTCCAGCGGCAAAGGCTTCATGTGCGGCGCGAAGTGCCGCCTGAGCTTGGGCCTGCAGGCGAGGTGTTTCCCCGGTTGCGCCAATTTTGTTGGCTATCTCAACTTTGGCTTCGGCAGCCGCCATGGCTTCCTTTGCCCGATCCCCTTTTCCGTCCGCCAAAGCAGGCGCAGCCATTAGCAAGAGTACCGACACGCTAAGGCCGCGTGTGAGCAATAATGAACGCTTCATATAACTCTCTCCTCTGTAACATCGTTAGCCGATGCCCACAAAGATATCGAACAGTGTTGATTTTTTACAGCTGAACAGCTTGTAGCGTGCCGTTAATGTTTACCGCTTCTATCGAGGATGTCATTTGAAGAAGTAGGACCCCAAGCCGAACGGGGTTACTATTAAAACCGTCCCTGCGTTTGAACGATGCCTCACACGCCAGCGCTACAATGCGCGAAAAACCATGGCTGCCCATGGACCTATTTCTCGCTCAAGCGTTATCCGGTCAACTTTGCAACGAGAAATATATTATGGCCGATACCGATCACGACATCCATACGCTGAACAGTCTGATTGCGACAACGCTCGACAGCATTGATGGCTACACCGAGGCTGCGAAGGATGCGGAGAATAGTCGTTACCAGCAGATGTTTACGGAGCGAGCGAGCGAACGGCGCACGGTCGCGACCGCGCTTCAAAGCGAAGTCTCGCGTCTGGGCGGCAATCCCGAAGACGATGGCACCGTACTTGCAGGCGCACACCGGGTATTCCTAAACTTAAAGGCGACGGTTACCGGAAACGACGATCAGGCAATTGTGAGTGAGGTCGAACGTGGCGAGGATCATATCAAAGTCAAGTTCGAGAATGCGATGGCGGACGCCGACCTGTCGTCCGAAGTCGGCGCGAAGATCGAAGGCTGCTTTACCTCGGTGCGCCAGGGCCACGATCAGATGCGCGACCTCAAGCATGCTCTCGGGAATTAATAGAGCCAAAAATTGAAGGAGACGACCATGATACAAAAGATTGCAATCGCCCTGCTTGCGTCCGCTGTGACGCTTGTGCCCACTGCTGTGCTTGCCAAAGGTTGCATTCGGGGTGCTTTGGCGGGCGGCGTAGCCGGACACTATGTGCATCATCATGCCATCGCTGGCGCCATGGCCGGGTGCGCGGCGGGTCATTATTATTATAAACACAAGGAGAAGGTTTCTGCCCGGTAGCGGACGATGAGTGGGCCCTCGATGTCGCACCCATGAACGCCAGTTCTGCCTGCCGGAAATTGAGGCGGGCGGACCGACCCGCAGATGAGTACTTGACCCATATCTGATTTGACCTGTTAAACAGAGGCAATGATATTGCGAAATACCATCTTCAGTTTTTCACTGAGCTTGGCTTTCAGGATAGCAGTTTTATTATCGCCGGGAATGGCAGAGGCGACAGAGTTGCAAAGGCCTGCGCAGGCCGCCAGCTACTCGGAACAGATCGAACCGACTGTCGAGTCCGATGGAGATGCCTTGGCCGAGGACGCAGTGGAATATGCCAGTCAATTCGGAGTGTCGCATGAAGAGGCAATGCACCGCCTTGCTGCTCAGGAGGCAAGCGTGCCTGTCACTGATGCGCTGGCCGAGCGCTACCGCGACCGACTGGCAGGTATCGCTATAGAACACCGCCCTAGCTATCGCATCGTCGTGAACTTGACGGGTATGAAGCCAGTGGCCGCAGAGCGGATGGTGCTGAACGGCCAGACGACCCCGATCGTCTTTCGAACCGGTGCACTAGTCACCCGCGACCGTGTGATTTGGGCAATGACCAATCACCAGGCCGCAATTCGTTCGGCCCTTACGCGACCATCCGGTATGGGCCTTGATCCCCGGTCAGGTGAACTCGTTGTCATCATCAGCAAAGCCGAGGCATCGGAGGGAGTAAACGCCGTCAAAGCGAAGCTCGAAGCCATTGCCGGGGTGCCCGTACAAGTCCGGGTCTTAGACAGGATCGACAAAAACCTGTCTGTAGAGGGCGGGTCGCGTCTCGAAAGCATGGGCGCAGCCAATAACCGACGCTATATGTGCACCAGCGGATTTGTTGTCACTGATGGCGTGCGTGACGGTGTGGCTACCGCGGCGCACTGTGCGGACACGATGACTTACTATGATCCTCAGCACAATCCGACCCCGTTGACGTTCGTCGGTCAGTGGGGCTGGGGTTATCGAGACGTCCAAATCAATGCTGCCCCATATGCCCTGCCACCGCTCTTCTATGCGGACAGTGCGCGCACCCGATCACGACCGGTGAACTCGCAGCGTACGCATGCCGCAACTCGCGCTGGGGATTTTGTATGTCATCGCGGCGAGGCCACGGGCTATAGCTGTGCTCTTGTTGAGTTGACCGATTTTGCCCCGGCAGGCGACCTTTGCGGCGGGGCTTGCCTGCCAACGTGGGTCACGATTTCAGGACCAAAATGCAAAGCAGGTGATAGCGGGTCTCCGGTGTTCAGCGGCACCACCGCGTTCGGACTTGTCAAAGGCGCAAGCTATCGACCCGATGGGTCCTGTGCATTCTATTTTTACATGCCCATCGACTATCTACCGTCAGGCTGGACCCTGCGTCGTGCGACGTTGTCGCCGTCGAGCACCAGAGTATTGCCGCCAATTTCTGCAGCAAAAATTAACTAGCTACAATCCAGGCATCAGAACAATCGAGACGTTTGGCACGCGCCATTTCGCTAAGCTGTTCGGCCAGGAAATCGTACACAGCGCGCACTTGAGGAGAATGTCGGACGCGTTCATGTGTAACCAACCAGAGGCCAGAAGCCTCATTTGCAACCGGTTCAAGGCATCTCACCAGTTCTTCATCTTGGTCCGCGACGAAGCAGGGTAGAACCGCAAAACCTGAGCCGGCACGAACGGCCGCCAGCAGGCCGGGGCAGGTTGAGTAGTGAATGACAACTGCCTCCTCAAGCTTATGGCGCTTAAGCCACGATGAATATCTGCGCCAAACTTCGGGCCCGCCTCCACCAACAAATGAATGCTGGCGTAAATCGGCCGCGGAACTCGGCTTCTTATGCGCAGCGGCATAAGATCGGCTACAGTATAGCGTCCAGGAATCGACGGCTAGTTTGCGTCGCACTATCCCCCTGCCAGAAGGCGCTATGCCAACGCGGAGCGCCACATCGGCCGCCCCTTCTGCCAAGTCACGGGCCTGGTCGGAAGTGTCGAGTTCAATGCGAAGAGATGGATGACGGCGGTGCAGGTCGCTGAGCAGCGGCGTCAGCAGGGTGAACGCATAAATGTCCAACGCCGTGACGCGCACAAGGCCCGAGATATCTCGGACCTGCCCCCCTGCACAATCGGTAAACCGTTCGACAGCGGACTCTGCAGCTTCTGCATGCTCCAGCAAAGTTTGCCCGGCTGGAGTTATCGTGAAACCGGATGGTTTGCGCTCGAACAAGGCAAATCCGATCGCGTCTTCCAACGCCGACACTCGCCGCGAAGTTGTCGTCTGGCTTACCCGCAACGACCTGCCGCCAGCCAAGGTGCTTCCGGTTCGCGCAACCGCCAGAAAATGGCGTAAATCATCCCAAGCAATCATATTTTCGTTCTGCACTTTTGCAGAGCGGTTGTCCAACATCGTTGATCATGCGTATCGAAATTATCGGCTACCTTGGTTCACCTCAATGATGAACGCTTAGGAACGCTATGATGAAAAAGCGCTGCGCTTCTGCAGTTTTCGCAGTCTGGCTATCTGTGCATACGACACCCTCCCACTCTGTGCCATCTGCGTTGCCAATAGCCCGGGTGCCGCACTCCGACCTTGATCTTAAGCAACAGGCCGATCGAACCAGGCTTAATCATCGCCTCCGCACAGCCGTCGATAAAGTGTGCGGGTATGCGCTTGCGAGCGACCTCCGCGGCCAGAATAACGTCAGACGTTGCCTGAAGGAGACCTTTCGCAATGCAACATCGCAAATGGACGCTGTTGTCTTTTATACTCGCTGAGCGCACGAAAATTTGAAAAGGACGGCGCTCGCATAGCGGGGAGCGTTTCTCACGCTGAAGGCACGACAACTCCCGGAGTAATCGGCCACCTCGCGAAGGTTCAGTGTTGGGGAGGTGCCGGGCTAACGCAAAACCGGTAGACACATGCCTGATTTGACAAATCCGCCAATAGGAACAAAATGGCAACATCACTTTGCGAGTCGAGTATGAATTATGCTGTATCCCTTCTTCGTCAGCAGCTTGCTGCGATGGAAACCGCAGATCGTGCGGGCAGGGCAGTCTTGCCCTTCGAGATTACGGAAGCTGATAGCAGGCTTGCCGATAAGGGCCTCCGCATCGACACTCTGCACGAGGTGGCGGCAGCGGGAGCGCGTTGGGGCGATGACGCTGCTGCTACACTGTTCCTAGCCGGCATTGCGGGCCGACAGAGTGGGCAAGTGCTCTGGCTTGTAACCCGAAGCAGCCTCTTTGCGCCGGGCTTGTTCCAGGCCGGACTTCCGCCGGAACGGCTGATCCATGCCGAAGCTCGTGACGATAACGAATTGCTGGCGGTAATGGAGGATGCTTTGCGTCATCGCGGCCTTGGTGCCGTAGTCGGAGAAGTCAGGAAGGCGGGGCTTACCGCGACCCGTAGGCTCCAGCTTGCCGCAGAAGGCGGAACGACACTGCCCTTGTTGATGCGGCACCACACAAAGCTTGGTGTTGATCCGCTTAGCCAACCTTCGGCCGCTACCACACGCTGGCGGATCGCGTCGGTGCCCTCTGTCCCACTAGCGGTGGAAGGAGTTGGCCGTGCGCGTTGGCGCACGGAACTTGTGCGCCAACGCGGCGGCGATCCTTTTGAAATGATATTGGAGGCTTGCGATGAAACGGGTCGCTGCGCTCTGGCTGTCGAACTGGTCGATCGATCGGATTTTGCACGCCGAGCCGACGTTCGCGCCGCTGCCTGAACGCTGTGTCGCTAGTCCTAATTTGAGCGACCTGCGTACTACGGCTCTGGCCGAACAGGTGCTGCAATGCGACGCGCCCAAAAATACCGGCTGGCGACCTGGTGCACGCTGGGCGCGCCAGAACATTGAAATGCAGATCGCCGCACTGCCACATCATAAACGGCCGTCGATGCAAATGCTCGGCCGGTCAAGTGAAGCTGCCGATCATCCGTTCACAACGATGCTGCTCGATGAAGGGGCAGCGCCGATGCAAAAGATGTCACGCCTGACGGAGGGCGCTGAACACCCGTTTCGTCGCACCGCAGTGCCAAGCGTGCGCTATCCCGGCGAAGGCCAACGGCCAGACAAGCATCTTGAGCGGGGCTCGAACGATCCGCATAGCGGGCCGCCAGGGGTTGCAGCGTTTTACGATACGGGCCGGACAATGTCCGGTCTGATCAGTCAGGTTTGCCGCGACGAACAAACCCCGACCATACCCGTTGGAGGCGTGGTCCTCGTCACCACTCACAGAATAGGGTCCCGGATTGAGGTTGCTGCGGTATCACCCGCGGCGCAGGCCTTGGGGCTGGTGCCGGGTATGCGGCTTACTCAGGTCCGCGCCTCGGTTCCTGAAGCGATCCTCCGCAATGCCGATCCATCGGGCGATGCCGCCGATTTGCATCGGCTGGCGGTGCTGATCGCCCGCCGCTGGACGCCGATAGTCGCAAAATCAGATAGCGACGCGCTTTTCCTCGACCTGACGGGAGTGGCGCACCTTTATGGTGGTGAGGCGCGCATGGCCTCTAGGCTGTTTCGATTGCTGGCGCGAACAGGCTTTTCAGCGCGGATCGGCATTGCCGATACACCCGGCGCGGCTTGGGCATTGGCGCGGTTTGTGGCCGATCCGATTTTGCATTGCCCGCCGGGCACCCACGCCAATGCACTGGTGCGGTTGCCGACCGCGGCGCTTCGCCTTCCCGAGCCAACCCTTGCGCTGTTCCAGCGGCTGGGCATCGAAACTATTGGCGATGTTGCGGCCTTGCCGCGCGCGCCATTTGCCCGCCGTTTTGGGGCAGAGGCTGCGCGGCGTCTCGACCAAGCGCTGGGCCACGCCGCAGAACCGCTGGTTCCAGTAATACCGCCCGAAACTATCCATGTCGTTCAGCGCTTTGCAGAGCCGATCGGATCGGCGGAGGTCATCAAGCATTGGCTTGCCAAACTGGTTCCGCAATTATGCGAGGCGCTGGCCCAAGCGGGACAGGGCGCTCGCCTTCTATTTTTTGTCGCCGACCGGATCGATGGCCAGCCGCAACCGATCCGTATCGGCTTTGCCCGGCCAAATCGCGATCCGACGCATATTTTGCGCCTGATCTGCCGGAGGATCGAGGAAATCGACCCCGGTTACGGTGTCGATGCCTTGCACCTCCATGTCAGACGCGCTGAGCCGTTGGGCGCACAGCCGTTCGACGAAACCCTGGACAGCACGGCGCCAGATCTTGGCAGCTTGGTTGATATCCTTGCCAATCGTTCGGTGCCGACCTGGCGCGAAATTCCGCTGGAAAGTGATGTTCCAGAACGCAGCGTAGGGCGACGACCGATCCTCGATGCTGCTAACCGTCAGCAGCAGGCAAACAAGCGCGACGACGTGCGGCAGCTCGACAGGCGCGTGATCGAACATCCCTGGCAATCGCGCTGGCCGCGGCCTACCCGCGTCCTGCGTCGGCCCGAGCGGCTGGATCATGTCATTGCAGAATTACCCGATCAACCACCGCAGCGTTTTACCTGGCGTGGTAATAGCCACGTTGTCGTCCGTGCCGACGGCCCCGAACGCATTACCGGCGAATGGTGGAAGAATTCAGCCGAGCGTGACGCGGTGCGCGATTATTTCCTGGTCGAGGATGCTGCGGGGCAACGTTTCTGGCTGTTTCGTCGAGGGGATGGCGAACGCGGCCAGACCGGCGACCTTACATGGTACCTCCATGGCCGCTTTGGATGACCTACAGCGAACTTCAGGTCACCACCCATTTCAGCTTTCTGCGCGGTGCATCGAGCCCTCAGGAACTGTTCGTCATAGCGGCCATGATGGGCATGCCTGCGCTCGGTATTACCGACCGGAATTCTGTGGCGGGGGTGGTGCAGGCGCTATTTGCTGCCGAGCAGATTGAAAAAGAACAGCAACTGGTCATGAGGCCAGTGTTCGGTTGCCGGCTTGATCTTGTCGATGGCAGTTCGCTTCTTGTCTGGCCTGAGGACAAGCAAGCCTGGTCGCGACTTACGCAGTTGCTCAGTCTGGGCAAGGGCCGGGCCGACACCCAACGTGGTGAAAAGGGCAAATGCTTTCTCCACTGGGAAGATGTCGCCGCTCAGTCGCAAGGGCTGGTCGCGGCGCTGGTCCCTGATGCGATGCCCGACCCGATCCAGCTCGGCTGGATGGCAGATTTGTTTCCGGGCCGCGGTCATGTTTGCCTGAC
This sequence comes from Sphingomonas sp., assembly GCF_025353885.1. GTDB lineage: Bacteria > Pseudomonadota > Alphaproteobacteria > Sphingomonadales > Sphingomonadaceae > Sphingomonas_O. The sequence continues at coordinate 13,860 of NZ_JANXNX010000068.1, read as the reverse complement.
CCATTGGCGGCGGCCGGGAGAGGCGCAAAGGCTTCATGAAACCGCGCTTGCCGCGCAGGCCCATGGGCTGACGCCGCTCGCCACCGGGGATGTGCTCTATCACGATCCGGCGCGGCGAATGCTCCAGGACGTGGTCACCGCAATTCGGGAAAAGACCACGATCGACGCACTTGGCTTTGCCCGCGAACGCAACGCTGGGCGCCACCTCCAGCCGCCTGGGCAAATGGCGCGGTTGTTTCGTCACCACCCTGAGGCGCTGTCTGCCGGGCAGGCAATCGTCGAACGCTGCACCTTTTCGCTGCGCGAACTGAAGCATCAATACCCCGAGGAACGGGTGATGAGCGGGCACACCCCGCAAAAGGCGCTCGAGAAGATGGCGTGGCTGGCGCTCAATAAAATGAATCATGGCGACCGCCCCACCCCGGCCTATCGCAAATTGCTCACCAAAGAACTCAGGCTCGTCGGGCATTGGCAGTATGCTGCCTATTTTCTAACCGTGAATTCGATCGTGCAATTCGCACGAAGCCAGCAGATCCTTTGCCAGGGGCGGGGTTCGGCAGCCAACTCGGTAATTTGCTTCGTGCTTGGTATTACTTCGATCGATCCAGTCAAGCACCAGCTCCTGTTCGAGCGTTTCCTGTCTGAGGACCGGCGCGAACCGCCGGATATCGATATCGATTTCGAGCATGAACGCCGCGAGGAAGTGATCCAGTGGATCTACGACAGCTATGGCCGTGATCATTCTGCCCTGACCGCAGTCGTCAGCCGATTCCGCACGCGTGGCGCGATCCGCGAAGTCGGCAAGGTGCTGGGCCTTCCCGAAGACATGACCGCAGCATTGGCAAAGCAGGTGTGGGGCTGGTCGAACGACGGGGTGCCCGATGAACATGTTGAGGCACTGAACCTCGACAAGGATGAGCCCCGGCTGGCGCTTGCGCTTGAACTAGCGCGCGATTTGGTCGGCACGCCGCGCCATCTTTCGCAGCATCCCGGCGGCTTCGTGCTGACGCGCGACAAGCTTGCCGATCTCGTTCCGATCGAGCCTGCGGCGATGGCCAATCGCCAGGTCATTGAATGGGAAAAGCTCGATCTCGAGGAACTTGGCTTTATGAAAGTCGATATTCTTGGACTGGGCATGCTCGGCTGCATGCGCCGTGCCTTCGATCTACTCCGCCACCACAAGCAAATTGATATCGAAATGGCCGATCCCATCCTGCAGAAGGAGGACGCGGCAACTTTTGAAATGATGCGCCGCGCCGATACGCTGGGCGTCTTTCAGATCGAGAGTCGCGCGCAGATGTCGATGCTGCCGCGTATGCGCCCCGAAAACTTCTACGATATTGCCATTCAAGTCGCGATCGTCCGCCCAGGACCTATTCAGGGCGACATGGTCCACCCCTATCTCAAGCGTCGCGAGCAACGCCGCAACAATCCTGCCACCATTTTCGAATATCCCAGCCCAAAGCTTAAACAAGTGCTCGAAAAGACGTTGGGCGTGCCACTCTTTCAGGAACAAGCGATGCAGGTCGCGATCCTCGGTGCTGGCTTTCTGCCGAGCGAGGCCGACAGCTTGCGTCGGGCAATGGCGACTTTCAAGCTGACCGGCGGCGTCGGTGGTTTTCGCGACCGGCTGATCGGCGGCATGCGCAAAAACGGCATTAAGGAGGAGTTTGCTGAACGGCTGGTCAAACAGATCGAGGGTTTCGGCAGCTACGGCTTCCCTGAAAGCCACGCTGCCAGTTTTGCCAAGATTGCCTATGCCTCGTCATGGCTGAAGTGTCACCATCCCGACATTTTCTGCGCGGCTTTGCTTAACGCCCAGCCGATGGGGTTCTACGCGCCCGCGCAGATCGTGCGCGATGCCCGCGCCCACGGCGTCGAGATACGCCCGGTCTGTGTGCTAAATAGCGAATGGGACACCATAATCGAGCCGTTCAACGATTCGAATGCGGCGCGTGCTCCCGATGGCTCGCCGCTGCGCCCGTTGCGGCTGGGGATGCGCGTCGTTACTGGGCTGGCAGCAAATGACGTTGGCCGCATCCTGCTGGCGCGGGGAGCGCGCCCCTATAGCAGTATCGGCGATATCTGGCGGCAATCGGGGGTCAAACCCGCGGCGCTCGAAAGGCTCGCGCAGGCCGATGCGTTTCAGGCATTCGGGCTCGACCGGCGCGCGGCGCTATGGGCAATCAAAGGGCTGGGCGACCGTCCGCCACCGCTACTCGCGCTGCTAGAAACCATCGAGCCCGATCCGGTGCTCGCTCCGCTCACTGCCGGACGCGAGGTGGTTGAGGATTACCGTGCCACTCAGCTCAGCCTGCGCGCGCATCCACTTACTTTTCTTCGCGGTGAACTCGCCCGGCGCGGCATGATTACCTGCGCCGATCTCGATCGCACCAAGGATGGACGCCGCATCGAACTCGCGGGGATCATCTTGGTCCGCCAGCGTCCGGGCAGCGCTAAGGGCGTTCTCTTTATCACGCTGGAGGATGAAACCGGCGTCGCCAACGCGATCCTCTGGCCCGACCGTTTCGAGGCCAATCGCCGCGTCGTGATGGGATCGGCCATGCTTTCGATCTCTGGCCGGGTGCAGAGGGAAGCAAGCGTGATACACGTCATTGTCGACCACCTCGCCGACCTTACCCCGATGCTGCGCACCGTTGGCGATATCGATCTGCCCCGGCTGGTTTCACGCGGCGATGGCGCCACCTATCCCGGCGCCCCTGATCGTGGCGATTTCGAATGGCGGCCACACGTACGGTCCGATTATCACTTCAGAAACGCTGGCGAATTAATTCCGATCAAAAGCCACGATTTCCACTAATGTCAGTGAACAAGTGGCCGCTTTCACGCGCAGTTTTGCGTAAGAAAAACGTCTGCTTTGAACTTTGCCTCATTCTACATCTCCGATGCATATCGCCACTGGGCCGCGGATGAGGCAACCGAAACGTCACAAATGAATTCCCCACCCTTCAACGGCCTGTATATCGGCCAGTCGGACCGGGCAGCGGCCGCCGTCGCAGCCTGGAAAAAGGCTAACCCGCCGCCGCCCGTAACGCTGTCGATGGTCGCGGATCACATCGAGCATATCGCGCAGGTCGCTGGGAAAGACCAAGTTGGCATCGGATCGGACTTCGACGGGGTTGGCAGCGTCTTGCCGCATGGCCTTGAAGACGTTTCCAGCTGCCTCGCCCTGCTCGCCGAGTTGATGCGCCGGGGGTGGACGGACCAAGACGTCGGAATGCTCACCGGCGGGAACGTCCTCCGCGTCATGGGTCAGGCCGAGCAGGTTTCGCGGAAGCTGACTACCGCAAGCTCTCGACCGGGCAGGCGGTGCGTCACTAGCAGCGTTAGCGCAACGGCGCTCTTTCCAATCGCACCTTCAGCAGAAGCTAACAAACCAAATGCGCATCGGCATCCCAAAAGAGATCAAGAACAACGAATATCGAGTTGGTCTCACTCCCCCTCGGTGACCGAGCTAACCTCGGCCGGGCATGGACGTACGCGACGAGCTCGCGCCGTCGTCCAGGCGTCAGAGCTTTTTTGACAGGACATCCTGCAGGATGTGCTTGTCCAGGCTCAGATCGGCAACCAACTGCTTCAACTGCCGATTCTCGTCCTCGAGCTGCTTTAGACGCCTCAGCTCGCCGACGCCGAGACCGCCATACACTTTCTTCCAACGGTAAAATGTTTGCTCCGAAATTCCCATCCGCCGGATGACTTCGGCCACCGGCGTCCCGGTCTCCGCCTGCTTCAGCGCAAACGCAATCTGCTCGTCGGTATACCTAGATTTCTTCATTTCCAACTCCTCGCCGAAGGCTTCACAAGGCTGGAAACTCTCGCTTAAAATGGACTAAAAAACAGGGGGATGTCATGCGCAAAACATCGCGATCAGCACGATCGCGAGCGGCGCGCCCGCCATATCCGCCGTACGTCCAGCAAGTCGGCTAGCTGCAAGGTGGATCATCAGACACTCGACGATAGCTGTCTGGTCGGCAAGACGGCCTCTCGCGCCAATGAACTTGAAAGGATGATACGCTTCTGACGCCATTGGCAGGTCGGCGGTCGCCACCTATCTTGCATCATTACGGAGGTACCCGGTGTCCACACGATCGATCCGATTTGTTACTTTAATCGCCACTTTTCTGATGTTGGCTGGCCTGCTGACCCAACCTGTCGAGGCGCGGCGCGGCGGAAGTTTCGGGAGCCGTGGATCGCGAACCTATGTCGCTCCACGGTCAGGCTATGGGACGAGCCGCTATGTTCCGCCAATCGAACGTTCTATGACGCTGCGTTCGATGGCGCCGGACCGAAGCGTTTTCCGCTCCGGCACAGGCGCGCAGCCTTATGGGCCTCAACGCAGTCGCTTTGGCGGCTTGGGTGGTGGGCTGCTTGGGGGCTTGGTCGCTGGCGGCCTCATCGGTCATTTTCTCGGTGGCGGATCAGGATGGGGCGGTGGCAGTGCAGGTGGCGGATTCCTGTTGTCCTTGATTCAGATTGCTCTTTTCGGCGGAATCGCGTGGTTGGTAATAGGTTTTTTCTGGAGGCGACGGACGGCCCTGCAATCAACAATCCAGCAGGGCTATACGAACCCACTGCCATTTACACCTTCTGTAGGCTCCCGTCCCTGGGACGCACAGCAACAATCCCAGTATCCTGTAGAAACGGCAGATATCGCGCTCACTCCGGCAGACCAAAATACGTTCGAGCAATTGTTGATCGAGGTCCAGGATGCTTTTGGGAGAGAGGACTATCGCCGTTTGCGTGGCCTGACCACGCGGGAAATCATGTCGTTTCTCGCAGAGGAGCTGGGCGAAAATGCAACGCACAACAGGCGCAATGAGGTCTCGGCTACCAGACTGATTGACGCAGAAGTCCTGGAAGCGTGGCAGGAGGAGAAGGCCGACTTTGCGACCATACGCCTGCGCTATGAAAGTATCGATGTGATGCGCGATCGAACGACCGGCACGATAATCGGCGGAATGGCCAACGCTCCAACCGAAGCCAATGAGGTGTGGACGTTCGTTCGCGAGGAGAGCGACATCTGGAAGCTCTTTGCAATTCAGGAAGCCTGATTTTCCCCTAAGGAAGCTTAGTAAAGAGGCACCGCCTGATCGGGTGATCAGGCGGTGCGAGGCTCAACTGTTATTTTGCGTGGGCAGCTTTCTTTGCTGCATGGTGATGACCGGCAACTGCGCCCGCAACAGCACCTGCTTTTGCATGACCGTGGCCGACAAAGTGACCAGCGGTCGCACCCACGACCGCGCCCTTGACCACGCCTTTTGCATCTGCCGCAGTCACTCCGCTGATGAGGCAGAATGCCAGAATTCCGGTTAATACTGCCCTACAGCTATTGATCAGTTTCATCATACTCTCCTGATTGGCTCCCGCGACACAACTGGCGTTCGGTCGAAATGAATGCAAGCCCCGGAGTCCGGCGTACTGGACGAGTAATAGTGAAAAATACTGACCTCTAAAATATCCGCAGATTGTCATTTGCGTTGAGATCGCCGATGCCCGAAAAGTTATGAACGCGAGATCAAAATCTTCAAGAAATGCGGATGTGATCGCGGGCTTGTCTGTGGCCGGGCTCATGCTGCCCGAAGCGGTTGCCTATGCGGCAATTGCAGGACTTCCTCCTGGACGAGCGTTGGTCGCCGCGGTCGCTGGCGGGCTTGCCTATGCGCTTATCGGGCAGAGCCGCTTTGCTATAATTGCGCCGACGTCATCTTCCGCCGCGATTTTGGCTGCTGCTCTCGCAACGTTGCCGGGAACCGCGAGCGACAAGGCAATGCTTGCAACGGCGATGGTAGCGATCGTCGCCGCATTGTTCGGCGTCATTGCGCTTTTTCGGCTTGGCGGCCTCGCCGGGTTTATCGCGCGTCCGGTTCTGCGTGGCTTTGCTTTTGGATTGGCGATCACCATAATCCTGCGCCAGCTGCCAAGTCTGACGGGATTGCACTTAGCAGCGCCGAACATCTTCTTGCTGGTCGGCAGACTGGCGTCGCAAACTCAGGCAATGAGCCTGTACAGCATCCTTATCGGTGGAGCCGCTCTGGCGGCTATCCTTGCGATACGGCGTGCTGGCAAATTGCCGGGAGCATTGATCGTGCTTGGTTGTGGGGTCGGTCTGGCGTCGCTGGTCGATCTTCCGGCGCACGGCGTTGCGCTGGTCGGGCCAATTGCGATCGTACTCGACAAACCCTCGCTTCCCAACTTCGGGTTCCAGACCTGGTCGCATCTAGTGCAACTGGCGCTGCCGCTGACGCTGATCCTTTTCGCCGAAAGCTGGGGAACGATGCGCGCATTGGCTTTGCGGCATGGCGACACGCTATCGGCCAATCGCGAACTGGGCGCACTCGGCGGCGCAAATCTGGTGGCGGCGCTCTTTCAGGGAATGCCGGTCGGCGCGGGCTTTTCGGCGGGGTCCGCCAGTGAGGCGGCGGGTGCGAGCAGCCAGCTTAGTGCTGCCGTAGCGTCGTTTGCCTTGGCGGCGCTGGTGGTTTTTGCAGGATCGGCGGTTGCGCGAATACCGGAGCCGGTGCTGGCGGCGGTCGTGATTGCCGCTCTTACGCATGCGCTCGCGATCGGTCCTTTCAGCCGACTGTTCCGGATCGACCGTGATCAGTGGATTGCGCTGGCAGCAGTCGCGGGCGTCATCGGCTTCGGCGTGCTGAACGGAATGCTGATTGCTGTGGCGCTGTCGGTCGGTGTGCTGTTGCACCGGCTTAGCAGGCCCACGATCAGCGAATTGGGCAGGATCGGGACCAGTCACGACTTCGTCGATCGGGCGCGCCATGACGATGCCGGGCTGGTCGATGGCATTGCGATCTATCGCCCCAATGCGCCATTGTTTTTCGCCAACGCCGATATGGCTCTGGCTGCCGTCGGTAAACTCGCTGTCAGACATCCTGCCGGGACGCAGGTCATCCTCAGTCTTGAAGAAAGCAACGATTTCGACAGCAGCGCGGTCGAGGTGCTGGCGGAGTTCGAAAAGCTGATCCAGAACAGAGGGATGGTTTTGCGACTGGCACGGACGCACGACCGGGTGCGCGAGTTGTTGACAGCGGCAGGTCTGACAGAACTGGCGAGCGACGCGGGTTTCAGTGTTGCCGACTCGGTCGAAGCAGCTCAGCGAAAAGGATTATGATGTATGTATAGCAGAATGGAACCGCAGCTCAGTCCCATCGCGCTTGCCGATCTTCGACCAACGCAGATGACAGTTGGCATGCTAGAAGTTGAACGCAAGCGGCACGGCTGGCGCGCGCGCGTGGCGAGCGATGGCCCGGAATTTCTGGGAACGCATATGATCCCCGTCATCATTGGTCCCAAGCAAACTCCCTGGATGATTGACAACCACCACCTTGCCCGCGCCTTGCTTGATGAGGGGGTCGAGCATGTCCTTGTCAGCGTGGTTGCGCGGCTCGACCGGCTCGATCGCTCGGCGTTCATGACCTTCATGGACAATCGCAACTGGCTTCACCCCTTTGACGTAAAGGGGGTCCGGCGACGTTACGATGACATCCCGCGCAAATTATCGAAGATGGAGGATGATCCTTATCGCTCAATCGCGGGCGCGGTGCGGCGCGCTGGCGGCTATGCCAAGGATCTGACGCCCTATTCCGAGTTCCTGTGGGCCGACTTTTTTCGGCATCGCATCGACGCGAAGCTGATCGGGCACGACATGGATAAGGCGGTGACAAAGGCGCTGGCTCTGTCCCATAGCCAGAAAGCCAACCACCTGCCGGGCTGGTGCGGCGCATCTTGAGCCGTGCTTCAGGCGACAAGACCGAAGGTCACGAAAGTTCACGCAAGGGAGTGGACGTTCTTTAACATAACGTGCGTCAGGCGTTCATATTCATCGGTCTAGGATGATCACTTGTGGCTAAGATGGAGTGACGAAATGTCCCGGCGCAGATCGATCAGTGCAAAACTCTCGTTTGCCGTGTCGCTCGCCGGCTTGGCAGTAAGCGCCTGTAACCAGCCGGCGTCGTCGAACCCGCAGAACAGTGCCGATAGCGGCCAGCCTGCAAGCGCACCGCCGATCGCTGCCCTGCCGCTGGCGACGGCGCCCCCTGTGGCCATGCAATCCGCACCGCCGGTTGGCGCGCTGCCATCCGTGGCTCGGCCATTGCGGTACACCGGTGCGCCCCGCGCCGACCGTTACCGATACACCGAACGGGCCTATGCCATGAGCGCTGCGTTCGGCGATACGCCGCCCGACTATACGGTGGACTATCAGGGAACCCGACCGTGGATATGGAGATCGAACAGCGGCGGCTATCGCGTCGTCGAACAGGTTCCTGGGGGACAGCGGGATTATTATTATCAGCCGGGTGACACTCAGCCATTTTATGTGAGCGACCCCGACGGTGGCTATGCCTATGACCGCGGCAAACTGATCGGGGTTTATGGTTCTGACGGCGTTCCTGTTGACGATATTCGAGCCGCAGAGCGCGCCGACGCTGCCGGGCGTTATCTATATCGCGCACGACAGCTTTATCACGCAGCCCAATATCAGCAACGTCAGGCCGCTTATGCCGCCGACTGGCAAGCACGCCGCGATGCCGTGGTCGCCCAGCGTCAGTCGTGGGAGGCGGCGCGTGCCCGCGATGCCGACTGGCAAGTCTGGCACGACGCGCATGAGAGGGATGAGCACAATGCGTGGCAGGACGAACAAAACCGGCGGACGGCCTATGTTGCGGCTATCGGAATTGGCGTCAGTGTCGCCGCCGTGGCGTTGACCCGGCACCATGATGGAGGGGCTCCGAGCGGAGGCGGTCCTGCTGATCGAGCAGGGGGTTCTTATGGGCCGCAAAATGCTGGTTATGGTCAGCCGCCGCGCGGGCCGCAACCGCAACAGCCGCCGACCCGACGCCAAGTCCAGCCAATTCATTCGGCTATTCCGCAGCCTCAACCTCAGCCGGTTAGGCAGCAAGCGCCAGCTGTTCAGGGGATCGACGCGCGACAACACGCTGAGCAAGAGGCGCAGCGTCAGGCTCAACTCGCGCGCCAGCAGCAGAACGCCGCGGCACGTTCGGCAAACATCGCAGCTCAGGTCAATGCAGCCAAGTCGAGAGATGCCAACAACGTGCGATTGCAGCAGGCCCAACTTTCCCGGCAACAGGCAGAGATCACGCGGCAACAACGGCAGGTGGCGAGTGAACACGCCGCCGCTCTCAACGCGGCAGCCAGCGCGCGGGTGGCCAGAGACCAAGCTATGGCGTTTCGCAATTCGGAGCGTCCGGCGAATGCTCAGCATCAACAAAAACAACGGCAACAGCAACAGCAACAGCAACAGCAACAGCAACAGCAACAGCAACAGAGAAGTCAGCAGCAGGCATCGCGGATTGCTGAGCAAGCCGCCAGCCGGGTGCGGCAACAGGCCGACACTCAACGCCAAATCGTGGCTCAGGCCAGTGCGCACGCTGCGACGATGCAGCAAGAACAGCAAAATGCTGTGCGGGCGGCGATCAAGCAAGATGCCGCGCATCAGCCGGGCAATCCAAGACCGCAAAAGCCGCAGGACGGTCGTCAAAATCGCCACCCGTCTCAATAGATCGTGGCGCTCAGGGGCCGCCGTCTGCCGTGAGAACTGAGGTTAAAGTATAACGCCTAGCTTGGTTAGGATCGCAAAAGCTATTCCGGAAAGCGCAATGAGGGATGCTCCGCTCGCCACGACCCAGGACCGGCCAATAAGCGCAATCGACAGGAGGACGATGGCCATTTGGAGCGCCGTTTCACTGATCTCGTAATGTTCGCCAATGGTGGCAGAATGTTCGGCAGTCTCGCGCTGTTGTTCTCCCGATTTCTGCAACTGTGTAATGCCGTGTCCTGCTTTGTCGGGCGCTCGCAGTCGCTTGGCTTCCTTGGCCCAGTCGCCACTCCCGGCAGCGTTATTCTGGTCCGCAGTTGCCGTCTTCAAAACGGTCTCGCGCACGATCTTCGCCTGCATATAAGCAAAGGTATCCGACGCTTCGATCCCGAGACGGAGGCTTTCGCGCTGCGCCCCGGCTGCCGCCATGTGGACGAATGCCAGGCTTACCGCGAAAATACCGACCAGTAGCGATACCCGATCGCGAAATTTTCGTTCCTTCGCCCGCTCGTCGCGTTCGCTATCGTCATGTTTATCCTCGGCCCTTTCGATTGCTTCATCGATAAGATCCTTGGCATCTTCGGGTTCTAACATCTTACGACCTCTGGTCCGTAGTGAGTTTGAAAAGTTCGCGATACAGGCGGAAAGGTGCGTGAGCGCGTCAACATGAACTCAGCCCAACTCGCAGGTTAAAGGGTGTTCATTCACAAGAGGTGTCGGCGAAACCCGGTCCGTTATTGAAGTGGCCCCCTAAATGACCTGACAGGGCCTCGCTCTTATATAAGAGTGAGGGATATGACTAACAGTACGATCAGACGTTACAATGATGGCGAGGTCCTCTCCGGTGTTCAGCGGCGGAGGCGGTGGACACCGGAGGAAAAGGTCCGGATCGTCGAGGAGACGTATTTGCCGGGGATGAGCGTATCGCTCGTCGCCCGCCAGCACGGCATCAGCGGCAGCCAGGTCTTCACATGGCGCAGGCTGATGAACCAGGGCGCACTGACTGCCGCAGCAGCTGGTGAGGAAGTGGTGCCAGCGTCCGAGTATCGCGCCCTGGAAGCACAGGTGCGCGAACTGCACCGGCTACTCGGCAAGAAGGCCATGGAGAATGAGCTGCTCCGCGAGGCCGTGTCCCGGGTCGCAGGCCCAAAAAAAACTGCTGTTACGCTCGACCTCGTTGCCAGGGGATGGACGGTGAGCGCGGTCGCAGAAGCGATCGGGGTCGCCCGCCCACACTTGTCCGCGGTACGTAATCGACCTCCGCCGCGGCCGCGAGGACGACCGCCGCTGCCCGATGCCGACCTGGTCGCCGAGATCCGCGTGCTCGTCGCCGATTTGCCGACCTACGGCTATCGCCGTGTTCATGCTTTGCTGCGCCGACAAGCCGAGAAGACCGGGCGCGGAGCGCCCAATCCGAAACGCGTCTACCGCGTCATGAAAGTGCACGGGCTGCTGCTACAGCGAGACGGCGAACGCCGCGAGGAACGGCGTCACGACGGCCAGGTCGCCGTCGATCTGCGCAACACTCGCTGGTGCTCCGACGGGTTGGAGATCACCTGCGAGAATGGTGAGAAGGTGCGTGTCGCATTCGCGCTCGACTGCTGCGACCGCGAGGCGATGGGACATGTGGCGACGACGGGCGGCATCACCGCCGAGGATGTCCAGGACTTGATGGTCGTCACCGTCGAGCATCGCTACGGACGGGTGAATCGCGTGCCCGAGCCCATCGAGTGGCTCACCGATAACGGCAGCTGCTACACCGCCAGCGATACGCGTGCCTTCGCCCGAGGCATTGGACTGATCCCGCGCACGCCCCCGGTCAGCAGTCCTCAATCGAATGGCATGGCGGAGGCGTTCGTGCGCACCCTGAAACGCGATTATGTCCGTGTGAACCCCAAGCCCAATGCGCAGAGCGTCATCGATCAACTGCCCGGTTGGTTCGCCCATTATAACGAGGTGCATCCGCACCGCGCTTTGCGCTATCGATCACCCCGCGAGTTCATCGCGAAAACCTGCGAGGCTCTGTCACGCCTTTAGGGGGCAACAATACCTGCCGAGCATACGTCGCTACAAGCTTGCTAGGCAACGTCCGCTTTTCTCCCCGTAAGCTGCCGGTCGGCTATCAGGCGATGTGCGCTTGGGATTGATCGCGAACGTCGCAACGTGGTGGAAAGAGGTCCGGCAGGTTGCGGGAATAACGAAATAACCACCGCCAAAGCTGACATTTTGCATCGGCCTTATGCGTCGGCCGAGCTGTTGATCTTGTGACTGGCGAAGTGGCGTTGCGGAAGGGAGCCCTGTCGCAACAAACTGAGCCGGGCGCACGCTCTTGGTTAGAGCCAGTCGCCAACGTCCGGGATTGAACCGGTTAATATATCTTCTCGCTAGGTGTTTTCCGAGGGTTACGCGACGCTGCGACGCGCTCTAATCGTAAGTCCGCAAACTGCTCGGACCTGACATCATGACAACGAACAAAGCTTTCTCCCGTCTTTCACGCCGTGAGATGATCCTGCTCGCTGCCGCTGGTGGGGGAATAGTCGCCGCTGGCACCATTGCATTCGCTCCCGCCGAGGCGTCGACCAAGGTTTCGCAAAAGGCGGTTAACTATCGACCAAAACCTAGCGGCAAGTCGCGCTGCGATGGATGCCTTCAATGGCAGCCGCCTGCTGCGTGCAAAGTGGTCACCGGAACGATCAGCCCGTCGGGCTGGTGCACGATCTACGCGGCAAAAGCGTAATATGAGGGCGAACCCACCACTGACCGGCGGCGTCGATTCTCAGTTTCGCGCACATAACCTGAGGATAGACTGATGCCGACCGCGCTCAGTGTTTTTCGTGGTCGTTGGCCTTTGGTCGGGGCAGCTTCAATTCTGGCCTTGGTCGTAGCCAGCGGTGTGGGGACCGCACCAGCGTCTGCCATCCCAGCATTCGCCGAGCAGACTGGGCAACGATGCGTCGCTTGCCATGTCGGCGGTTTTGGCCCGCAACTGACCCCATTCGGTCGTGCGTTCAAGCTTGGTGGTTATACGCTGCGAACCAAGCCTTTCAACCTGCCCGTATCCGCGATGGCGGTTGCTTCCTTTACCAGCACCAAGCGCCCTCTGCCGTCGCCTGCCGCTGATGGTTTTGCTGATAACAACAATCTGGCGCTGGACCAGGTAAGCATTTTCGTCGGCGGAGGAATCGGATCGCACTTCGGCGGCTTTGTACAAACGACCTATGACGGAATCGGCAAGCACTTTTCGTGGGACAACCTCGATCTCCGCGCGGTGAACACCGGAACGATCGGCGGCAAGGATCTGGTTTACGGATTGAGCCTCAACAATAACCCAACGGTGACCGATGCGTGGAATACTTTGCCGGCATGGGGCTACCCCTATACAGGGTCAGCTCTGGCACCAGGGCCGTCAGCAAGCCCGCTCATTTCAGGGGGCCTCGCGCAGAATGTCATCGGTCTCAACGCCTATGCCTGGATAGATTCAAAGATTTATCTTGAGGTTGGCGGCTATTCGACGCCGCGAGCGAGTACGCTTGGTTGGCTCGGCGCTGACCCGTTCAGTCCCGGCGATATCAGGGGAACCGCTCCCTATGCCCGCGTCGCGTTCAGCCAGGAGCTCGCAGGCGGGACGGCCGAAATCGGTGCCTTTGCCCTCAAGGCTAATATCCGACCAGGCCGTGACCGGACCACCGGTCTCACCAACCACTATTCAGACGTGGGCCTCGATGCGTCGTTCATCAGGACGTTCGGGTCGAGCGATACAATCACGTTCAACACCCGCTATACTCATGAACGACAGTCGCTGCTTGCTAGCTGTGCATTGGGCATCGCCGACGGTTCAATCTCGCCGACACCCCTGCGCACGTGTGCTGACGGATCACTAAATGAAGTACGCGGCGACATTTCGTATTACTGGCGCAACAAAATCGGCGCGACGATCGGTGCGTTTGATATAACAGGGCGACGCAACGCCTCGTTATATTCAGGCAATCGGATCGACCGACCAGACAGCACGGGTCTGCTACTCCAACTCGATGGCACCCCTTTCAGCGGGCCGAACTCTCCATTCGGTACTCGTTTCGCAACACGAGTGGGCATTCAGTATATTGCGTATTCTCGTTTTGATGGTGCCAAGCTCGACTATGATGGCACCGGTCGGAGCGCATCCGATAACAATACGGTCCGCGTCTTCACTTGGGTGGCATTTTAAACTGGTCGGTCCAAAGATGCTCAGGAGAACACGGCGCTGCTCGCAAGGACCAACCGTAAAA
>NZ_JANXNX010000057.1 GCF_025353885.1 Sphingomonas sp. | reverse complement strand
CGATCAGCGCACCGACGATGATCACGCTTGAAATCGCATTGGTCACCGCCATCAGCGGCGTGTGGAGCGCGGGCGTGACCGACCAGACGACATAATAGCCGACGAAACAGGCCATCACGAAGATGGAGAGGATGCTGATGAAGTCCATTATTCTAGATTCTCCCCTGCGAGGGGGTCTGGCAGTCCCCCTGAACTGACGGAGAAATATCTCCGCCAGCACGTGTTGTGTTCGTTTTGGTTATCATTTTCGTGCCGGCTCCGACAGGGGAATACCCCTCCGTCGCGCAAGGCAGCGCCACCTCCCCTGCGAGGGGAGGATTTAGTATCGCGCGCCCGACGATGCTCATGCGGCCGATTTTACCGGATGCGTCATATCGCCACGCCCGGCAATCAAACCGGCAATGGATATGTCCTCGTCGATCTCGTCCCAATGCAGACCGCTGGGGCTGATAAAGCAGTTATTGCGCTGTTCTGGCGTGGCGTGGAGCAGGCGCGGGAACCAGACGATCGGGATACCCAGCGTGCGGCCATCCTCCAAGTCAACCCACATTACGGCATCGTCGAACCGGACCGCGGTCGCGCTAGGAGCAAAAATGTTCATTCCATGCCCTTTCGATCTCGTCGCGATGCGCTTCCACGATGTCCAGCAATTGTTTGGTCATCCGCGCGTCATAGCCCCGGTTATAGGCGAGCCTAACCTCGGGAAACAGCCAAAACTTCGCGTCCATCCCCGCCTGCGCCACATGGATGTGGATGGGTTCAAGCGGACTACCTTCGTCTGAGTAAAAGTGGAAGCGCTTACCATCCAGGCGGAATACGACCGGCATCAGCCCGCCAGCAATCGCTCGCTGACGACCTTGCCACCCTGCGTCAGCCGGATCGCGTTGCCGATTTCTTCGTCGAGCACTGGCTTGTTCGCTTCCTTGTCCCAGAAGGCGCTGAGGAAGTTGAACAGGTTGCGGCTGAACAGGGCGCTGGCATCGGTCGCCAGTCGTGAAGGCACATTGCGGTGGCCGACAATCTTGACGCCGTGAACCTCCACGACCTGTCCCGCGACCGCGCCTTCGACATTGCCGCCTGCTTCGACCGCGAGATCGACGATGACGCTGCCTGGTTTCATGCTTGCAATCTGAGCATCCGAGATCAAGCGCGGGGCCGGGCGTCCGGGGATCAGCGCGGTGGTGATGACGATGTCCTGTTTGGCGATGTGCGACGATACGAGTTCAGCCTGGGCCGCCTTATATTCGTCGGACATTTCGGTGGCATAGCCGCCCGAACCTTCGCCCTCGATCCCCGCGACATTCTCGACGAACACGGCCTTGGCACCGAGCGATTCGATCTGCTCCTTCGTCGCCGAACGCACGTCGGTCGCCGACACCTGCGCACCGAGGCGGCGCGCGGTGGCGATGGCTTGCAATCCGGCAACGCCGACACCCATGACGAAAACGCGCGCGGCGGATACTGTACCCGCCGCGGTCATCATCATCGGAAACGCCTTGCCGTATTCGGACGCGGCATCGAGGACCGACTTATAGCCCGAGAGGTTCGACTGCGACGACAGGATGTCCATCGACTGCGCGCGGGTGATGCGCGGCATGAATTCCATTGCCAGCGCCTCGATACCCAAAGCGGCATAGTCATCTACGCGGGCGCGCTCGGCAAAGGGGTTAAGCCCGGCGACGAGCCATGCGCCCGATTTCACACCGTTCAGGCTGGCGGGCGTTGGCCCTGCGACACCAAGCAATATGTCGGCATCTGCCAGCACCGCTGCGCGGTCGCCAATCGTGGCTCCGGCATCGGCAAATGCCTGGTCCGACACGGCGGCGGTGGCGCCTGCGCCGGTTTCGACCGACACGGTTGCGCCCAGGCCAATGAACTTCTTGACCGTTTCAGCGGAGGCAGCAACGCGGCGCTCGCCCTCGGCGGTTTCCTTCAGGACCCCGATCTTCACCGCGTGATGATGAAGACGACGGCGACAACGATGATCGCGACGACAATCGCGCCGCTCTTGAACCACGAAATGAAACGCCCGTAGGAATCGACGTGCGCTGGCAAGTTCTCGTTGGTTTCGGCGGTGTCGGCCATGTCGCAGATCCTCTCATAAAAACGAAAAACCTTGTTGTCCCGAGCCATAACGAGGGACAACGGCAGCCTCAAGCCCCAAGCGCGAGGACCAGATTTCTGTTGGTTCATGCGTGACGGGCGTCGGCGCTTTAAGCTGGCCTTTACTCCCGCGCGTTACAACGCCCATCGACTGTAGCAGGGGTTAAGACAGAATGGCACCGAACGGCACCCGCATGGTGATGCTGGTCGACAACGACCCTGCACAAGTGCGGGTCGTTTCGGCACAGGCGGCGCGTGCCGGATGGCGGTCGGTCGTCGCCGGCGACCCCGAAATCGCCATTGCGATGCTGGGCACGCGCGACGGCATGATGCTGGACGCGATCCTGATCGACCTTCCGGGAGAAGACGTCGGGGCGCTGATCGCGGAATTGCGGGCACGACGCCCGGCCCTGCCGATCCTGATGATGACCGCCAACGAATCGGTCGATATTGTGGTTTCGGCGATGCGCGCCGGGGCGTCCGACTTCCTGGTCAAACCCATCGAACATTCGCGCTTGCTGGCGGCACTGGAAGCGGCGGTCGAGAGTGGATCGGGCGGCGGCGAATTGCGACCGCTGACCGAAAAGATGTCGGCCACGCTCGGCTTTGACGAGATTGTCGGGTCGGCCCCCAAGTTCCGTTCCGCGCTGGCCATCGCTGCAAAGGCGGCGCGCGCGCGCGTCTCGCTGCTGATCGAGGGCGAGAGTGGTGTCGGCAAGGCCGTGGTGGTCGAAGCGATCCACGCTGCCTCCCCACGCGCCAAGCGGCCGCTGATCACGATCAACTGCGGCGCGATGCCGTCCAACCTGATCGAAAGCGAATTGTTCGGCCACGAAAAGGGATCCTTTGCGGGCGCGTTCGAACGCAAGGTCGGCAAGATACTCGACGCTGACGGCGGCACGCTGTTCCTCGACGAGATTGGCGAGATGCCGCTGGAGGCCCAGGTCAAGCTGTTGCGCGTGCTGCAATCGGGTGAAGTCCTCCCGATCGGGGGACGCCTGCGCGAGGTCGATGTTCGGGTGATCGCTGCATCGAACCGGACGCTGGTCGACGAAGTCGCGGCGGGGCGTTTCCGCGAAGACCTTTATTATCGCCTGGCGGTGGTTCAAGTCGCGATCCCCCCCTTGCGCGAGCGATCAGGCGATATTCCCGCCTTGGCGCGTCACATCATGGCCCGCATCGCGCGCCAGCCGGGCTTGCGGGGCCTGGGCATCACCGAGGAAGCGATGGCGTTGTTGAGCGGCTATGTGTGGCCGGGCAACGTCAGGCAGTTGCAGAACGCCTTGTTCCGCGCAGCGGTGCTGTGCGACGGCGACGCGCTGACGGCGGCGGACTTTCCACATATCGCCAGCCAGCTCGTGACGGGGCGTCCGCGCGGACGTGACAATGAAGGACAGGCCGCGGGCGGCGTCACGCTGTTCCAGTCCGACGGCAATCTGCGCCCCCTAGAAGCGATCGAGGCCGACGTCATCCGTCTGGCCATCGGTCATTATCGCGGGCGCATGACAGAGGTCGCGCGGCGGCTGGGGATCGGGCGGTCGACACTGTACCGAAAGCTTGCCGAATTGGGGATTTCGGACGCGGCTTGAATGGCTTGCGCGTCTCCCTTCGTTCGTGCGATCAGCTCAGCGCCTGGTCCCGCAACCCGCGCCAAACGTGCAATGCCTGAATGGTTTCAGGCACATCGTGCACCCGAAGGATCTGGACGCCCTGGCGCGCACCTTCCAGCACAACCGCGACCGATCCGCCGAGACGATCGGCGACGGGGGCTTCGTTCGACAAGGCACCGATGAAGCGTTTGCGGCTCGCGCCCAGCAGGATCGGGCAGCCAAGGCCGTGGAACAGCGACAGGCCGTTGATGATGGCGAGATTTGTCGCAACCGATTTGCCGAAGCCGATGCCGGGATCGACAATGATCCGCGAACGGTCGATTCCCGCCGCGCCGACCGCTGCGATGCGCGCTTCCAGCCAGTCATAGGTTTCGATCAGCGGATCGGACTGGGCCGGTCCGTCGTGCAGCGATTTTTCCGCATCGGGCGACTGCATCAGGATGACGGGACAGGTGCTCCGCGCCATCAGGGCCAGCGCCTGCGCATCGAACAGCAATGCCGAGACATCGTTCACGATGGTCGCGCCCGCCGACAGCGCGGCTTCCATCACGCTCGCCTTGCGGGTGTCGATCGATACGGCGGCACCGCCTGCGGACAAGCGCTGGATCACGGGCTGGGTGCGGGCGACCTCGTCTCCTTCCCACACCGGCGTCGCGCCCGGGCGCGTGGATTCGCCGCCGACGTCGATGATCGCCGCGCCCGCTGCCGCCATGTCGATGCCGATCGCGGCGGCACGGGCGGGGTCGGCGTCGTGCTTGCCGCCGTCCGAGAAACTGTCGGGCGTCATGTTCACTATGCCCATGACCTGTGGCTGGTCTAAGCGGACCGTGCGCGGCCCGAGCATCAGCGCTGGTCGCGGTGCGATGATCCGGGCGTGGAGGGCGGCGTGCTCTGCTGAGGGTTCGAACCGATCGAGCGGCACCAGGCGCGCGGTGCGCTGGCCGTCGATTACGGTGATGATTTCATAAGCCGAAAAGAACGTCATTCCGCCCGCAAGGCGCGCGACCTGCCCGTCGAAATGGACCGGCGTGTCGACGAAAGCCGTAGGGCGGAGGTAGGATTTCATCTAGCGGGCCGTCAGGGCTCGGTCGCAAGGATGTAGGTCTGGCGCAGAGTATCGATGGGCTTGGCCATGCCACCCGCATCATAATGCCAGAAGGTCCAGCCATTGCAGGACGGCGCACCCTGGAGTTCGGCCCCCAGCTTGTGAATCGAACCGAGCCGGTCCCGGTGCGACAGCGAACCATCGGCGCGAACGGTCGCGGTCCAGCGGCGCTTGGTATCGAACACCAGCGCACCGGGCTTGATCGCCCCGGTTTCCACCAGGGTTCCAAACGCGACGCGCGGCTGCGACTTGGGCGACTGCATCGTCGTGATCGCCGACTCATCAAGCGGCAGCGCGGCATCGATCCGTTCGCGAGCGACGTCGCAATAGGTCGCGTCGCGTTCGATCCCGATCCAGCGGCGATTAAGACGCCGGGCGACGGCGCCGGTCGTGCCGGTGCCGAAAAAGGGATCGAGGACAATGTCGCCGGGATTGGTCGCCGCCAGCAGGATACGATACAGCAGCGCTTCGGGCTTTTGCGTCGGATGCGCCTTTGTGCCGCCGCGTTTCAGGCGTTCCTTTCCCCCGCAGATCGGAAAACTCCAGTCCGACCGCATCTGCAATTCGTCGTTGAGACTCTTCATCGCGCGATAGTTGAAGGTATAGCGCGCGCCCTCTCCCTTCGCCGCCCAGATCAGGGTTTCATGCGCATTGGTAAAGCGGGTGCCCTTGAAATTCGGCATCGGATTGGCCTTGCGCCAGACGATGTCGTTGAGAATCCAGAAGCCCTGGTCCTGAAGGCGCGAGCCGACGCGGAAGATATTGTGATAGCTGCCGATCACCCACAGCGTGCCATTGGGTTTCAGGATACGGCGCGCTTCTGAAAGCCATGCGCTGGTAAAGGCATCGTAAGCGGCGAAGGTGTCGAACTTGTCCCAGTCGTTATCGACGGCATCGACGCGCCCGCCTTCGGGACGGAACAGGTCGCCCCCAAGCTGCAGGTTATAGGGCGGATCGGCGAATACCATGTCGACGCAGGCATCGGGCAACGAGGCCATCGCGGCGATACAATCGTCCATGATGATCTGGTCGAGCGGCAAATCGACGACCGGCGCAACCGGCTTCAGTATTTGTAGCAAGCTCAACGAAAACGCCCCCGTTTAATTCGTCGCCATGGTGAGTCCGTCGAACTCCCGGGTCAAGGACGTAGTTAACAGAGCGTGTTAAGAATTAGGTTAACGCGCCGGGAACGAAACGAGTCTGCCACGACATATAGTGGCGTTCTTCACACCCGGACTCAACCAATGGCGTGTTGCACTAAAGACTCGGTTCGTCGCAAATCGTGTTCGCGCACCGGGGCAAAGCTCTGGCGGTGGAGTGCGCAGGGACCGTGTTCGCGCAACGCGGCAAGGTGGTGAACCGAACCATAGCCCTTGTTCGACGCCCAGCCATAATGGGGGTGATCGCGGTCGGCGGCGACCATGATGCGGTCGCGGGTTTCCTTGGCGATAATGCTGGCGGCCGAGATACAGGGGTGGATCGCGTCGCCACCGATCACCGCCTGCGCCTGCCAGCGCCATTTCGGCAGGCGATTGCCATCGACCAGGATGTTCGATGGATCGACCCCCAGCGCGGCGACGGCGCGCGTCATGGCGAGCATCGTCGCCTGTAGGATGTTGATGCCGTCGATCTCCTCCACACTGGCGATGCCGATGCCGACAGTGCAATGTTTCAGGATCAGCGCCTCCAGCACGGCGCGGCGCTGGGGCGAGAGCTTTTTGCTGTCATCGACGCCCTCGATCCCCTTTGGGCACAGGATCACGGCCGCAGCGACGACCGGTCCCGCCAGCGGCCCCCGGCCCGCCTCGTCGACGCCCGCTATTCGTCCCAAAATTCCCTCACTCCCTGCTGCCCCATCGGGCCATGACCTTTGCCGAAACCCGGAGCCTCCAGCAGCGCGATGCGCACAAAGAATACCGCGCGACCGAACGCCTCGTAAAGCTCCATCCCCTCGCCCAATCCGGTCGCAAGCGCGCTGGCGAGCGTGCAGCCTGTGCCATGTGTGCTGGTGGTGTCGATGCGCCGAGCGCTCAGTTCACGGACCAGGCCGTTCGGCGACCACAGGCGATCCACCACCATCGCACCCTCGCCATGCCCCCCCTTGACCAGCAAGTGGCAGCCATAGCTCAGCACATTATCCTTGCCACCCAATGCCGCCAGTTCGGGGAGGTTAGGCGTGACGACCGATGCCACCGCCATGAGCCGGGCGAAGGCCGCGATCGTGTCGGGGTCGGCAAGCGTCGATCCGCTGGTCGCGACCATCACCGGGTCGAAGACGATCGGCAGGTCGATGCCGGCCAGCAGGTCGGTCACCGCATGCGCGGTTGCCGCCGATCCGATCATCCCGATTTTCACGACGTCCGCGCCGATGTCGCCGAGGCAGGATTGGATCTGGGCGATCACCATCGCTGTCGGAATGGCGTGCACCGCCTGCAGGCCCACCGTGTTCTGCGCGGTGACCGCCGTGACCGCGGTCATCGCGTGGCCGCCGAGCATCGTCACGGTCTTTATATCCGCCTGGATGCCCGCCCCGCCACCGCTGTCCGACCCGGCAATGATCAGGACCCTGGGTGTCACCCAACCGCCCTGACCGCGTCGCAGATCATGTCGACCAGACGGGTAACCTGGGCGCTATCATCGCCCTCTGCCATCACGCGGATCAGCGGTTCGGTGCCAGAAGGCCGGATGACGAGCCGACCTTTTCCGACCAGTTTAGCTTCCGCTTCGGCGATGGCCGCCCTGACGTGGGCGTCGTCGAGCGGCTTGCCCCCGGCAAACCGGACGTTCTTCAACAGTTGCGGGACCGGGTCGAACAGGTGAAGCAGCTCGCTTGCCGGTTTGCCCGTGGTCACCAGTTCCGCCAACACTTGGAGCGCGGCAATCAATCCGTCGCCCGTCGTCGCATGGTCCGACAGGATGATATGACCCGACTGTTCACCACCGACGTTGAAGCCCGACTTGCGCATCTTCTCGAGCACATAGCGATCGCCAACACTGGTCCGTTCCAGCGAGAGTCCCTGCCCTTGCAGATAACGTTCAAGACCGAGGTTTGACATGACGGTCGCGACGATGCCGTTGCCCTGCAGCATGCCGTGGCGTGCCCAACTGGTCCCGATCAGTGCCATCAACTGGTCGCCATCGACGATGCGGCCGGTTTCATCGACTACAATCAAGCGATCGGCATCCCCGTCCAGCGCGATCCCGATATGCGCGCCGCTGGCCACCACGGTTTCCTGCAGTAGGGCGGGCGCGGTCGATCCGCAGCCAGCGTTGATGTTGCGTCCATCGGGAGTCACCCCGATCGCGATGACCTCCGCGCCCAGTTCCCAGAGCGCAGAAGGCGCGACCTGATAGGCCGCGCCGTTCGCGCAATCGATGACGACCTTCAGCCCGTCGAGGCGCAAATCCTCGGGGAAAGTAGACTTGGCAAAATGGATATAGCGCCCCCGCGCATCCTCGACCCGGCGGGCGCGACCGATGTCAGGAGCCTGCGCCAGCGTCGTTGCTGCGTCCAGCAAGCGTTCGATCTCGGCCTCGGCCTCATCGGACAATTTGTAGCCATCGGGTCCGAACAGCTTGATCCCGTTATCCTCGTACGGATTATGACTGGCGGAAATCATCACGCCCAGATCGGCGCGCATTGAGGAGGTCAGCATCGCGACGGCGGGCGTCGGGATCGGGCCGAACTGGATAACGTCCATGCCGACGCTGGTAAAACCGGCGACCAGCGCCGATTCCATCATATAGCCCGACAGGCGGGTATCCTTGCCGATAACGACACGATGGCGGTGGCTGCCACGCAGGAAATAGCTGCCGGCTGCCTGTCCGACCTTCATCGCAATCTCGGCGGTCATGGGCGTTACGTTGGTGCGGCCACGGATGCCGTCGGTGCCGAAAAACTTACGCGTCACAAGAACTTCCTCCTAATCAACTCGAGTTTGGCCCGTTGAAAAAACGCTTTCGCCCGATTGTCATAGAAGGCAAGACGGTCCGATGTCGAACGCCACCCGCATTCTTGTCGCTCTGGTCATCGGACTGATCCTCGGCATCGCCGGTTCGTCAATGGCCCCGACCCTCGCTGGCCAGGTGGCCGACGTGGCCGATCCGGTCGGCAACCTGTGGCTGAACGGGCTGCGCATGACGATCGTGCCATTGGTCGTGTCGTTGCTGATTACGGGGATTGCACAGACGGCGGAGGCGGCGCGCGCAGGCCGCGTTGCCGGGCGCGCGCTGGCGTGGATATTGACGATCATGGGGTTGTCGGCGGTGGTCGGAGCCGTGCTCACGCCGTTACTCCTCCATTTTTTCCCGATGCCCGCCGAATCGGCCAATGCGCTGCGCGCTGCACTGAGCGCGACACCAGCAGTCGGAAAGGTGCCGCCGTTCGCCGACTTCCTGCGCGCCATCGTCCCGACGAACCCGATCGCCGCCGCTGCCAACGACGCGATCCTGCCGTTGATGATCTTTACCGGTGTGTTCGCGTTCGCGCTGACCCGTCTCCCCGACGAACCGCGCCGGCTGCTGACGCAGTTTTTCAGTGCCATCGCCGACGCGATGATCGTCGTGATCCACTGGGTGCTTCGCCTGGCTCCCATCGGTGTGTTCGGGCTGGCGTTTGTGGTCGGGGCACGATCGGGAGCGGCGGCGTTCGGGGCGCTGCTTCACTACGTCGTCATCGTGGCCAGCGTCGGGCTCGCCATCGGACTATGCGCCTATCCCCTCGCGCGGTTCGGCGCGAATATTGGGTTCGCGAGATTTGCGCGGGCCATCGCGCCGGTCCAGGCACTCGCAATCAGTACCCAGTCCTCGCTCGCCTGCTTGCCGCTGATGGTCGAAAAGTCGGAAGACCTTGGCGTGAGCGAGGGCACGGCGGGAGTTTCGCTACCGATGGCGGTCGCGTTGATGCGCGCGACCGGCCCGGCAATGAACCTTGCCGTGGCGCTCTATGTCGCCAACTGGTTTGGCGTGCACCTGGGACCGGCACAATATGCGGTCGGGATAGTGGCCGCGATGCTGACGTCGATGGGCGCGGTCAGCCTGCCCGGGCAGGTCAGTTTCGTGACGTCAATCGCCCCGATCAGCCTGGCGCTGGGCATTCCCGTCGAACCGCTGGCGCTGTTGATCGCGGTGGAGACATTGCCTGACATCTTTCGGACGCTAGGGAATGCGATGATGGACGTGGCGATGACCGCGACTGTGGGCCGGCAGACGGGTACGATGACCGACCTGATTAGGGGCGAAGGTGCCGGGAGCG
The DNA here is from genome assembly GCF_025353885.1 of Sphingomonas sp. Classification (GTDB taxonomy): domain Bacteria; phylum Pseudomonadota; class Alphaproteobacteria; order Sphingomonadales; family Sphingomonadaceae; genus Sphingomonas_O. The sequence continues at coordinate 22,124 of NZ_JANXNX010000057.1, read as the reverse complement.
ATTCCCGAACTCAGTCATCGACCACATGATCGCTTAACTTGTCCAGGTGCATCAGTCGCTTGATCAGCGGTGCGATCACGATCACCGCGACGCCAACGGCAACGGCGGTCCAGCCTGCCGAAGAATAGACTTCGGTAACGCGTTCAGGCCCGGCCCCTTCGGAACCGATGGCCGCAGCAATGAGTCCGGCGGCAAATTGCCCGGCGGCTGTCGAGAAAAACCAGGTTCCCATGATGAGACTGGCCAGGTGCAGCGGCGACAGCCGGTTCATTGCCGACAGGCCGACCGGCGACAGGCACAGCTCTCCGGTGGTGTGCAGCAGATACAGCAGGAAGATGAAGATGACCGGGGTCAACTGGCCCGGCCCCGCAGAAAGCACGCCCGCGACCAGGACCAGGAATCCCGCCCCGAGCTGGATCAGCGCCAAACCGAACTTCGCTGGTGCCGAGGGTTCGAGATTGCGTCGTCCCAGCCACGTCCACAGCACCGCGAACACAGGGGCAAGCAGGATGATGTAGATCGAGTTGATCGACTGGAAAACCGACGCGGGAACTTCGGCCCCAAACAAATGACGATCGACGCGACGGTCGGTGAACAGGTTGATCGACGATCCGGCCTGTTCGAACAACGCCCAGAAGACGATCGACATGATCATCAGGAACAGTGCGGCCAGGATGCGGTCGCGATCGACGCTGGGCAGCTTGAAGACCGCAGTAAAAAGGATGAACCCAATCAGGATGGCCCCGGACACCCCGAGCAGCGAGCCGACCACGGCCTGGTTCTGGACGAGCCACCAGCAGATGCCGACCATGACAAAACCGAACAGGTAGATCAGCCATTCCAGCTTGATCCCGGCAACGGGCGCGGCCAGGCGCTGGGGCGCGGGCGGCTCGCCCTTGCCAAGCAACAGGGGTCGGCCCCGAACGAAGGCGATGAGGCCGAGCAGCATACCGACCCCCGCCGCGCCAAAGCCGTAGGACCAGCCATAAGTCTCGCCAAGATAGCCCGCGATGATTGGTCCCAGCGCGCCGCCGAGGTTAATGCCCATGTAGAAGATCGTGTATGCCGGATCGCGGCGCAGGTCGGTGCGCGGGTAAAGCTGGCCGACGATGACCGAGATGTTTGCCTTCAGGAACCCGACGCCGACGATGATAAACGCAAGCGCCAGCCAGAAGATGTTGATGGCCGGACCGTTGCGTCCCCCATCGCCTTCGAAGATCATCAGGAAATGCCCGATGGTCAGCATAACCGCGCCGAACTGAACGGCCTTTCGCTGGCCGAGGTAGCGGTCGGCGAGATAGCCGCCGACCACCGGCGTGATATAAACGAGCGCAGTATAGGCACCGTAGATGATCGACGCCTCAGCATCGGCATACAGCCAGTGTTTGACGAGGTAGAAAATCAGGAGGGCGCGCATTCCGTAGTAGGAAAACCGCTCCCACATCTCGACAAAGAACAGCACGAACAGGCCGCGCGGATGGCCGAGCCAGGTTTTTTCGTCAGTCATTGCGGCCGATGCCATAGTCGATCTGCTCCCCAAAGGCTGCGTCGTAGCGCGCTCGTTCATGCGGCGGAGACTAGCGCGTAATTTTTAGGTGTGAAGTGGATTATGCGGGAGGCAAGGCAATCGGCAGTTCGGTCGGAATAAGCGCAACTCCCTTTGCACGTTGCGCTTTTACCTCGGCGACAGCAGCAGCGACGCGGGCGATGCGGTCGCCCCAGCTTGGGTGGGTGCCATCGGACAAGATACCCAATCCGGTCCGACGACCAAGTCGCGACCAGAATGGCACGATGGCATCGACATCGTAGCCAGCCCGTGCGACCAGCCAGACGCCCAGGCGATCTGCTTCATATTCGGTTTTGCGAAGCCGGGCGCCGCCCTTGCCGAACCCAGCGAATATACCACGCGATACTTTATCGGTGTCGAGGCGCAAGCGATGATGCAGGATGTTATGCGACAATTCGTGGCCAATCACCGTAGCGAGTTCGTCGTCGTTCGTCGTGAAATCCACCAGCGATCCCGACACCTGGACATAATGCCCATCGGCCTCGGCGTTGATAATCCGGCCGGTCACGATCTCGACCCGGGAAACGCACCCGCTGACCCCGGTCATCCCCACGGTCCTGACCGATTTGCCGCGCATCAGCCGCAACGTCAGCGGCGGCGTTTTCAGGGCGGCTTCGATCATCGCCTGGGTCTTCGCGGTAACATCGTAGCTGGCTCGCGTTGGCAAGTCGGCAGGGGTCGCGGTGCCGTCGATGGCGATCAGCACATCGCCCACCCGTAAACCGGCAAGATCGCCAGCACCGCCGCTGACGACCGCCTGGACCGCTGGCTGGCGACCGAGACCGGTCTGGGCGACTACCGTCGCCCGGACCGAAGGTTGATACTGGGCCAGCGTCTGGACCGAAAATCCGGCGAGCGGGGCAACATCGGAACAAAGCGGCGCATTGGCAGTCTGAAGTCGCCAGGCGATTGCGGCCACGCGGGCATCGGCAGCTTGCAGGGCCGCAACCCCCGGATCGGGGGCGGCAAATGCGAGGGCAAGGGCAATGATCGAAGCGCTCATCCGGCACGGATAGGAAGGCGCGAACGCGGGAGCAAGCCGATTGCGCGACGGCCGCGCCGCTGATACCCGCCACATCATGTTGAACGACACCTCCACGACGCTTGCGCTGCTGCACACCCGCCGCTCTGGAAAGCCCCGCGACATGATCGCGCCGGGTCCCGACGACGCCCAGCTTCGTGCGATACTGGAGGCGGCAATACGCGTGCCCGACCATGGAAAGCTGAACCCGTGGCGCTTAGTCATTATCGGCGCGGACCAGCGTGTCCGGCTGGCGGCACTGATCGTCGCTGCCTTTCGCGCGGAGCAACCCGACGCCACGCAAGCCCAGGTCGAGGCGATGGAACAGTTTGCCCACCAGGCACCGACCCTGATCGTAGTATTGTCGGCTCCCATCCCGGGCAAGATCGCCTTGTGGGAGCAGGAATTGTCGGCGGGGGCGGCGTGCATGAACCTGCTGATGGCGGCGCACGCCAGTGGTTTCGTGGGCGGGTGGCTGACCGGGTGGCCGGCCTATTCGGACACGGTGCGCGATGCCATCGGCGGTCCCGGCGAGCGGGTCGCGGGTTTCATCTTTGTCGGATCACCGTTGCGCGAACTCAGCGAGCGACCGCGCGCAGCCTATGAAGATGTCGTCAGTCGCTGGCCCTGATCCCTGAATTCGGCGCGAAGATGACATTTCAGGTGCGTTGGTGTATTAGAACTGCATGACAGTCAGCGAATCCGGCGATGTTCCCGTTTATCTGCGCCTTAGGGGGATCCTGGCCGCGTCGATCCTCGAGCGGAATTATGCCGAGGGCGATCAGTTGCCCTCGGTGCGTGCTTTTGCCGCCGAACACGGTGCGAACCCATTGACGGTCGCAAAAGCCTATCAGGCGCTGCAGGACGAGGGCTATGTCACCGTGCGGCGCGGCGTCGGGATGTTCGTCGCGCCAGGGGCCATAGAGCGGTTGTGCGTGGACGAACGCGATCGCTTTCTCAGCAAGATCTGGCCGCGCATACGCCAGCACATTGCGCGCCTCGAAATCGACCCGCAGATGTTGTTCCAGAACGAGCGCGCGTAAGGCGCGGTTCATCCCCTCTGGCTAAAGCCACCGATACTCATGGTATTACGCAAGCTATTTTCTCGCGCGCCGCGTTCCGAGCAACAGGCGGCCGCGCGCCAGTACCGATTGCCGGATGGCGAACGCATCTATGCGATCGGCGACGTTCACGGCCGTCTGGATTGCCTCGACGCCTTGATGGCCCGGATCGAGGCTGATAAATCCGCGCGCGGGCCGGCGGATACGACGCTGGTGTTCCTGGGTGACCTGATGGACCGGGGTGCCGATTCGCGCGGCGTGATTGTTCGCGCAATGGAAATCGCTGCGACCCGGCCCACCATTCTTTTGATGGGCAACCACGAGGAAATATTCATTCACGCATGGGAGGGTGACCGACGTGCCGCCTCCCTTCTCCACCGGGTGGGCGGGCGTGAGACCGTCATGAGCTATGGCGTTGATGCGCATGATTATGACGCCGGGGACTTGGGCGAGCTGACCGAATTGCTGGGTGAGCGGGTTCCAGCGAGCCACATCACCTTCCTTCGCAATTTTGCCGACAGTTATAGCCGGGGCGACTATCTGTTCGTCCATGCCGGTATCAGGCCGGGGGTGGCGCTGGAGGCGCAAGACCCGTCCGACCTCCGCTGGATCAGGCGCGAATTTCTGGAAGATGCGCGCGACCATGGGCCAATGATCATCCACGGCCATTCGATCACCGAAGAGGTCGACGAACGGCCGAACCGCATCGGCATCGATACCGGTGCGTTCGCCAGCGGCAAGCTGACGGCAATCGGGATCGAGGGCACCGAGCGCTGGTTTTTGACGAGCTGAGCGGCACTTCATTTTTTCCGACGTTTACCGGAGTTCAATGTTGAACGCATAACGCGGGTCGGAGCCAAGTCCGGTTCGGGGAATGAACGCCAGTGTCGATCAAGGTCCTTGCCGTATTCGGGACGCGTCCGGAGGCGATCAAGCTGTTTCCGGTTATCGACGCGCTGCGGATCGAAACAGGGGTCGACTGCCGCGTCTGCGTGACGGCGCAACATCGCGGGATGCTCGACCAGATATTGCGCTTGAGCGGGATCGTGCCCGATTACGACCTGGACATCATGGTGCCCGGCCAGACACTCGATTCCCTGACGGCGGCCTTGCTGGTCCGCTTGGGCGAAGTGTTCGATATCGAAAAGCCCGACCGGGTAATCGTCCAGGGCGATACCGCCACCGCAATGGTCGGGGCGCTGGCCGCCTATTATCGCAAAATCCCGGTGAGCCATGTCGAAGCCGGTTTGCGCAGCGGCGACATCCACCATCCCTGGCCCGAGGAGGTCAACCGCCGGATTGTCGCGACGATGGCGGACCAGCATTTCGCCCCAACCGCCACCGCCGCCGAGGCGCTACGACGCGAAGGGGTGCGTGCCGACACGATATTCGAAACCGGCAACACCGTTATCGACGCGCTGCTGGCGACCCGCAGCCGGCTGCTGGCCGACCCGTCGATGTGCCGGAAGATCGACACGATCATCGACCGGTTTGGGGCCAAGCGGATCATCGCGGTGACGACACACCGCCGCGAAAATTTCGCGGCAATGCGCGGGATAGCTGGCGCGATCGGACAAATTGCCGAGCGCGACGACGTAGGCATTGTCTTTCCGGTCCATCCCAACCCGAATGTCCGGACAGCAATGGCCGACGCCCTGCCCGCATCCGACACTATCGCGATGATCGAACCGCTCGATTATCCCGACTTCGTCCGCCTGCTCGACCGCTCAACGCTGGTGCTGACCGACAGCGGCGGCGTGCAGGAAGAAGCGCCGACCTTCGGCAAGCCGGTGCTCGTCATGCGAGAGACGACCGAACGACCCGAGGGGGTCATCGCCGGGACCGCCCGGCTGGTCGGCACTGACCCCGCACTGATCGTTTCAGAAACCAGCAGACTGCTCGATAACCCGTCTGCCTACGACGCAATGTCGCGCGCGCACAGCCCATTCGGCGACGGCCACGCCGCCGCCCGCATCTCCAGGATTATAGCCAATGGCCGTTAGTAACCATCCAAAGACCTGCGTGATGGGCCTTGGCTATATCGGCCTTCCCACCGCCGCAATCGTGGCCCGGTCGGGCAGTCAGGTGATCGGCATCGACGTCCGCGCCGACGTGGTGGAAACCGTTAATTCAGGGGGCGTCCACATCGAGGAAGTCGATCTTGACGCGTTGGTGCAGGGCGTGGTCGCCCGGGGCCTGCTGAGGGCATCGACCGAGGTGGAACCCGCAGATGTATTCCTGATCGCAGTCCCGACGCCATTCGACGACAATCATGCGCCCGACATCAGCCATGTGCTGTCCGCCGCGCGTACGATTGCGCCGGTCTTGAAGTCAGGCGACTTGATCGTGCTCGAATCGACGTCGCCGGTGGGAACGACCGATACCCTGCGCGACCTGATTGCCGAATTGCGTCCTGACCTGCATGTGCCAAGAACCGGCAACGGCACCGCCGACATCGCGATCGCTTATTGCCCCGAACGTGTGCTGCCGGGGCGCATTCTGGTCGAATTGATCGACAACGACCGGTGCATCGGCGGCATCACGCCACGCTGCGCCCGCAAGGCGCTCGCATTCTATCGCGGATTCGTTCGCGGTGCCTGCATCACGACAAGCGCGCGCGTCGCCGAAATGGTGAAGCTCAGCGAGAACGCGTTTCGCGACGTCAACATCGCCTTTGCGAATGAATTGTCGATGGTGTCGGACAAGCTCGGCATAGACGTCTGGGAAGTCTTGCGCCTTGCCAATCGTCACCCACGGGTCAACATCCTGTCGCCGGGACCGGGCGTGGGCGGGCATTGCATCGCCGTCGATCCGTGGTTCATCATCCACAGCGCGCCAGAGATCACTCCGCTGATCAGGACCGCGCGCGAAGTGAACGACCGCAAGACCGGCTATGTGGTGGCCGAGGCCGCCCGGCTCATCGACGCAAATCCGGGAGCGCAAGTTGCGGTGCTGGGTTTGGCGTTCAAGGCCAATGTCGATGACTTTCGCGAGAGTCCGGCGCTGAAGGTCGCACACGACTTGGCGGTGCGTTTCGGGAACAGGATCGTCATCGTCGAGCCGCATGTCGATCGCCTGCCGCCCGAGTTCGACGATACCGGCGCGACACTGGCCGATATCGATGCCGCCCTGCTGGAATGTGCGGTGATGATCGTGCTGGTCGACCATGACATCTTCAGGTCGGTGCCGCCCGAGGAGCGCGCCGACAAAATCGTTTATGACACCAAGGGAATCTGGTCGGCGGCGCCCTGAGTCAGCTGCGTACCCAGTCAGCGGCGGTCGCTGCTGTCGGCAATCGTATTCAGCGTCGCTGGATGCAGAGGGCGTTCGAATTTACAGCCGATTGCAAAATCGGTGGTCCAGCTGACGATGGCGGCGAGTGATTCAATCCGGTCGAGCGTCAGCCAGACACGATCCCCAACGCTCAGGCGATGCGGCCATTCGGTACAAAATCCTCGAGCCGAAAGGTCATAGACGGATACGGCCAGGGGTTTGCCGGCGGACTGGCGGAGACGCGCCGCGAACCTGCCCAGGATCCTGTTCTCGGTCCGTCGCTCGATCGCCCCTTGGAACTTGTCCTGACTGGCTGACATTATACTTACCTAAAAGTTGGGCCCCCGACATGGTGGGGTATGCCGGGGGCCTCGCCAATGCGCCGGGGACCAACCCATCGCATCGGTAGGCCATTATTAAGCGGCAATTCGTTAACCATCGCCTGCCGGATTCAGGCAGAACAATCCAAAATGAAGGCAATCTCCCAAACCCGGAAAACCAGGTCGGTCCCGAAAAAATCAACACAAAAAAAGTTCTTTGCGAAGGGCATTCATCTCATCAAATAAACGCTCTAACGCTCCTGTACGCTTTTATACTTTTGCGCTAAATTCATTTGGCCCAAAAAGGAATCTGGACCCAATGCGTCGTTTTACCAGTAGATATTGAATGAACCGATTTCAGGATCACCCAGTTTTCGCATCGGAGGATAGCCGCAACAACCCGTTGTCAGCCACCGAGCTGGGTGAGTTGCGTAACTTGCTTGAGCGCGAAAAGCGGCGGCAAAGGCTTATGGATGTCGGGGAGCTTAGCGATGCTTCTATCGGCCAAATTGATTATGCAAAGCTGGCCGAACGCATATATTGGTCGCGGCGCGATCGAGAGAAGGTCTTTAACGACGACATTTTCGCTGACCCTGCATGGGACCTGTTGCTCGACCTGTTCATCAGATCGGCCCGGGACGAGCAAGTGAGTATTTCAAGCGCTTGCCATGCGGCGAGCGTCCCTGAGGCAACGGCGCTTCGGTATCTTAAGGTGCTCACTGAACGTCAGTATCTGGAGCGAATCTCGCACCCAAATGACAAGCGAAGCACTACCTTAAAGATGACCTCAATGGGCAACACGCTCATGATTCAGTGGCTAGAAAACTTTCGTTCGCATCGTTGATGAACGGAACCAAGACGTCGAGAACTGTCGAAAGTCTTGCTGCCGCCTCGCTCAAACCAAGTTGATCCAGTAGGCCGAGGGCACGATCGAGAGAGCCGAAGATTTCAGCCAACTCGGTTCGATTGTCTTCGACGACTGAATTAAGTTGGGATGCCACTAGTCTCATTCTCCGATAACGGAGGCTGTTGACTACATCGCGCGGACAGACACAAGATCATTTCGACGTCGTTTTATGAAATTTGCGTAGCAAATTTTGCGCCATTAGAGGCTTACCTCATTGAAAACACACGCTTTCTAACCTCAATCAAGAAAAACAGCTGTTTTCAGGCGTTCGGAATGCTTCTTCCTGAACTTCGCCAGCTTCGGCGCGACCACGATTTGGCAATAGGGGTTCGAGTTTCCTTCGCGTTCAAAATACTCCTGATGATAGTTCTCGGCCACATACCATTGAGACAGCGGCTCGATTGTCGTCACGATCGGCCGCGAAGGATGATCGGCCTGCGCGCGAACGATGGCTGCTCGCGCTGCCGCCTCCTGTTCGGGCGAATGTGGGAAAATGGCTGAACGATATTGCGTGCCCACGTCGTTCCCCTGGCGATTCAACTGGCTAGGGTCATGAATCTCGAAGAATATATCGAGCACTTCATGAAAACTGACGACAGCCGGATCGAAGACCACGCGGATGGCCTCGGCATGTCCCGTCTTGCCGCCGCACACCGCGTTGTAAGTCGGGTTAGCCACATGTCCCCCGATATAGCCGCTTTCGACCGACTGGACCCCCGCCAAGCCGTCGAACACCGCTTCTATGCACCAGAAGCATCCCGCCGCCAAAGTCGCAGTTTCATTTGCCACATTCTCTCTCCGTCAAATTAGCGGGCAGCGCCCCTGTTAGTCGAGATAGGGAGCGGCTGTTCGGGCACAAGGGACTTGGCCAGCACGACAAAGCACAAATCAGGGACGCGGGGTATGCCGAAGCGCGGATTATCCACGGGAAACGGACGGTGTTCGCCGGTTGGCGAAAACCCGAGACGACCATACCAGGCGATCAATTCCGGGCGCTGCATGATTACGGTCATTTCGACCAAACGCGCAGAATAATGGTGGACGGCAACGCGCTCCGCCTCGGCAACCAATCGGCGTCCGAGACCTGTCCCTTGCAGTTTGGGCTCAACCGACAAATGCCCGATATTGGCCGTAGTTCCAGCGATCGCTGTGACTTGCACGCAGCCAATCATGACGCCGTTGCGCTCGGCAACGATCAAACGCTGCTCCGTATCGGAAAGAATGGCAGAGAGCGCCTCGACATCGGTGCGCTGGCCCTCGAGTAGGTCGGCTTCGTGCGTCCATCCCAATCGTGCCCGGTCGCCGCGATAGGCGCTTTCAATCAGGCGGTGCAGCGCAGGCGCGTCGTCGAGGGTGGCAAACCGAAGGGCATCCTCCATCAGGCAGCGAGTTCCTCGGCCGATAATTCGAACAGCAGGACCGAGCCGGCCCGGGCAGCCGCTACGCGGCCCAACGCCTCCGGCACGACATGCTCCAGATAGTAACGCGTTGTAACGGTCTTTGCCTTCAGGAACACGGGATCGCCCTCGCCCGCCATCAGCATCGCAGCGGCAACTTTGCCCTGGCGCGCCATCAGCCAGCCGCAGGTCATGACCGCGACCATGTCCAAGAATGGATAGCTCCCCGCGAGCCGGTCGTCTGGCGTGGCGGTCAGCAGCCATTCGGTCGTCTCGGCCACGGCATCGACCAGTGAAAGCAAGGACGCATGGTCGCCCGCCTCGGCGCGTACCTCGGCAATGAGCGCCTTCAGCGCGGTGCCGCCGTCGCCGGTCAGCTTGCGCCCGACCAGGTCAGCCGCCTGGATGCCATTGGTGCCTTCGTAGATCGGCGCGATCCGGATGTCGCGATAGTGCTGCGCTGCGCCGGTTTCCTCGACAAAGCCCATGCCGCCGTGGACCTGCACGCCCAGACTGGCGATCTCGCACCCAACGTCGGTACCATAAGCCTTGGCGAGCGGGGTCAGCAAGTCGACGCGCGCCTTGGCACCATCAACACCCAGATGAGCGCGATCGACTTCCCCGGCAGCCGCATAGACAAGCGCGCGTGCTGCCTGCGTCAGCGCCTTCATGCGAAGTAACATCCGGCGCACGTCGGGATGCTCGATGATGGCCTTGCCCTGCACCCGGTCACTGGCATAGGCAATCGCCTCCTGGGTCGCGCGCTCGCCGATTTGGACCCCTTGCAGTCCGACATTCAGCCGGGCGTTGTTCATCATCGTGAACATTGCACGCATTCCGCCCATCTCGGGACCGACCAGCCAGCCAAGGCAGTCGCCATCATCGCCGAACGACAGGACGCACGTGGGCGAGGCGTGGATGCCGAGCTTGTGTTCGATCGACACGCAGCGAACATCGTTGGCCTGCGTAAAGCTGCCATCGCCAGCCGGCCTGAGCTTCGGGACCAGGAACAGGGAAATACCCTTGGTGCCCGCTGGCGCGTCAGGCGTGCGGGCAAGAACCAGGTGAACGATATTATCGGTCAGGTCATGTTCGCCAAAGGTGATGTAGATTTTCGTGCCGGTTACCCGCCAGCTCCCATCACCAACCGGTGTCGCGGTTGACCGCAGCGCCCCGACGTCCGAACCCGCCTGCGGCTCGGTCAAGTTCATCGTGCCGGTCCACTCCCCGCTGACCAGCTTTGGCAGGTAATCGCCCTGCAACTCCTGGCTGCCATGTACAGCCAGTGCCTCGACCGCGCCCGCCGTCAGCATGTTGCACAAGGTGAAGGCCATGTTTGCCGTACCCAGATCCTCGAGCACGATGGTCCCCAGTACAAAGGGTAACCCCTGCCCACCGGCATCCTTGGGGCCGACGATCGTCCCCCAGCCATTGTCGACAAGCGCGCGATAGGCTGCGTGAAAACCGTGGGGCATCGTCACCACGCCGTCTTTCCATCGCGCGCCAACGGTATCGCCGATCCGGTTCAATGGCGCGTATTCGCCCAGCGCAAACGCGCCTGCCCCCTCAACTATGGCCTCCACCAGGTCCGGCGTCGCATCGGCAAAAGCATTATTGCCTGCCAGCTCGTCGATGCGGACGACATGGTCCAGAACGAAGCGCTGTTCAGTCGTCGGGGGCGTGTAGGCCAAACGTCGTTCCTTGGTTTGCGGGGGCGCAAAGCACGCCTATAGCGCCACCTTATGCTCGCCTCAAATCACTCTTGCCAGACTACGGTCGGACGTTACGGACCGCTGGTTATTGCGGACGCTGCAGCACTGATCCGCGCCGGGTTTCCGGTCGCGGTGGCGACCGAAACCGTTTACGGGCTGGCGGCCGATTCGACGAACAGCGCGGCGGTGGTGCGAATCTATGAGGCCAAGGGACGGCCGATTTTCAATCCTTTGATAATCCATGTCCTTGACCTCGCCGCAGCCGAAGCCCTTGGCGTTTTCAACGATGAAGCGCGGGCGCTTGCGCTGAAGCACTGGCCGGGACCACTGACCCTGGTTGTTCCGCGTCGAAGCGACTGCCCGGTGTCGACGCTGGCGACCGCCGGGTTGGACACCATCGCCATTCGCGTGCCCGCCCATCGCGCAATCAGGGCACTGCTGGAAGCCAGCGAAGTGCCCCTCGCCGCGCCCAGTGCCAACGCCAGCGGACGTCTCAGCCCGACCCGGGCGGAGCATGTTCTCAACACGCTGAACGGACGGGTCCGCCTGATTATCGACGATGGCCCAAATACGCTCGGTATCGAATCGACGATCGTCGCCGTCGACGACAAGGGCGTCCGCCTATTGCGGCTTGGGCCCATAATGACCGGGCTTTCGTTATCCGCGCATGACAAGATTGAATCCCCCGGGCAAACCATGAATCATTACGCTCCGTCCAAAGAACTTCGCACCGACGCCATGTCGGCCGGCAATGATGAATGGCATATCGGATTTGGCACGGTGGGGGGACATACAACCCTCAGTCAGTCCGGCGACCTGGTCGAGGCAGCGGCCAATCTGTTCGATCGCTTGCATGAGGCCGACCGTTCCGCCTGCGCAACAATAGCCGTCGCGCCGGTTCCCGAAACCGGCATCGGGGCGGCCATCAATGATCGGTTGCGCCGTGCCTGCGCTGCCAACGCCGGGTCATGAGCAGACTAGTTTCACAATCGGCCCATTTCTCGCCGCGACCCGCCGGCGGGATAAGTCGGAGCCGCGGCGCGATGATCGATCGCGTCAGGTTTCAATTGCTGGGTGCGGCCCTGTTTGCGATTGTCTTTCCTGCACTGCTGCGGTTATTTTTATCGGCCGGAACCGTGTTCCATCATGACGCGCCGCTTGAATGGGCGTTTCTCGGGACAATCATTGCGGTGTGCTTCGGCTTCGTGCTGTTGCGGCAATTCATTTCGTTTCCGGGCTTTCATGCAGCGACCTATATCATTCCCTGTTTCCTGGCCGCTTACGGCGCGGTGATTTTTTCCTTCTTCATCATGCGCATCGACTATTCACGATTCCAGTTCGTTCTGAGCCTGTTCCTCGCCATCGTCTGGTTCTACGCAGTTTATGGCTTGCGAGGGCGGGCCTCGAAGCTGCGGCTGGCCATCATCCCGACAGGAAATTACGATACGCTGCTCGACCTCGACACGCTCGAACTGGAATTCCTCAAGAAGCCCGCGGACGGGATTAGCGCATCCGGTATCGCAGCGGACTTGCGCGCCGACCACAGTCCGGACTGGGAGCGATTTCTGGCTCGCGCCGTGCTTGATGGCGTTCCCGTTTACGATGTGCGGCACATTCAGGAATCGTTGACCGGGAGGGTCGAGTTCAACCACCTGTCGGACAATGGCTTCGGATCGGTGCTGCCATCGCTCATATATCTGCGCCTTAAGCGGGCAATTGATGTCGTCGCCGCCATTATGGTCCTGCCGCTGGCAATGCTGATCATTCTAGTATTCGCAGTCCTGATCAAGCTCGAGTCCTCCGGCCCCGCTTTCTTTCTCCAGACGCGGATGGGGTTCCGGGCAAAGCACTTCGTATGCATCAAGTTGCGATCAATGAGGGACGAAGTCGGTGGGGAAATGTTCACTGCCAGCGACGACCCGAGAATAACCAAAGTCGGCAAGTTCATCAGGAAATACCGCATCGATGAGCTTCCTCAAATTTTTAACATCCTAAAGGGTGACATGAGTTGGATCGGCCCGCGGCCCGAAGCCATAGCGCTGGCCGAATGGTATGATCGCGAAGTACCCTTCTACGCTTATCGACATGCAGTCCGCCCCGGCATTTCTGGCTGGGCCGCGGTCAACCAGGGGAATGTCGCGGAAATCGAGGCGGCTAATGAAAAGCTTCAGTATGATTTTTATTACATCAAATATTTCTCTCCCTGGCTGGATGTCTTCATTGCGATCAAGACGGTCCAAACCATTCTAACCGGCTTTGGATCGCGCTGACCGAGGGCTCGCACGGGTTGCGATTCGCGTCTTTTCGCCTAGTGAACGCGGCGACTTCAATGAAACGGGACTTGGTGCAATGAATGCGAGTAACGATTTTGCGAACGCCCGGCTCGCGGTCGTCGGTCTCGGTTATGTTGGCCTTCCCCTGGCGGTCGAGTTTGGCAAGCACCACCAAGTTACCGGCTTCGACATCAATGCGCGCCGCGTCGCGGATTTGGCCGTGGGGCGGGACGCCACGCTTGAAGTGGAGGCCGCCGAACTTGCCGAAGCAACAGGCCTTACCTTCACATCGCAGGCGGCCGACCTCGGCGTTTGCACAATCTTCATCGTCACGGTGCCCACCCCCATCGACGACCACAAGCGCCCCGATCTTGGCCCGCTGATCGCGGCATCGCGGACGATCGGGGCGGTGCTGAAACCCGGTGATCTCGTCATTTATGAATCGACCGTCTACCCGGGTGCGACGGAGGAAGATTGTGTACCTATCCTCGAAGAATGTTCCGGGCTGACGTGCAACGTGGACTTTCATGTTGGCTATAGTCCTGAGCGTATCAATCCCGGCGACCGGGAACACCGCCTGCCCTCGATCCGCAAGGTTACGTCGGGTTCGACCCCCGAAGCCGCCGAGCGCGTCGATGCGTTGTATCGGTCCATCATCACGGCCGGCACACACAAAGCTTCCTCGATCCGGGTGGCCGAAGCCGCAAAGGTCATCGAGAATACGCAGCGCGATTTGAACATCGCGCTGATCAACGAACTCGCGATCATCTTCAACCGCATGGACATCGACACCCAGGCCGTGCTCGAGGCTGCCGGCACCAAGTGGAACTTCCTGCCGTTTCGCCCCGGTCTAGTAGGGGGCCATTGTATCGGAGTTGATCCATATTATTTGACGCACAAGGCGCAGGAAATAGGCTATCACCCGGAGGTGATCCTTGCCGGTCGTCGCGTCAACGACGGCATGGGTGCCTATGTCGCGTCACAGCTAATCAAGGCGATGCTTAGGCGAGAAATACAAGTGCAGGGCGCCAGGGTGTTGGTGATGGGGCTGACGTTCAAGGAAAATTGCCCGGATCTGCGCAACACGCGCGTCGTCGATATCCTTCGCGAATTGGCGGACTACAACATTAATGTTGACGTTTTTGATCCGTGGGTCGACCCCAGTGAAACCGAGCGCCAATATGGTTTCACCCCGATCGCACAACCGGAAACCGGGGCTTATTCGGCTATCATTCTGGCCGTGGCGCACGATCAGTTCAAGACGATGGGCACAGCGCAATTGCGGAAACTCGGTAAGGCGGAGCACGTCATTTACGACCTGAAGTACCTTCTATCTGCGGAAGAAAGCGACCTGCGCCTGTGACGGGCTCCTCTGGGCAGCCGCGCTATGACGGCGTACTTGGTCAACTGGCCAACGCGCCGCGAACTTGGCTGGTCACCGGCTGTGCGGGGTTTATCGGGTCGAACCTGGTGGAAGCGTTGCTGATGCTTGACCAGACGGTGGTCGGTCTCGACAATTTCGCAACCGGCCATCAACGTAATCTCGACGAGGTGCGCGATACAGTCGGCGCAAAGTGGAGCCGGTTCACATTCCACCAAGGCGATATCCGCATAATCGAAGACTGTCGTCGCGCCTGTCAGGGCGTCGACTTCGTCTTGCACCAGGCTGCGCTGGGGTCGGTTCCACGATCCATCGAAGATCCCATTGCGACCAACGCGACCAACATCGCCGGTTTCCTCAACATGTTGGTGGCCGCCCGGGACAACGAAGTGAAAAGCTTTGTTTACGCAGCAAGCAGCTCGACCTACGGCGACCATCCCGCGTTGCCCAAGGTCGAGGATGTCATCGGCAACCCGCTGTCACCCTATGCTGTTACCAAATATGTGAATGAACTCTATGCCGACGTGTTCGCCCGGACCTATGGGTTCCAGGCCATTGGACTCCGGTATTTCAATGTCTTTGGCAGGCGCCAGGATCCCGATGGGGCCTATGCCGCGGTCATCCCGCGCTGGACGGCGGCCATGATCAAGGGCAAAACCGTCTTCGTCAACGGCGATGGAGAGACGAGCCGTGATTTCTGTTACGTCGACAACGCTGTTCAAGCCAATATCCTTGCCGCGATGGCCGATCCGTCATCGCGCAACCAAGTCTACAATGTCGCTGCCGGCGGACGGACGACGCTGAACAGCTTGTATAGGGCGCTGGATGCGGCATTACAGGCCAACGGTGTCCCGCCAAGTCCCGCGCCAGAATATCGGGATTTTCGTAAAGGCGATGTGCGTCATTCACAGGCCGACATCGGCAAGGCGGCGGCGCTGCTGGGCTATGCTCCCGAGTTTGAGATCGAGGACGGAATTGACGCGGCCATGCCCTGGTACATCGATTTTATGCGATGCGATGGTGTGACAAGCGACGGTGATGTCTGATGTGGCCTTACTGGATATTGTTTCTAATTCCCGCTTTCTTTGCCGTTTTTGCTGACCGAAAAGCTGTTGAAGGTGGTCAAATCAGGAATTCGTTCAATTCTCCATTGGTCTTTGGCATCACCCTCTTCGCCTTATCTGCAATGATTGGAATGCGATATGAAGTGGGCGGAGATTGGGAGAATTACTATTTTTACATTGACGGCGTTAAGGGCCTCGATTTTAAAGACATCTTTTTTCGCGACGACCCGGCGTTCCAACTTTTAAATTGGCTGAGCGATCGCTTTGCCTGGAGCGTCTATGGTGTAAACCTTTTCGGAGGAACAATATTTTCGGTAGGCCTTCTGGTGTTTTGCCGAAGTATGAAACGGCCTTGGTTAGCGCTGACGGTTTCTGTTCCATATTTAGTGATAGCAGTAGGAATGGGATACAGTCGCCAAGCTGTTGCTCTAGGTTTGTCAATGATCGGACTGGTCGCGCTTTCGAAACGGTCGATCCCATGGTTTGTTTTCTGGGTTGTCTTGGGCGCAACGTTTCATAAATCGGCTATTATTTTGGTGCCTCTTGGAGCAATTGTGGGTGCTCGCAACAAAGTGCTTACCTTATTAGCGATTTCTGTCGCAACATTTGCTGCCTATTGGATACTTCTTAGCAATTCTGTAGATTCGCTATACGAAAACTACGTTACTGCTGAATATCAATCTCAGGGAGCAATGGTCCGCCTGCTGATGAATGCTGTTCCGGCGGCTATCTTTTTGCGGTGGCGCGATAAATTTGACCTATCGGATGTCGAACAACGCATTTGGACGACATTTTCACTCGTGTCGATTGCACTACTGGGTCTGCTGTTAGTTTCACCGGCCACAACTGCAGTCGATCGGGTCGCACTGTATATGCTTCCACTACAAATATTGGTGTTTTCCAAGATACCTGACATTGCACCGGATAAGAATAATGTGACTAATGGAATAGTTTTTTCCGTATTGTCCTACTACGCAGCGGTTCAGTTTGTGTGGTTTAATTTTGGTGACTTTTCGTTTGCTTGGCTACCTTATCGTTCGATACTGCTAGGGTTTTCGTAGTGAAAATCGTGTTATTTGCAAACACCGACTGGTACCTTTATAATTTCCGTATCTCGCTCGCAAAAAGATTGCGTGATAGCGGACACGAGGTGTTATTAATTTCACCGGCCGGTCGTTACTGTACGGACTTTCAAGCAATGAAGTTCGACTGGCGGTGCGCGCCGATGGATCGCGGCAGTCTCAATCCTTGGAAAAGAGCGCAGTTCGTATTCTGGCTTGCGCGGTTACTGCGCAAAGAGCGGGTCGATCTCCTCCACGCATTTACGATACAGGCTGCCATCCTGGGGTCGCTGTCCGCGAGAATTGCAGGAACACGTTGTCGCGTAAATTCAATTGCAGGCATGGGCTACATCTTTAGCAGCCAGGATTTGCGAGCAAGAGTCCTGCGGCCTTTCGTTCGTCTGTTAATGCGGCTGACAATAGGTGGCAAACGCGGTCGCCTGATTGTACAAAATCCTGACGACCGCCGCGTCTTTGAAAATTCGGGAATGCTGGACGTAAACAATATCCGAATGATCCGAGGATCGGGAGTAGATTGCGGGCGCTTTACTCCTAGAGACAAGGTCCGGAGCCCTGGCCCGTTACGTGTATTGTTAGCCAGTCGGCTATTAGTAGACAAAGGTGTCCTTGATTATATCGACGCCGCACGCTTGTTACGCGAAAACGGGCGAATAATCGATTTCATATTGGCTGGGGACGGCGATCCAGGAAATCCGGCAAGCATCGCCTCCGCAACAATTGTCGATTGGGATCGCGCCAAAATTATTCGATATCTGGGACATGTCGATGACATGCTTCCTTTATTCGGCTTGATCGACCTCATCGTCCTGCCAAGCTATCGTGAAGGACTGCCACGGAGCCTGATCGAAGCCGCGGCTTGCGGGCTCGCGATCATTACCACCGACGTTCCCGGCTGCCGGGAGGTTGTTACTGATGGCGTCGATGGGCTTTTGGTCCCCGTACGCGATCCAGGAGCGCTAGCTGCCGCGATTGCGAGGATCGACGACGATCGCATTCTTGCCGCGACTCTGGGACAGGCTGCGCGCCGCAAGGCACTCTCAGAGTTCGATCAACGGATCGTCAATGACCAGACTATCGCGGTGTACAAGGAACTTATTGGCGCGAACCCGCCGCGCTGATGTTGAGTTCAGCTATTTGGGCGGTCATTGGCTGGTCCATACCGCTCCGTGCTGCGACTCGTAGCCATTGGAATGGACATCCAGGCGGTAGCGTGAAGGAATAAGACGCCCGACCCACCGCAGGCTTACCGGGGGTCAACGCAATCTTGCCGATCTCTCGTTCGGGGGACGTTGCGCACGTCAGGGTCAGCGCCACCTGGCTTCCTGACGGTCCCCTAACCTCTGCGAGCACGCGTGCGACGAAATTACCAGGTGCCAAGTGCAGCAATTGCCAAGCCACGGCCGCGTCTACGCTTGTTCCTTCGATCACCAACCCGGGCGTTGCCTCGCCCGTGCTGGCGTTCATGTCGCCAAGTGACGCGACATGCCAGTTGAATGGCTCAAAACCCGCAGCAGTGGCGATAAATTTCGGGTCACGAACAGACGCTGATCGCTGTTCGGGACCGACCAGTGTCCCGAAATAGCGCCATGCGGCGTCATATCGTCCATCACGCGCATACCGATCCACAATCATCGCCGAAATTCGCTTGTCGACGGGCACACCCCGCGCAGCGATCGTTCTTGCCAGGTCGGCGAAGTTCGCCGGGACCTGTGCGGAAGTAATCACCATTGCGAGGAATTCGTTGATCCACGGCGGGCGCTTGGCTAACAGGTCAGAGATTGGGCCAACCAATTCGGCATCGTTCATCGCCGAGCTCAGAATTGGAAACAGGACGGCGTTACTTAGCCCCCCGGTGCGCAGGGCAATATCGTAATGTGCCAGCGTCGCGGCGGTCTTGCCCTGCGCCGACAAATCGTTGATCAGCCAGAGTTCGGTGTGAATATCCCGTCGGGTCAACCGCGCGGCGAGGTTCATCAGTGGGCGGGCGCGGCCGCTGTTCCCCGGTTGATCCGCCAAAAAACCCAATACGCGAACGGCGCGTGGCAGGATCGGCTGCCGTTCGAGCGCACGGATGGCCTCGGCCCTCGCCAGCTTTGGGTTCGGACGGCCAAATTCGGGGTCATTTGCACGCTCTGCGGCTAGCGCGCGAGCCAGACCGTCAACCGGCCATAGCTTCAGCGCCATGTCCGGGTTCATGGCCCGAGTCAATGACGCTATGCCAGAACCAACCACCGCGACCGATAGAGCCAGCGCTACCGCCAAGACCACGACAGGACGCACGAAGCGGCTAAGGGCAGGATCAGTGTCCACCTGTTCAGCTGACTTTGTCGTTGTGTCCGTACCCATAGCCATAATCGTAACCGTAGCCGAAATGCGCCTTTTTCGGGTCGAACTTGGTCAGGATCACGCCCAGCACATTTGCGTTTGCAAGCCGCGCGATAGCGCTGCGGATCACGCTCGAGCGAGCACCCCGCGCCTCGATTGCGTAGACTACCCCCTCGACCATGCTGGCAATCAACGGTGCATCGGCGATGCCCAACACCGGCGGGGAGTCGACGATGACGTGATCGTAGCTTTCGAGCAACCGGTTCAGCAGGATCCCAAACCGCGGGCTGCTCAAAAGTTCACCTGCGTTCGGTGGCTGCGGTCCGGCGGTCATGACCTTGAACCCGTGCTGGCCCATGACCATCAGGCTTTCCAGGTTTTCCTCACCGACCAAAAAGTTGCTGACGCCCATGAGATTGCTCATTCCCAGCAGCACATGCACCGATGGCGAGCGCAAATCGCCGTCGATCAATACGGCACGGCGGCCCGTCAGGTTGAGCGCCTGGGCAATGGCGTAGGCGGTTGTCGATTTGCCCTCGGCCGGTCGCGTGCTGGTCACGGCAAGCGTCCGTGGCACGCCATGATCGGTTGAAAAACCAAGACTTGTCTGGACCGACAGATACGCCTCGGCTGTCGGCGACTTCCGATCGGCCAGTGCATCAATTGACGAATGGCCATCGCTTGGCTTGGGAATGGTGCCAAGCAGCGGCAGCCCCGTTTCCTTCGTCACATCCGACGGGTCTGTAATCGCCTCGTCAATCTGCTCGAGCGCAAAGACGATGGCGCCTGTCAGGACGATCCCGGCAAACAACGCGAATGCCAGGTTGAACAACAACTTTGGACTGGAGGGACCGGTCGGCAGTTCGGCGGCATCGACGATCGCGACGTTATTCGTTCCAACTCCGCCTGCAACACCGATCTCTTTATAACGCTGCAACAGCCCGTTGTAGAGTTCGCGGTTGGTATCGACGTCGCGTTGATAAATATTATACTGAATACTCCGCCGCCGCAGGTCGAGGAGCGACTTTTTCAGCTCATCCACCTTCGTCCGCAGGCCGCCTTCGCGAGCCAGCGCGTCGCGGTAAGTTGACTGGAAACTGCCCGAAATCCGGCCCTGTTCGCGGGCGATGCTGTCATCGAGCGCCGCGATTTGGCGGTTGATAGCCAGTGCAGGTGGATACCCCGGCTCGAACTGCGTCATCAACTTGGCATAGTCGCCCGATAGTTCGGCGCGACGTTGCCGGAGGCCCATGATCGCACCGCTTGCCATGACTTCCGGACTTGAACCCGATCTCGCGGCGCCCCCGGCACCCAGCCGACTTTCAGCCGCGATCCGTTCGGCGGTGGCGGTCCCAAGCGCCGCATTCAATGTCGCGAGATCATCGGCCACGATGGGTCGTTCCTGACGCTGACCCTTGTCGGTGCCTGACGAACTAAGATCGATGATCTGTTGGGCGGCCGCGTAGTTGACCAGCGCGCGCTCGGCGATCTCCATGCGTTGGCGCAGGCTCTCCAGGCGGCCCTCTAGGAACGTACGGGCGTAGGATGTCGCTTCGAAACGCCGATCGAGATTGGCACCAATGAAGTTTTGCGTCCACGCGTTGGTGATCTGCATCGCCAATTGCGGATCGGGACTGGTGAACATGACGTTGACGAGCCGCGACGCCCTGACGGGCTCGATTTCGATGTTATCGAGCAACAGTTTGGTGGCGACTTTCGTCCGTTCGTCGCGCACCGGCTGAGTCAAGCGGTCCGGCACCGACGCCGTAAGCATACTCGTCCCAGGCGGAGTGACACCGAATGATTTGAAAAACTGGTCGGATTCCCCGAGTTTCAGCTGCTTGACGACCCGAGCAGCGAGCGATCGTGCCTTCAGCAGTGCGTATTGCGTTTGATAGAATTCGAAATCGGCGGCGCTGTTCTCTGGTTCGACGCCCTGCACGTTGACGATCTTTTCCTGCTGGCGCGAGATCTCGATCGTGGCTCGCGCCGTGTATTGGCGCGTCATCAACATTGTGATGATCAACCCGAGCAACAGAGCCGTCAGGGGAACGCCGATGATGACCCAGCGCCAGCGCATGCCAATCCGCCAATAGCGCATGAGCAGCGGCAGATCGTCCGCCTTCCGCGCGTGTGTCATTGCCCGATCCCGCCCGCTCTGTGCAGACATGTCAGCAGCGGAATTCGACGAACCTGAAACCGTTTGGATGTTCATAAGTACCATTTAGCTGATCGGGTCACAATCTGTTCGAGAGAATGACCAACGGGGTGGTTAACAGCGGGGACGCTGCCAACAGGTTACGGAACAATCGGCGGGCGGGTGAGTCACCGACGACGACCACGTCGTTTGCATAAACTTCCGGGTCAGCATAGGTCCCCTGCCGTATCGCCTGGAGATCAAACAATGCCGCCAGCCGCTGCCCCTTTACGGTCCGGAATACGACGACTTGATCGATCCGCGCATTCTCGGTCATGCCCTTGGCCTGGGCAATCGCACGGATTAGGGTCAGCTTGCCGACGACCGGATACAGGCCCGGCGCACGGATCTCTCCGTCCAGAGTGATCACCTGGCTGACGGCATCGATAATGTTGACAGACACTCGCGGATTCCGAACAAAGCGGGCCCGGAACCGTTCGGTGATCTGCGCAGCCAAGGTCACCGGCGTTTGTCCCTGGGCATCCACCTCGCCAATGAGTGGCAAGCCGACATGACCGCTGCCATCGACAACCAGTTCCCGGCT
>NZ_JANXNX010000001.1 GCF_025353885.1 Sphingomonas sp. | reverse complement strand
GCATCGTGCGCAGCGACAGCTTGGCCATCGCCATCAGCGCGCCGGTATTGCCCGCCGATACCGCAGCACCGGCCTTGCCGGTCTTCACGGCATCGATTGCGATCCCCATCGACGTCGACTTGGCACGACGAAGTGCCTGGGCAGGCTTGTCGCTGCCACCGACGACGTCGGGCGCATGGGCAATCGCGCTGACAGCGGCAAGGCCGGGATGTTTGACGAGGCCGACCTGGATTGCGGCTTCATCGCCGACCAGCAGGAAGGTCAGGCCGGGCCAGCGGCGTTGCGCGAGCGCGGCACCCGCCAGCATGACTGCCAGCCCTTCGTCGCCACCCATCGCATCGATGGCCAATCGGGGAACCACCAACTTCTCGGCAGGCCGTGGGCCTTCGGTCAAAACGGCGCCCCCGCTAGGAATTTCGTGGTTCAGCCAGCGACCGAAAGGATTTCGCGGCCATTATAATGACCACACGAGTCGCAAAGATTGTGCGGGCGCTTCAACTCGCCACAATTTGGGCATTCCTGAAACGACGCGACGGTCAGCGAATCGTGGCTGCGGCGCATATTACGCTTCGAGGGCGAAGTTTTTCTTTTTGGAACAGCCATGCGGCACCTGTCTTAACTGTAGAATTCAATAATAAACGGGATAAATCGTCCGGCCATTGCCCGGCAGCCCGATGGACGGACCGCGAACGATGGCGGCCAATCTCTACCGCTTGCGAGCGATGGGCCTATAGCGATTCTGCTGTCCGTTGCAAGGCAAACGCAGTCGTGGCAGGGGGCGGCCCGGAAATACAGGGAAGAATGACATGATTTTGCCGGTAACACTGACCGCCACGGGCGCGGCGGCGCTGATCAACCTGTGGCTGGCGATACGCGTCGGGCAGAAGCGCAAATCCGAACAGGTCTCGGTCGGCGACGGCGGCAAGGAACCTTTGATCGCGCGGATGCGGGCGCAGGCCAACTTCATCGAATACACGCCGATCGTGTTGATCCTGTTCGCCGTCATCGAGCTGGCGTCGGGAACCTCGTTCGCGCTCTGGCTGGCAATGTCGGTGTTCCTGATCGGGCGCGTGCTGCATCCATTCGGCATGGATGGCTGGAAGGCCGGGCGGATGATCGGCACGTTGACGACCTTCCTCATTATGCTGGGGCTGGCGATTTATGCCATCGCCATCCCTTATATGTCGCCGTTGCGGGTTGTGCCCACCGAGACGGTCCAACAGGGATAACGGGCTTCAGAGCCGGTTGATCAGCTTGCTGACGCTCTTGTCGACCTTCGCGCCCTTGACGCTGCACACCTCGTGCTCCAGCTCGCGGCGAATACGTTCGATTTCGCTTGAGCTGAGGTGTTCGATGCCGATGAACTGTTCGCGCGCCCCTTCCAGTGCATAGAGCAATTCGTCGATCTTGGCCTGCATCGAGGCCGTGTCGCGGTTCTGTGAATTCTGGATCAGGAACACCATCAGGAAGGTGACAATGGTCGTGCCGGTATTGATGATGAGCTGCCAGGTCTCCGAATAGGCAAAGATCGGACCGGTCAGTGCCCAGATGATCACCGTGACCAGCGCCAGAATGAACGCGCCCGGCTGGCCCGAGGCGGCGGCGATCGACGACGCAATCCTGGTGAAGAGGTCGTCCAAAATCTTGTTCATCTCAGGCCCCGTTCAGAACTTTGTCGGCGACGTAAGGGTTGCTTGCGCGCTCATGGGCGAATGTCGACATTGCTCCGTGCCCAGGTACGAACGCGGTGTCCCCCCCGAGCGGCCAGAGCCGCGTGACTATGGCGTCGAGCAGGTCCTGATGGTTGCCGAGCGGGAAATCGGTGCGGCCGATCGATCCCTGGAACAACACATCACCCACCATCGCCACCTTTGATTCAGGGTGGTGGAACACGACGTGGCCGGGGGTGTGGCCGGGACAGTGATACACGTCGAGGGTCAGATTGCCCACGGTCACCTGGTCGCCATTGTCGAGCCAGCGATCGGGTTCGAACACGCGCCCGGCAACGCCATATTGCTTGCCGTCGTCCTCGAGCCGCGAAATCCAGAAACGGTCGGCCTCATGCGGGCCTTCGATCGGCACGTCCAGTTCCTTGGCCAGCGTCCCCGCCTCGCCGCAATGGTCGATATGACCGTGGGTAATCAGGATTTTCTCGATCGTCACGCCGTTTTGCTCGGCCGCTCTTTTCAGTTTGGTCAGGTCGCCGCCGGGATCGACAAAGGCGCCGCGCATCGTTTTGGTGCACCAGAAAAGCGTACAATTCTGCTGGAGTGGCGTGACGGGCACGATCGTGGCGCGCAGGGGGGCTTCGGTCATGACAGCGAAATGGCGCGGGCGGGTCCTATGCGCAAGCCCATGATGGCTTCAGGCGTTAACTGGTAAACAGCACGGCTGAGCCCTGAGATGAACCGAAACCCGGACGGGTTGCGCCGTGGTGGGGTCGCGGAACGAGGGCGACAGCGCGTAGTTAATACCTCGTCGGCAAACCCCCTGCCGCGTAACAACGGATTGATATCATGACGAAAACTTTCATTGCCATGCTGGCTGCTGTCGCGCTGCCCGGCGCTGTTCTGGCCCAGACCACAACCGGGTCGACCGGGTCCACAATGGGCGCAACGGGCACCACGACTGGGTCAAAAAGTTCCACGACGGGCACCACCAGCAGCACCGCTGGCACACCGATGAGCGGAGGCCAGGCAACCGATTCGTCAGCTTCGATGACGACCATGCCGACTGACACGACCACGTCGACAACGACGACCCAGGCCCCCGAAAGTTCGACAACATCGTCGACCATGGGGACGACGCCGCCGACCGACGAAACCCAGTCGAAGCACAAGATGAAGAAGCCACACTGACCTGTAGCTTGATGGCAGCTTGATGAGGGACTCCGCGCTTTACGGCGCGGAGTCCTTTTTCATGGTCCCGTCGGATCAGTCGCTGAACGGATCGCGGACTAGGATCGTGTCTTCCCGTTCGGGAGACGTCGAGACCAGCGCGACCGGACATTCGATCAATTCCTCGACGCGCTTTATGTATTTGATGGCCTGTGCGGGCAGTTCGGACCAGGTTCGCGCGCCTGCCGTCGATTGTGACCAGCCCTCGATCTCCTCGTAGATCGGTTCGACCGCGGCCTGGTCGATGGCGTGCGGCGGCAGATAATCATAAGTCCTGCCGTTCAACCGGTAGCCGATGCAGATTTTCAGCGTTTCGAACCCGTCCAGCACGTCGAGTTTGGTGAGCGCAATCCCGGTCGTGCCGCTGATCGAGGCAGACTGGCGGACCAACACCGCGTCGAACCAGCCACAGCGCCGCTTGCGACCCGTCACGGTGCCGAATTCATGGCCCCGTTCGCCAAGCCGCTGGCCGGTTTCATCCTCCAGTTCGGTTGGAAAGGGCCCCGCCCCGACGCGCGTCGTATAGGCCTTGACGATGCCCAGCACGAACCCCGCCGCCGACGGGCCCAGGCCCGAACCGCTGGCGGCAGTGCCGGAAACGGTGTTGGACGAGGTTACGAAGGGATAGGTGCCATGGTCGACGTCGAGCAACATCCCCTGTGCGCCCTCGAACAGGATGCGCTTGCCGGCCTTTCGCGCGATGTTCAGTTCGTGCCAGACGGGCTTTGCATAAGGCAGGATGGCCGGTGCGATTTCGGTGAGTTCGGCCATCAGCCACGCGCGGTCGATCGGCGGTTCGCCAAAGCCTGCGCGCAGGGCATCATGGTGCGCGCACAGGCGGTCGATCTGCGGCCCCAGCGCGTCGAGGTGGGCGAGGTCGCAGACGCGGATCGCGCGACGGCCGACCTTGTCTTCATAGGCCGGGCCGATGCCGCGCCGCGTGGTGCCGATCTTGAACGCACTGGCATCCTCGCGCAGTCCGTCGAGGTCGCGGTGGAACGGCAGGATCAGCGGGCAGGTTTCGGCGATATGGAGATTGTCAGGATTGATTGTGACCCCCTGCGCGGCCAGCTTGGCGACCTCGTCGCGGAAATGCCAGGGGTCGAGTACTACGCCGTTGCCAATCACCGACAGGGTGCCGCGCACGATGCCCGAGGGCAGCAGGCTGAGCTTATAGACCGCGCCATCGACGACGAGCGTGTGCCCGGCGTTATGGCCCCCCTGAAAGCGGACGACAACATCGGCGCGCGCGGCGAGCCAGTCGACGATCTTGCCCTTGCCCTCATCGCCCCATTGCGCGCCGATTACAGTGACGTTGGCCACAGGCTCTCCGTGTGTTGCTGAAATGAAACTCGGCTGCGTCCGTATTGATAGCGACCCGGCGCGTCCAATTTTTTCAGCGCACTGGGCCAAATCGCGTTCATCGCAGCGCAAATCTTCGAGGCGTATGCACGCTCGACGATACCGTGCAGGCGTGCGGTTTGCTGGTGATAAGGATCTTGAAATGCGCAAGTTGATGTTCGTGATGGCGATTGCTGTGGGTACGGCCGCCCAGGCACAGGAAGCGGCACGGCCCATGATTTCACCAGCTTGCCGGGCGGAGGTGGCGGCGCTGTGCCCCGCAACCGGCGACCGTGGTGCCCGCCGGGCGTGCATGATGGAAAAGCAGGCTTCGGTGTCAGGCCCATGCAAGGCCGAACTGAAGGCCGCCATGGAAGCGCGCCGTGCCGCCCGTGGTGCAGAAGGGGGCCAGCCGCGAGGTGATATGGGTGGCATGGGCGACCACGGCTCCGACGGCCCGGGTCAGCCGCAGTAACCTTTTGCTGAATCCTCCTCGAAGCGGGCGGCTGGTCAGGTCAGCCACCCGCCTTTGAACGAATTAGCGGCCTCGGCAAAGTCGTTCAGACTGCAACTGCCTCGCCGCCGGACAGCCGGTGCGTGCAACCCAGAGATTGCGCATCGCAGTGATCGTCCAGCGCCGCAATCGTGCGATGGCCATTGGCGCGTAATTCTGCGGCCACCGCAGGCAAAGTCCCGAGCGGAATGAACACGGTCGCCACGTTGGCAGGAACGGGCGCTTCCAGCAACGCATCGGGATAGAGCGAAAAGCCGGTCGCAACCTCCTCACCACCACCCGGATGGACCACCGCATAACTGCCGCCGCGTCCGATTTCGCCTGGAATACCGTCGGCGAACAGCGAAAAGCCGAACCAGCTCTGATATTCGAAACCATGGCGCTCGGTCGGATCGATGGTGACGCGGGCGGCCTTCCCGATGGCGTCGGCGATGGCCGTGAGCCCGTCGATCCGCGATGTCAGGAGTCCAGCATGGTCGAACGTCGCGAGTTGTTCGATCGCCGCACCAATCGGGCCGGTCGCGGCCAAGAGCGGCAGCCAGCTGGCAAAACCCTCACCGATCAGCCCGCCCGCATCCTTCATGTCGAGCAGCGCCTTCAACTTTGCGATGCGACTGGCGGGAAGGATGCGACCGGCCAGCGTTTCGACCAGGTCGGGCAACGTCAGATCGACGGTGATTGACGTGACGCCCGCAGCCTGCAGCGCCTCGACCGCGACCCGGACGATCTCGCACGCGGCGGCAACCGTATCACGCCCGATCAGCTCGGCCCCGATCTGCATGATTTCGCGCGCAGGAGCCAGTTGCGAGGCGCGCAGTTTCAGGACCGGGCCGCCATAGGCCAGCCGCAGCGGGCGCGGTGCCGCCGCCAGTTGCGTGGCGGCGATGCGACCGACCTGGATTGTGATGTCGGGGCGCAGCGCGAGCGTCCGCTGCGACACCGGATCAACGAAACGAAGCAAGTCCTGCGCCCGGCCCGCAGCCAGACGTCCGGCAAGGACCTCCTCGAACTCGACCAGGGGCGGCGACACCAGGTCATAGCCATGCGTCGCAATGGTATCGAGCAACGCCCGAACGATCCGGGTCTGGGCGGCGGCCTCGGGCGGCAGCCGGTCGCGCAATCCTTCGGGAAGGAGGCCCGGTGGAATGGTCATGCTCGTCTCTCCCCCTCCCCATGTTTCGCAAAACTAGAACTTCAGGGCCTTCACCGTCTTTACGCCGGGCAGCTTGCACAATGCCCATAGCACCGGTTCGGGGATAGGCGAATCGAGCGACAGCAGGAGCACCGCCTCGCTGCCGCTGCCACGACGGCCCAGATGAAAGGTGCCGATGTTGATACCCGCATCGCCGAGCGACGAACCAAGGCGACCGATGAAGCCGGGCGCGTCTTCGTTGACGATGTAGAGCATGTCGCCTGCCAGATCTGCTTCGACCTTGATTCCGAAGATTTCGACCAGGCGCGGCGAGGCGTTGCCGAACAAGGTGCCCGCGACCGACTTTTCGCCTTCCTCGGTCTGGACCGAGACGCGGATCAGGGTGTGGTAATTGCCTTCGCGGTCGTGCCGCACTTCGCGCACGTCGAGGCCGCGTTCCTTGGCGAGGAAGGGCGCGTTGACCATGTTCACCGTGTCGGAATAGCGGCGCATCAGACCGGCGAGAACGGCACCCGTGATCGGCTTGATGTTCAGTTCGGCAGCGGCCCCCTCGACCTCGATCGAGATCTTGGTGAGGTTATCGTGTGCCAACTGGCCGATCAGCGAACCGAGCCGTTCGGCCAGCGCCATATACGGCTTCAGCTTGGGGGCTTCCTCCGCGCTGAGGCTCGGCATGTTGAGGGCATTGGTGACACCGCCGTCGAGCAGAAAATCGGAAAGCTGTTCGGCGACCTGGATCGCAACATTGACCTGAGCTTCCGACGTCGATGCACCGAGATGCGGTGTCGAGATGAAATTGGGCGTGTTGAACAAGGGTGATGCGGTGGCTGGTTCTTCGACGAACACATCGAGGGCCGCGCCGCCGACCTGCCCGGAATCGAGCGCTTCCTTCAGCGCCGCTTCATCGATCAAACCACCGCGCGCGCAGTTGATGATGCGAACGCCCTTTTTGGTTTTCGCGATGTTCTCACGGCTCAGGATGTTGCGCGTCTGGTCGGTCAGCGGCGTGTGCAGCGTGATGAAATCGGCGCGGGCGAGCAGTTCGTCCAGCGTGACCTTTTCCACGCCCATGTCGATGGCGCGTTCGGGGGTCAGGAATGGATCATAAGCGACGACCTTCATCTTGATGCCGCGCGCACGTTCGGCGACGATCGAACCGATGTTGCCGGCACCGATCAGGCCGAGTGTCTTGGACGTCAGCTCGACACCCATGAAGCGGTTCTTTTCCCACTTGCCCGCCTGGGTCGAGGCATCGGCCTCGGGAAGCTGGCGGGCGAGCGCGAACATCAGCGCAATGGCATGTTCGGCGGTCGTGATCGAGTTGCCGAACGGCGTGTTCATGACGACGACACCGGCGGCCGAAGCCGCAGGAATATCAACGTTATCGACACCGATACCGGCGCGGCCGACGACCTTCAGGTTCTTGGCGGCGGCGATGATCTCTTTGGTTACCTTAGTCGCCGAACGGATGGCAAGGCCGTCATAGTCGCCGATGATGGCGATCAGCTCTTCCTTGGTCTTGCCAGTAATTTCATCGACCTGAATGCCGCGCGCACGAAAAATCTCGGCGGCTTTGGGGTCCATTTTGTCGGAGATGAGAACTTTTACCATGTGGGTATTCCTTGATCGCGCCGATCGATGGACCGAGCGCCGGAGATAAAAAGGATCAGGCTGCGACTTGAGCCCATGCCCAGTCGAGCCACGGTCCGAGCGCCACGACGTCAGCCGTGTCGACGGTCGCGCCGCACCAGATCCGCAGGCCGGGCGGGGCATCGCGGTAACCGGCGATGTCATAAGCCGCATGTTCGGCTTCGAGCAGACCGGCGAACTTTTTGACGAGCGCTTCGTCGGCACCCTCGACCGTCAAGCAGACGCTGGTGGTCGAACGCGTGGCCGGATCGGCGGCGAGATGACCGAGCCAGGGACGGTCGGACACGATCTTGTCGAGCGCGGCGGCATTGGCGTTGCTGCGCGCAATCAGGCCCGAAAGGCCGCCCAGATCCTTTGCCCATTCGAGCGCAAAGATCACATCCTCGACGGCGAGCATCGAGGGTGTGTTGATCGTCTCACCCTTGAACACGCCTTCGGTCAGCTTGCCCTTGGAAACGAGGCGAAATATCTTTGGCAGCGGCCACGCAGGGGTATAGCTTTCGAGGCGTTCGACAGCGCGGGGGCCCAGGATGATGACGCCGTGCGCGCCTTCGCCGCCCAGGACTTTCTGCCACGAGAAGGTCGTGACATCGAGCTTGTCCCACGGCAGGTCATAGGCAAATACGCCGCTGGTCGCGTCGGCGAAGGTCAGCCCTTCGCGCGCGTCCGAAATCCATTCGCCATCGGGAACGCGAACGCCCGACGTCGTGCCGTTCCAGGTGAACAGAACGTCGGTGGTCTGGTCGATGGTCGTGAGGTCGGGAAGCTGGCCATAGTCGGCGCGGACGACGATCGGGTCGATCTTTAGCTGTTTTACAGCGTCGGTGACCCAGCCTTCGCCAAAGCTTTCCCATGCGACGGTGGTGACGCCGCGTGCGCCGAGCATCGTCCACATCGCCATTTCAAACGCGCCAGTGTCGGAACCGGGCACGATCCCGATACGGTGCGTGTCGGGAACTTTCAGGATCTCGCGGGTCAGGTCGATGGCAAGTTGCAACCGGGCCTTCCCGATCTTTGACCGGTGCGAGCGACCGAGTGATGCGGTGGCAAGGCGGACGGCTTCCCAGCCCGGTGGCTTGGCGCAAGGTCCGGATGAAAAATGCGGACGCGCAGGCTTTACATTAGGTCGGGTTAGTTCAGTCATGTCTGTCTCTCCTCACAGAGAGCTCGCGCGGCGTTGGGACCGCGTGGCCCGTCGCCGCCTCTAGTGGCCAGAATCCTGCGGTCAAGCGGTCGTTTCGTTATTGCCACGTTCACCCGATTCCGGTGAAGACATGGCTGTATGACCAAGCGTTCGATCCTGATGCTCGCCATTCTGCTGACATTGGCAGGGTGTATCGGGCGCTCCGATCGACGCCCGCGCGGGCCACAAACCCCGCCGCGCCAGTCGATCTTGGTCCGCGCGAACGACCCGGTCGTGCTGAAACAATGTATCGGCAAGCTCGACCGCCTTGTTGCGCGATATGCACTGTTGCCCGACCGGACTTTCGGTGGAAGCTGTGATGCGCTCGGGTCTGTGCAACTGCGCGACATCGGGACGCCGACCACCAATCTGGGCGCAATGACCTGTGGGCTGGCGACTTCTTTTGTGATGTGGGTCCAGAATGATCTGCAGGGTCCGGCGCAGGAGTATCTTGGCGGGCGCGTTGTCAGAATCGAGACGATGGGGACCTATTCGTGCCGCAACGTCAACGGCGCGACGAGCGGCAAGCTGTCTGAACACGCGCATGCCAATGCGGTCGATGTCAGCGGCTTCGTGCTTGACGACGGGCGGCGTATTACCGTCAACAGCGACTGGACGACGGGCGGCGATGGCGCCGCATTCCTGCGGGCGGTACGCACTTCGGCTTGCCGACGGTTCGTGACGGTGCTCAGCCCCGACTATAATGCGCTGCACCACGATCACCTGCATTTCGACATGGGTGGAAAATCATTTTGCCGTTAGGAACGCTTTGTCGGTAGGGCGCGACGGATGACAGAAACCCGTATCCCGTCGCGCGTGTTCGAACGCGCCGCCACTGAAGCCGAAACCGCACGGCATTGCGACCCGACTCCGCAGACCGAAAGCCCCGCCTATAAACTGGCGTTCCAGGACATGGACTTTCTGTTGCGCGAGGATCTGCGCCCGGTGCGGTTCCAGCTGGAATTGCTGAAGCCCGAGCTGATGCTGGACGAGGCCAATATCGGGTCGATGATGGTGTTCTATGGTTCCGCGCGAATCCCGGAACCGGGCGTCAAGGCGCATCATGACGATCCGGCAGTCGCAACCAGCCTCGAGGGCAAGTCACACTATTACGAGGAGGCACGCAAGCTGGCGGCGCTGGCGAGCGCATCGCCGCGCGACGTGAACGGAAAACGGCATTTCGTGGTGTGTTCGGGCGGCGGGCCGTCGATCATGGAAGCGGCCAATCGCGGGGCCCATGACGTCGGCGAAGAGTCGGTCGGGCTGAACATCGTCCTGCCGCACGAACAGGCTCCCAATCAATATGTGACGCCGTCGCTGAGTTTCCAGTTCCATTACTTTGCGCTGCGCAAGATGCACTTTCTGCTGCGCGCCCGGGCCGTCGCGGTGTTTCCGGGTGGGTTCGGGACCTTCGACGAAACGTTCGAGTTGTTGACGCTGATCCAGACGGGCAAGATCAAGCCGATGCCGGTCCTGATGTTCGGCAAGGAATTCTGGACGCGGGTCATCAATTTCGACGCGCTGGCCAAGGAGGGCGTGATTTCGGCGCAGGATGTCGATCTGATCCGGTTTGTGGATACCGCCGAAGAGGCCTGGGCCGTTGTTCAGGATTTTTACCGGGAGGCGTGAGGGCTTTATTCTCACAAAGCGAAAGAATTAAAATACGACGCCCCGGCGAAAATACGTCACCCCGGCGTAGGCCGGGGCCTATACGGCTGTCTGGTCGCGGGCATATCTTTCGGACGCCCGTATAGGCCCCGGCCTACGCCGGGGTGACGGGATTATGCCGGTTGCCCTCGGAAAGCGGTTCAGCCTTTGGTTGCGGGCTTTGCCGTTGAATTGCCCGAAGCGGGAGCGCCGGATCCGGTTGCGCCGGGCTTGCCCGCAGCCGGTGCCG
>NZ_JANXNX010000113.1 GCF_025353885.1 Sphingomonas sp. | reverse complement strand
ACCTTGATGACCTCCGCACCGAGGTCGGCGAGCAACTGCCCGGCCCACGGTCCCGCCAGGATGCGCGCCAGTTCGAGGACGCGAATCCCCTCGAGCGGTTTGGCGGCGCTCACCAGGACCGCCGCGATGTCAGACTGGCTGTTTCTGCCATCAGTAGACCACGACCGACCTGATGCTTTCCCCGGAATGCATCAGGTCAAAGCCCTTGTTGATCTGGTCGAGCGTCAGAACGTGGGTGATCATCGGATCGATCTCGATTCTGCCGTTCATGTACCAGTCGACGATCTTCGGCACGTCGGTGCGCCCCTTGGCCCCCCCGAACGCGGTGCCGCGCCAGTTGCGACCGGTAACGAGCTGGAAGGGTCGCGTGCTGATTTCCTTGCCCGCTTCGGCAACGCCGATAACGATGCTGGTGCCCCAGCCCCGATGGCAGGCTTCCAGTGCCTGGCGCATGACGGTCGTGTTGCCGGTGCAGTCAAAGGTGTAGTCCGCGCCGCCGTCGGTCAGCGCCACCAGATGCGCGACGATGTCACCGACGTTCTTGGGATTGACGAAGTGGGTCATGCCGAACTTGCGGCCCCATTCCTCGCGGTCGGGGTTGATGTCGACGCCGATGATCATACCCGCGCCTGCAAGTCGTGCGCCCTGCAGCACGTTCAGGCCGATGCCGCCCAGACCGAACACAATGACGTTGTCACCGACCTGCACCTTGGCTGTGTTGACGACCGCGCCGACTCCCGTCGTCACGCCGCACCCGATGTAGCAGCTCGTCTTGAACGGTGCGTCGGAACGGATCGTCGCAACCGCAATCTCGGGCAACACGGTGAAGTTCGAGAATGTCGAACAACCCATGTAGTGAAAGATCGGCTGCCCCTTGTAGCTGAAACGACTGGTGCCATCGGGCATCACGCCTTTCCCTTGTGTCGCGCGGATCGCGGTGCACAGGTTGGTCTTGCCCGACAGGCACGACTTACACTGGCGACATTCGGGTGTGTAGAGCGGGATGACATGGTCGCCGACCGCGACGCTGGTCACGCCCGCGCCGATTTCCCGGACGATGCCGGCACCTTCATGGCCGAGGATCGACGGAAAAATGCCTTCGCTGTCCAGACCGTCAAGTGTGTAGGCATCGGTGTGGCAGATGCCGGTCGCCATAATCTCGACCAGCACTTCGCCCGCGCGTGGACCATCCAGATCGACTTCGACGATTTCGAGCGGCTGCTTGGCTTCAAAGGCGACGGCGGCTCGGGTCTTCATCGTGTCAGGCTCCTGGCGTTTATACTCGCGCCGTCCTTTAGTGATCGGCTGCCGATCCGGCAAAACTTATTGAGCGTGTTTTTGCTGACGATTCGGTAACCAGCTTTGCGATAGGACGACGGTATGGAAATCGCCGACACCTACCACGCAATGATCGACACGATCATTGCGACCACCGGCCTGTCGGACACCGTGCTGCACATTCACGCAGGCATGGCGATCTATCTGCTGGCACAGCTAATGTTGCGGACGCGGCGCGCGTCGCTGAACGCGCTGACCATGGTCTTTGCGCTGGAAGCGGCGAACGAAACTATGGACCGGCTCCATTCGGGTTCTTGGAACTGGCCCAACACGCTGTCCGATTTTGCGGCGACGATGTTCTGGCCTTTGATGATCGTGATCGTCGGGCGTTATCGACGCCAACGCTGGGCGCGTATGGAGGCCCATCGGACTTTCGTGGCCAGTATGGGGCTGGCCCCTATACCAACCGCCCGTCCGGCAAGACGCGCACGGTAAACAAAGATATTATTTTTTAGACACCTGCGTAGCTGGCGGTGGAGACACTCCGGCACCCCCTGCACCGAACACCGGACGCTCACTGCTGGCAACCGATCGTTCGGTTACCGGCGCTGCGGCAGCCGGTGATGCGGCAGCAACCGAAGTGGCTCCGGTGGCAAAACCGGCCTTGGCAAGCACCCGGTCGCTAGACAGGATCGGACGTTCGGCGGTCGTGACGGTCACCATTTCCCCGGGGAGCATCATCGCAGCCAGTCCGGTCGTTGCGTCCACCGCCGCTCCAAGGGGAAGTTGGAGGACCGGCTCGGCGGATGCATAGCGCGCCGTAAAGGCTGGCGGCGTT
Organism: Sphingomonas sp.; assembly: GCF_025353885.1. GTDB lineage: Bacteria > Pseudomonadota > Alphaproteobacteria > Sphingomonadales > Sphingomonadaceae > Sphingomonas_O. The sequence continues at coordinate 80,834 of NZ_JANXNX010000113.1, read as the reverse complement.
CCCCAACGTCCCTGCCAGCGATAAAAGATGTGCGCGCCGATCTGTACCGTCTTCACCAAAGTGTTCGACCAATAAGGCGCAACCCAATCGGTGTGGTAATGGGTGGCCCAGCCGACCGGCGCAAAGACCGAGCCGCTTAGGGCTCGGGCGGCGACCAGTCGCGCACGGTTCCAGGCGACCTGCGAAACCCGACGTTTTAACGCCCCGTCGCAGCTGAATGAAAACTGGCAGCCGGTCCGACGCTCATAGCCCTGGAAAACGACGCCGCAGACACTGTGGGGAAACGCCGGATGGCGGACCCTGTTCAGAACCACCTGCGCTACCGCGCGCTGCCCATCGTCCGATTCGGATGCCGCCTCGTAATAGATCGCGGCGGTCATGCAATCGAGCGAGCGTGAAAAGTCGCCCGGATTCACCGTCCCCAGGGAAAATGCCGACGCCATCGGATTGGCGATCTTTGCAACAGGGATCGCATCGTTCCATTCGACCGCCTGTTCATGCGTCAGGGGACGCAGCGCCTTTGGATCGGATTGCGGCAGGACGACCGGCGGTGCGGCAACCGCCACATCGACGGCGCGGCGCGAAGTTTTGGCGGGCTCGGCGCGCGTCAGATAAAATGCCGCTGCGGCTGCGGCAACGACGGCGACCAACGCCAGCGCCAACACGATCAGCGGTCCAGCGGCAGGCATGACTCGAATGCTCTCCAAAATGAAGAGCGCGCGCTTGCCGCGATTAAAAGTTTTTCCGTGCTGCAACATATTTCTAAATATGCCCATAGGCGGCCCGTTCAAGAGTCGCTAGTTACAATCATTTGGTCGCCCGGGACAGTTCGGGCACTGTTCAGGAACGGGCTGACTGCCGAAATGTTCATTTCACTGATTGCCGCGACATTGCTCGCCGGAGAAGCACCGAGACTGCCGACGCGCATCGGCTTTGCCAGCGCGGGCGAACTTGCCCTACGGTGCGCAGAGACTTCGCCTGCCGGGGCGACCTACTGCTTTACCTACATCGCCGCCGTGTACGATACCGTTCGCGCCTACGAACAATGGTTACACCTGCGTGAGTTCTGCTTGCCCTATAATGTCACGCAATCGGACCTGCGCCGAACCTTTATCGATTATCTGGGAACGCATCCGCTGGATCGATCGGGCCAGGCGGCCTCGGTCGTCGTCGCTGCTTTGAAGCAGCATTATCCGTGCGCGGTGGCTGTTCCCCCGCCACTATCGGCGCCGTCACCGGCGCCCAAACCGTCGTTGCGTACCCCGAGATAAGGCCGCTGCAATCAGAGGACTGCGACGGCCAGCGCTGCCAAGGCGGCGATCAGGACAGCAACCCCGCCAAAGCGCGAAAGCGTCGAGACGACGGCTTCAAGGCGACTCGGCTGCTCTTCCGGCGATAACCCGATCTGGTCGTCGGGCAGGGCAAACCGCGCATAAATAAGGTTCTGGAGATCGGCGACGTGGTTGTTCGCCAGTGCGTGCGTGAAATCCTCATCGTGCCTGGCGAGGGTTGACGGTTGCTGGGTTGCGGCACGGTCATCGGTGCCGACGGGCGGTTGGAATCGATGGCGTGGCACGGTGGATCACCCGAAATTGGCTGGTCCTGCGAAAGTATCGGCGCCGGGTGTATAAATGTTTAATTTTGCGTGGCGGTTCGTGCCGCCTGTCAGGCCCAGCTGTCAGGCATCGGCGATGGCCTGGCTGGCATCGCTGGAGATGATCTTGCGGACGCTTCCCTCAAGGTAGAGCGCGGTCAGAACATCGCTTTGGTAGGCGCCGGTATCGATCCCGATCCGGTTTTGCCGGACCTCCACCTCACGCGAAATACTGTGGCCATGGACGATGACCGCGCCATGGTCCGAATTATCGTCCAGGAAATCGTCGCGGATCCATAACAGGTCGGTCCGCGCCTGGCGTTTCAAGGTCGTGCCCGGTCGGATGCCCGCATGACAAAAGAAATAGTCTCCCGATGACGCGCTAAGCGGCAGGCTGGCCAGCCAGGTGAGCCAGTCTTGCGGGATGGCGGCCTTGACCTGCGCGATATAGCGACCCTCGTCGCACCCCCGTTCAGGCGGCGCAAAACCAAAGCTGCGGAGCGTTTCGGCGCCCCCACTCCGTGACCAGGCGCGGAGCATCCCGGGCTCCTCGCTCAAGGCCCGCAGCATCAATTCCTCATGGTTGCCGAGCAGGGTGACAAGCTGGTCGCTCTGTTTCGACAGATTGCGAACATAACGCAGGGTCTCCGCCGAATCGGGTCCACGATCAACCAGGTCGCCCAGCAGGATCAAATGCATGTTCTGGTTGTCGGGCAGGGTTTCCGAATGCAACTCAAGCCGCGCGAGCAGCAGCTTCAATAGGTCCAGCCTGCCGTGAACGTCGCCGATCGCGTAGATCCGCTCGCCATTCTGGGTTGAGGTGGGGCGCATTACCGACCGCTCATTCCACTTAAATCGCACTTAAGCTACGTCCATTCATTGCAGATATCTGACACTATACACTAGAAGTTTGGCTTTTACGCCCGTCTGCCAGATTCGCCTTTTTAACCCTAAATGCAGATAGATAGTAAACTCATTGCGCTTTTTTTATCAATCTCGCTGTCGCGCAGCACGAAGCATCGCATGCAATCATTTTATTAAAGGCACATTCGCGAGGTGCATCGTACGCAGGGACGCCATTATAACATTCAAACAATCACGAATAATGCTGCAATGTATTTTTGCACCGCAGCGTAGAACATGCCGAAGATACTTTATCAATAAATCACCAATTTCAATCGTTTTTCAGGGTTGGTCTTATGTTTTCCTGAATTATGCTTTTGCGTTTTCCAGATTGTTTTTCAATAATCGCAAAGCACTTGGTGCGTTAACTTTATCGTCTATGTCCCACAAAGCGACGACCGAAGCGATAATTTAAGCGCTTGTTGGGAATAGGTATTAGCGATAAAACCGGCGTTCAAGTCAACGCTGATAGGGTTCTGCCGTGATTCTTAGGGCTGCCGTTATTTTCTGTCTTACTTTCGCGACATCGTGCGCTGCAGCGCCGCAGACGAAGGTTTTGGCGACCGGTGAGCGCTACTCGCTGGCAAATTCACAGATCGAGGATTATCGGCTCGGCGTTGGTGACAAGGTGAAATTGACCGTGTTCAACGAACCAACGCTTTCGGGCGAGTTTTCGGTGTCCGCGAGCGGTCTGCTGTCGTTGCCCCTGGTTGGTGACGTCGAGGCAGTTGGCAAGGGCCCCGTCGAGATTGCCGCTTTGGTGCAGGCGCGGCTCAGCGCCGGTTATCTGCGCGAACCAAAGGTTAATCTGGAAGTCATCACCTATCGGCCGTTTTTCATCCTCGGCGAAGTAAAGTCGCCCGGCCAATACCCCTATGCAAGCGGCCTGACGGTATTGAATGCCATCGCAACGGCCCAGGGTTTCACCCCCCGATCGAAGCGCACAAGGGCTTTTATCCGACGTTCCGGATCGGCGCTTGAAGAAGAATTTGCCCTGACTCCGGAACTAAGGGTGTTCCCGGGCGATACTATACGATTGGGCGAGCGATATTTTTAGAGCGACTCGTCCTTCACGAGACGAACAGGGAAAAGGCGGGACTATGAAAATTCAGGCAAAGCGGCTTGGGCTGGCCGTGTCGATTGCGCTTGTAGGCGCGGTGGCGCCATCGCTGGCAGTTATTGCGACTTCGTCCGGCACTGTAGCGGTCAAGGACCCGGCCGAGGGCATGGCGCTGTCCAACAAGCTGGCTGCGTCCATCCGCGCTGATATCGCGGCACGGCCTGCGACGGCATCGGTCGAGGATCTGGAAGGCGTAATCGTCTTTGGTCTCAGCCACGATGATTATTCAACGCTGGTCATGGACAATGCGCTGACTATGCTCGTCACGGGACCCAATGTGTCGGACACGCTGAAGCAGGCGGTCGCCAATGTCCGGATGGCGTCGGTGCGGCGCAAGCTGAAGCTTGGCACTGGCGCTATCCCCTCGCGTGGTAGTGGCTTTAGTGGCGGTGGTTTCGGCGGCGGCAGCAGTTTTTCTGCTCCGATCGTCAGTGTCGGTGGTGGTTCCTCGAACTACAAATCCTGATCATGGGACTTCGCAAGCCCAGCCCGAAAGGCCCCACCATCGTCACAGTCTGTGGTCGCAAACTGACCGATCACGGTCGGACGCTCGGCACGATCACCTGCTCGCTACTGGCGATGGCTTATGGAACAGAGGCACGCGCGCAGTCGGAAACCACCCTGATCCAGCCGGCGATCCCCGATGGCTTCGACCGCGGCCGGAATGTCAGTGTGCTGGCACGGCCCCGACCGGACTATGACCCGCTCGGAATCACGGTCAACAGCTTCAATGTCTTCCCCCGCGTCGACGTCGGCGTCGGTGCGACCAACAACGTTTTCCTGACGAACACGAACACGACCAGCGACGTCTTTGCCTTCGTCAATCCGTCGTTCAGCGCCAAGTCCGACTGGTCGCGCCACCAGGTGCTGTTGCGCGGCGGCGCCCAGCTTCGTCGGTTCGTCGACCAGCCGCGGCGTAACGAGAACGCCTGGAATCTCGGCGCGCTGGGTCGGCTCGATGCCAGCGAATCGCTGTCGATCACGGCAGAGGGCCAAGTGGCTCGCCAGTTCGAATCGCCGTTTTCGGGAGAGGTTCAGTCCAATCTCGCCGTGCTGTCGAGCTACCTGCGCACCTTCGGCCAATTGCGCACCGAATATCAGTTCGGCCAGGGCCGGGCATTGCTTGTGGTCGATCGCACGGCGTTCGATTTCAATTCGATCAAGGCGGCCAACGGCGCGCGGCTCGACCAGTCCGCTCGTAACCGCCACATCGCCCGCGTGACTGGCCAGGGTGAATATGCCTTCACCCCCAGCCTCGCGGTCTATGGCCAGCTTGGTTACAGCCGGACGACTTATACCCGGACGCTGTCGTCGGGCCTCGCCAACCGGGGATCCGATGCCGCGCGCGTCATCGGTGGCGTGAATTTCGATCTCGCGGGCCTGCTGCGCGGCACTATCGGCGTCGGCTACGTCCAGCGCAATTACAAGAGCGCGCTGTACAGGGATGTCGGCGGCGTCTCGGTCGAGAGCAAGCTGGAGGTATTTCCGACCGAATTGACGACGGTTACCGTGGCTGTGCGGCGCGTGCTGGAAGACTCCAGCATCGGGTCGTCCAACGCCTTTTTCGACAACCGCGCCTCGGTCAGGATCGACCATGAACTGCTGCGTAACCTGTTGTTGAACGTCACCGGCGAAATCGCCCGCCAGAACTACATCGACTCGCCCGCACGGACCAATACCTACCGGGTGATCGGCGGAGGCCGTTATATGGTGTCGCGCAACTTCGGCATCGAAACGCAGGCGTCCTATGGCAACCAGGTCGGCAATGGCACCGGTGTGGGCAATCGTTTCAGCGAACTTCGCGGTCAAATCGGCATCGTCCTGCAACGCTAGTAAGCGCGGCTCTTTCAAAATCTATTACGGGCAGATTCGACATGGAAATTTCGCACGAGTCGGACATGAACGAGGGACAATTGTCTGATCTCGTCGCGCGCGTCCGCGATGCCATCCGCCGCCGCTGGTTGACCCTGCTGCTGGTCGCCGCCGCGATCTTCGGGATCAGCGTCGTGCTGGTGTTGTTGCTGACTCCGCAATACCAGTCGGTCGCGCGGATTCGGATCGACCCGTCGCGCAATCCGCTGGCCAACAGTCCACAAGCGCAAAGCGAGGCGCTGAGCCCCGAAGCGCTGGAAACCGAAGTCTCTACCCTGAGTTCGGTGGCTGTCGCGACCGACGTCGCCACCCGCCTGCGCCTGGAGAATGATCCAGAATTCACCAAGGGCATTGGCGAGTCTGGCGCTGTGCTTAGCTTGCCCGACCGCAGGGCTGCGGTCGCCAATGCCTTGCTTCAGAAACTGTCCGTCGGGCGGGACAAGCTGACCTATATCCTGAACGTAAAGTTCACCTCTCGCGACAGCTTGAAATCGGCCCGGATCGCCAACGCCTTTGCCGAAAGCTATATCTCGACCAAGTCAGGATCGAAGCTCGGAACAGCCGAACGCCAGTCCGAATGGTTCAAGCGCCGGCTCGATGCCGTCGGCAACGAAGTGCGTGACGCCGACGCACGCGTTGCCCAGTATCGAGCGCAGGCCGGCATCGTCCAGGGCAGCACCGGCGGTTCGGGCGGCGGCACGATCACCGACCAGCAAGTCGGTCCGCTGTCGTCACAGATCGCAACGGCACGTTCGGACGCTGCGGCGGCACGCGCCAACCTGGCCGCCGCCGAAGGACAAATTTCACGCGGCGGACAGGATGCCGTTTCCGAAGTGCTGAGTTCGCCAGTCATCGGCGACCTGCGCCGCCAGCGCACCGAGATACTGCGCAACATGGGCGAAGTTCAGGCGCGCTATGGTGAGCGGCATCCCGAAAGCGTCCGCGTTCGCGATCAGCTGGCCTCGATCGATTCGCAGCTGAAGGAGGAAACCGCGCGCGTCATCGGTTCGTTGCGCGCCACCGCGTCGGCAGCCGAAGCCCGCTCCAACAGCTTGTCCGGGTCGATGAATCAGCTTGAATCGCAACAGGCGACCAACACCCGCAACGCTGTCCTGGCCGAAAGCCTGGAGCGCGAGGCCACCGCCAAGCGCGCACTGTTCGACCGGATGTCGCAAATGTCGCTTGAAAGCACGCAGACGGCGCAAGGTTCATTCGCCCAGGCCGAAATCGTCGACCGCGCCCTGCCACCACCGTCCCCGACTTCCCCGAACAAGCCCCTGCTGTTTGCGCTAGCGCTGATCGTCGCGCTCGGTGCCGGAACCGGAACCATCGCGGTGCAGGAAATGCTGGTTACGGGGTTGCGGACGACTGAGGACGTCGAGACCCAGCTTGGCGTGCCGGTGCTGGCCGCCATTCCGAAGGTTCCAAAGACGACCAATCCGGCAAACCTGCTCCTGGAGCGACCGACGTCGCTTTTTGCCGAGTCGCTCCGCATCGCGCGGGCCGCAATTTTGGGCGTGCGGTCGGCAAAACCGCCGCAGGTTATTGCCATTACCTCTGCTTTGCCGAGCGAGGGCAAGACGACGACGGCGCTTTCGTTTGCGCGCACCCTAGCGGTCAACAATGCCAAGACCCTGCTCATCGAATGCGACGTGCGGCGCGCGGCCATGCGCTTCTCGGTCGGCACACCCGCCACGACGGCGGGGATCGTCGAAGTCCTGCACGGCGAGGCGGCGGTCGAACAGGCGATCACGCCGGGCGATGTCCCGGGGCTTGATCATTTGCTGGTGCTGGCCCCTTATTTCAGTTCCGAAGACCTGTTCGGTGGTGGTAATTTCGAACGGCTGCTGGCCGGTCTGCGACAGAAATATGAGCATATCGTGCTCGACCTTCCGCCGCTGGTCGGTCTGGCGGACGGTCGGTTCCTCGCCGTTTTGGCCGATGCTACGGCGCTGGCGGTGAAATGGGATTCGACCCCCGCCGCCGCCGCATCGTCGGCAATTTCGTGGTTACGCTCCGATGGTGCGAACTTGGTTGGCGTGCTCTATACGATGGTCGACTCATCGGCAGAGGCTATCGGTGGGCTGTATTACTCCAAGAAATATTCCTCGTATTACCAGCAGGCCTGATCCCCGGAGGACGCGCCCACAGGGGGGCGTTAGTCCGGCACTGGCGCGGCATATTGTCGGGCTGGGCACGGCCCGGACGATCGTTATTCTCGGCTTACTGATCGTGATCGGCCGCGCGGCATTCGTCATCGATCGTGAAAGCCTTGTCGTCTTGTCGCAGCAGCGCGTCGAACGTCAGTCGCACCTGTTTGCGGGCCAGGGCATTGCTACCTCGCTCCCGGTCCGCCCCGCCGGTGCGGCCTATCCTGCCCGCGCGCGCGTCAACGATGCCCTGTATCTGGCGCGGGGGGCGCAGTCAGCCGGGACACCGGGCGACCGTAGTGCGGCTTTGGATCGCGCGCGCGCCGAACTGACAATGGCCAGGTCAGTCAGGCCGGTCTGGGGGGAAATCGAAATTGTCGCGGCGTTCGTGCATGTCTTGCGTGACGGCGAGGACACGGTTGCGACCCGTCGTGCGCTCGAGCAAAGCTATGCCCAGACCCCCTATCTGCGCACCGCGGCGGCGTGGCGCGTCCAATATGGCCTGCGCTACTGGCTCGCCCTCAATCCCGAAACCCGGCGGCGCGTCATCAACGAAGCCGTCTGGCTCACCCGGATCGACGATCAGTCGCGCACGATGGTCTTTGACCTTGCGCGCGGTTCAGCGGCGTACAAACCGTTCATCCTGCGCTGGCTCGCCAGTCGCGGCGGCGATGCCGACTTCGGAGCGAACAATCGCATCACCCCATAAAAGTCCCATGATAAACAGTGCCAATGTTATCGTGGCGGGAACATCCAGCAGGATATCGATCATCGAACACGCGATGATGAGTCCGATGGCCGCTGCCAAGCCAATCTCGTCGATCGTCCATTTCCCCGCCAAGCCGTTGCCGACCTGTCGCGCGCCCCACAAGAAGGCCGCGACGATCAGGAGCAGATAGGGCAAACCGGCATTCAGCCAAAGCTGGAGCAGGATGTTGTGGGCAGAGTTGACCGTCCATGCAGCTTGCGCAAACTGGATGGTGCCGGGAAAGTGACCGTTGATCGTGGGAAACGATCCCCAGCCATAGCCATAGAGTGGCGATAACCGCGCGACATCATGATAGTGCCCCCACAGCATCGTCCGCAATCCCATCCCGCCCCAGATCGTATCCAGGCGCTCGACCAACAATCCGGTAAAGCGGGCGACGAGCAATAGCACGACCGCCCCCGTCGGGATCAGAATGGGGAGCAGGGGTCGCAGCACATGACGGGCCCGCAATCCGCCCAGCACCCCGACCACGATCAGCAGGATCATGGTCAGCACGTTGGTGAAGCGCGACGCCGTGGCAAAGGCCGTGCCCAGCGCCAGCAGGAAGCCGAAGCAATATAGCCCCGCCCGGATGGCCAGCCCACGCCGCAACAGATGATGCGACGATTGCGCCAACAGGAGGAATAGCTGCGACAGCGCCAGGGTCGCGATGACCCCCGCAACCGCTGCAGTGACATTGACGTTGCCGATCGTTCCCTGAAACCTGCCATCGCGCTCGACCGTCCAGAATGACAACAGTCCATCGGTCCCGACCGCCCGGATCGCCAGCCCGAATATCAGGTAGAGGCACGCGACCATGATCAGCCAGTCGATGGCCCGCTGGCGAAATCGCAATCTGCCCGCGATCATCACGCCGCAATACAGAGCAGCCACGCCGCCGATCTGGCTCAGCACGCCGATCTCAAGGAAATCGGGCGTAAAGGGTCGGGGCAGCCCGGGTCCCGCACCCAGTACGGGGAACCCGCTTGCGAAAACGGCCCATGCGCTGGCCAGCGCGATAAGCACGAGGACCGGCACGGTGCGCTTCATGCGGCAGGCATCCAGCGGCGCGACGACCAGCAAGACGATCAACAGGACGCAGTTGACGATGGCCGAGATGGCCTGCCCCGAAGCGCTGTTATAGCCGTTGAACAGCATCCCGCTGGAAATCGCTAACACTGCCCCGACCGGGATCCAGTTCCCCCCGCCTTTGCTCCACTTCGGTCCAGTATCGATCACACGCCCGGCTACCACCTCGTTCCCCATGCCCCACTCTACACGGTAAATATCGCCGCGAACTCGGAAATTTCGCTTGCCCGTGATTTGCCGCCGGATCGATACGAATTTTCATCGCGCATTAGCAAAATCTTTGAAGGTTTGTGGGAGGACGAAGTTGTTCTTCCGGAGCAGTCAATGTCTTTCAAACCCGAATTATTCGTGCGATTTTTTGCGGCGACGCTGGCCACAGCGCTGCCAGCGGGCCGGGCGGCGGCTAAGGCGATCGGGACGTTCATGCCCGATGGCGACGTTGCCGAGGCACCGCTTGGGTTCGAGGACATGTGCCTCCGCGACGCAGCGCTCTGCGATGTCGGCCTGGCGCGACCAGCGACCATCACCGCCCAGTCCGCGGTGACCCGACCGGGTGCGGGCAAGGTTTACGACACAACCGAAATCCGCGCCCTGTCAGTCGGTTTTCAGGCGGGGTGCATCACTTCCTCATTGCCGGTAGCTGCCGGTGTCGGAACATGGCGACCGGTCCTGCAGCCACTGCTGGTGAACCCGAAGGACGCCTTTGCCGCGCCCCTGCCTGTTGTCACCCTCGGAAGTTTTACGCCCTGCGTAAGGACCGCGGTTTCCCCCGTTGCCAAGGAGGCCATCGGCCCGAAGCTCCAGAAAAAGATGGTCGACCGGATCAATGCCATCGTCAACAACGACATCACACAGATCAGCGACTTCGATGCCACAGGCGTCGAAGAACGGTGGCAGCGGCCGGAGCCCGGGCGCAACCCCGTGGGTGACTGCGAGGATCTGGCGATCGAAAAACGGATGCGGCTGATCGATGGTGGGTTTCCGTCCGACCGGTTGTTTCTGGCGGTCGCCTATCGCCGCAGCTTTGGGCTTCATACCGTGCTGGTCGCGCAGCTCGACGATGGCGATCGAGTGCTCGACAGTATGACGCGCCGGGTCCTGCCGTGGGCGAAGGTCAAATATGTCTGGCTGCGTAAACAGACCATCGGTGCGCCCCGGGTCTGGCGACGGATCGGGACGCCGACGCACGACAATGATGAGATGGTTTTGAAAAAGGCGTCGCCGGTAATCGTCGCCTCTTCCTAGCGGGCTCCGGCCGGGGCGGCGAGGGTCGCGCAGGCCCGGAGTTCGGCTTCTGGAGCGCCGCCGGTTTTCGCTGCCTTGGCGCGCTCGGCGCCCAGCAGCGCGTCAGCCTCGGCCTCGCTCCTGCCAACCGAAATGGCCTCCTCCTTCGCCCGGTAGGTCAGCACTGCGGCGAGCGTCGCGAGGTCCTTGGCATCCTTGGTCAGCCCATCGCGGGTCTTCACCGCCTCATAGGCCAGTGCCATGATGGCCGCGCAGCGTGGCATCGTCGGGACCGGAGGCGTCGGTATCCGGGCGTGCATCCGGATCGCGCATTTGTCGATTTCGGCGCGATCGAGGGTCTTGGCCTTTTGCAGGTCGGCGACGGCGGCGAGGATCAGGTCGCGGACCTGCTCGCGGGTCTTGCCGGTGGTTTTCATCACGTCCCCGCCAACCACGCCGGCAAAGTCCGCGCCGTCGTCGCCGACGTCGGGATAGTCACCCCACCCGCTCCCGCGCTTTTGTTCATTCGCGACGATGGCAAGCCCGGCGACACAGCGGATGTCGGTGGACTGGGCGGGCGACACCGCGGCGGCGGCAAGGGCGAGGAGGATGGACATGGGGGGCCTGATAGCGAAGTGCGGCAGGAGTTGCACCTGTCACGGTTCGCGGCGATAGCGCGTTGCTGTGACCCGTCATCCAAAGCTTCTCGCGCTGACCGCCGGTCTGATTTCGGCAATCGGATTCGCGCCGCTGAACCTGTGGCCGGTGACGCTGTTCGCTGGTTGGTTGATCATCTCGTTGACCCGCGATGCGCCCAACCTGCGCGGCGCACTGGCGCGCGGATATTGGTTCGGGTTCGGAAATTTTGTCATTGGTCTCAATTGGATAGCGGGTGCGTTCCGGTTTCAGGAGACGATGCCGACATGGTTGGGATATGTCGCGGTCGTCGCGCTGGCATTCTACCTGGCGGTCTATCCGGCGATGGCGGCGGGGGTGGCGTGGCGCGGGCGCAGGCAGCCGGTGGCGTTCGTGCTGTTCTTTGCATTTGCGTGGGTGCTGACCGAATATCTGCGCGCGACGATGTTTACCGGATTTGCGTGGAACCCGATCGGCATGATCTGGCTAACGACGCCGGTGGCGGGATTCGCGCGGTGGATCGGGACCTATGGGCTGTCGGGGCTGGTCATGCTGGTCGCGGGGCTGGCCATGCTGGTGTGGCACGACCGCCGCCGCCTGTGGCCCTATGGCGCCGGCACGCTCGTCGCCCTGCCCCTGGTCGGCTGGCTCATCACGGTGTCCGATCCGGGCACGACGACCCGCCAGATCCGCGTGGTGCAGGCCAATATCGGCCAAGCGGTCAAGCAGGACCCGGCCTATGACGCGCGTAATTTTCAGGCGCTGACCCGGCTGACCGGCCCGCCGGGCGCCACCCCGCGCCTGATCCTGTGGCCCGAGGCGGCGGTCCCCTATTTCCTGGAGGAGGAACGCTGGGCGCGCGAGCGGATCGCCAAACTGATGGGGCCGAACGACGTCATCATGACCGGCGGCGACGCGCTGGTCTATAACGACAAGGGCGACGTGACCGCGGCGAGCAATTCGCTGTTTGCGATGACGGCGGACGCCAAACTGATCGCCCGCTACGACAAGTCGCACCTGGTCCCCTATGGCGAATATCTGCCGATGCGGCCGATATTGTCGGCCATCGGCCTGTCGCGACTGGTCCCCGGCGACCTTGATTTCCTGCCCGGCCCCGGCCCGCTGAGCTATCCCCTGCCCGGCTTTGGCAAGATCGGCGTGCAGATTTGTTACGAGATCATCTTTTCCGGACAGGTCGTGGACAGCGCCCATCGCCCCGATTTCCTGTTCAATCCGTCGAACGATGCGTGGTTCGGGGCATGGGGGCCGCCGCAACATCTGGCGCAGGCCCGGATGCGCGCGCTGGAAGAAGGAATGCCGATCGTGCGCGCGACACCGACCGGGATTTCGGCGGTCATCGACGCCAATGGCCGTATTGTCACCGCGCTGCCGATGGGCAAGGCGGGCTTTATCAAGACGACCATCCCCGCAGTCATTTCACCAACCCCGTTCGCGCGATATGGAAACATTCTCTCCATCGCATTCGCATTTTTCTTGGGACTGACGGGCGTTGCGATTGGCTGGCGACGTCGTTAAAGGGCCGGACATAAAGTTTCCTTTATATCTGCACAGGACACCCCATGCGTTCAAGCTTCCTCTTTACTTCCGAGAGTGTTTCCGAAGGTCATCCCGACAAGGTCGCCGACCAGATTTCGGACACGGTGGTCGATCTGTTCCTGGCCAAGGACCCGCAGGCGCGCGTGGCGTGCGAGACGCTGGTGACGACGCAACGCGTTGTTCTGGCAGGCGAAGTTCGCGGCAACGGGATGATCGACACCGACGGCAACTGGGCCGATGGGGCACTCGCCGAGATCGAGGCTGCAGTACGCGCCACGGTCAAAAGAATCGGATACGAACAGGACGGCTTTCACTGGGACACGCTGGAGTTCGCAAACTACCTCCACCCGCAGTCGGCGCACATCGCGCAGGGCGTCGATGAAAGCGGCAACAAGGACGAGGGTGCGGGCGACCAGGGCATTATGTTCGGCTACGCGACCGACGAGACGCCCGACCTGATGCCCGCAACGCTTTATTATTCGCACAAGATCCTGGAGCGGATGGCGGCGGACCGTCATTCGGGCGTGGCCCCCTTTCTGGAACCCGATGCCAAGAGCCAGGTGACGCTGCGGTATGAAAACGAAGTGCCGGTCGAGGCGACCGCGCTGGTGGTTTCGACGCAGCACGCGGTCGATTATTGCCTGCCGTGGGAAAGCGATGGCGAGAGCGGCGGCGACGAAGCCAAATATGCCACCCTCCGCGACTATGTGATCGGCGTGTTCAGGGACGTGCTGCCCGACGGTTTCATCACCGACAGCACGGTGATCCACGTCAACCCGACCGGCCGGTTCGAGATCGGCGGCCCTGATGGCGATGCCGGTGTTACCGGGCGCAAGATCATCGTGGACACTTACGGCGGCGCGTCACCGCATGGCGGCGGCGCGTTTTCGGGTAAGGATCCGACCAAAGTGGATCGTTCGGCCGCCTATGTGACGCGCTATCTGGCCAAAAACGTGGTCGCGGCGGGCCTGGCGCGGCGCTGCACGATCCAATTGTCCTATGCGATCGGCGTGGCCGAGCCGCTGTCGGTCTATGTCGACCTGCATGGGACGGGGACCGTGGACGAGGCCGTCCTGGAGGCGGCCCTGCCCAAATTGGTGCGCCTGACGCCCAAGGGCATCCGCACGCATCTGGGTCTGAATAAGGCCATCTATCAGCCGAGCGCGGCTTACGGGCATTTCGGACGCAAGGCGGACGGGGACTTTTTCAGCTGGGAGAAGACCGATCTGGTGGATCAGTTGCGGGCTGAACTGGGGTAATCGGCCAATCCGTCACCCCGGCGGAGGCCGGAGCCTATACGGCTGTCGGGTTTGGTGCACGGTCTGGGGACGGGTGCGTAAGTTTTTGGACGTGCGCGCATTTTTGTAGGGATGGGTATTTTCGGACGCCCGTATAGACCCCGGCCTTCGCCGCGGTGACGGTGATAGCTTGGTCGTCAATTTGGTGCAGGTCGGGGCCTGCCGCTTCCCTCTCCCCTTGAAAGGGCGACTTGCGTAGCAAGCGGGATGAGGGTTCTTTTTTGAGGGTGGCGCTTGTCCGTTAGGAAAACCCTCGCCCCAACCCGCTCCCCCCGAGGGGAGAGAGTTGGGAAGAACCCTCCCCTTGCTTAGGCCAGCGTCCGCACTTTGGGCTCACGATCCCAGTGGCGTTTTGGGGCGACGTCGGCGAAGTCCTTAAGCGCCACCACGCCGTCGTCGGGCTCCACCCCGGCCTTGTCGAGCAACGCCTGCGCGCCTTTATTGTGGCCGATGGTCTTCACATGGGCGTAAGCGTCCATGACGAACTGCACTGCCGCGCTTTCCTTCGACAATTTGGCCGCAGCCGCTTCGGTCAGGATGATCGCGACCGCATCGAACAGGACCGATGGCGAACCGGCAAGCTGGCCGTCGGCCTTCAGAATGCCGCCCTTGACCGAGATGCCGCCCACTTTCGGCGCGATCAGCAGCGCGCTGCCGCCCGCATCCTCGACCGCCTTGAACACCATGTCGATCTCGGCTTTGTCGGATCCTTCGTCGAACAGGATGCCGACCTTGCGACCAGGCATGATTGGGTCGCCCTTCTTGACGATCGAAAGCGCGTCGGATGTATCCATATCGAACGGGGCCCGCGCCGCCTTCGATGCGGCGGGCAGGTCCATCGCCAGCCCGTCGGCAACGCGCTGCGCCAGACCCTCGTCGACGTTGCGCAGGTTGGCGATCATCCGCAAACGCACCGGCTCCAGCGCCACCTTCGACAATTCGAAGACGATGGCCGAGGCCAGATGCGCCTGTTCGATGGGCGCCTGCGATCGGAAGAACATCCGCGCCTGACTGTAGTGATCGGCGAACAATTCGGACCGGACCCGCAGTTTCTGCGTCGGGTCGTTGCGCTCGTCGTTCGTCGGCACGGTCGTAAAGCCGGTCTGCGGAGCCTCTCGCGGGCCACCGTCCTCACCCGCTTCGCCAAGGCTGTTGGGCTCGTAATTCGCCCGGCCCTTCGGCACCATCGTCTGCATCATGCCGTCGCGCTGGAAGTTGCCGAACGGGCATTTCGGGGCGTTGATCGGGATCTGGTGGAAGTTGGTCGTCCCGAGCCGCGACTTCTGCGTGTCGAGATAAGAGAACAGCCGACCCTGCAACAAGGGATCGTTCGAAAAGTCGATGCCGGGAACGACGTTGGTCGGCAGGAAAGCGACCTGTTCGGTTTCGGCAAAAAAATTGTCGGCGTTGCGGTTCAGGACCATGCGCCCGATGACCTGCAACGGCAGGACCTCCTCCGGGATGATCTTGGTCGAATCGAGGACATCATAGGGCAGCGACGCGGCAAATTCCTCGTCGAAGACCTGCAGCGATAGTTCCCATTCGGGATAGTCGCCGCGCTCGATCGCCTCGAACAGGTCGCGACGGTGAAAGTCGGGATCGGCACCCGCGATCTTGACCGCCTCGTCCCAGCAGGTCGACTGCGCGCCGAGCTTCGGACGCCAATGGAACTTGACGAAGGTAACGTCGCCCTTGGCATTGACCATCTGGAACGTGTGGACGCCGAACCCCTCCATCATCCTTAGCGAGCGCGGCAGGGTGCGATCGGACATGGCCCACATGATCATGTGCGTCGATTCGGGTATCAGCGAGATGAAGTCCCAGAACGTGTCATGGGCGGAGGCGGCCTGCGGATAGCCCTTGTCGGCCTCCATCTTGACCGAATGGATCAGGTCGGGAAACTTGATCGCGTCCTGGATGAAAAAGACCGGGATGTTGTTGCCGACCAGATCCCAATTGCCCTGTTGCGTGTAGAATTTGACGGCGAACCCGCGGACGTCGCGTGGGGTATCGACCGAACCCGAGCCGCCCGCCACTGTCGAAAAGCGCGCGAATACGGGAACCTGTTCGCCGACTTTCTGGAACAGGCCGGCCTTGGTCAGTTGGGGAATGGCGGCGGTGCATTCGAAATAGCCGTGCGCCCCCGAACCGCGGGCATGGACGATCCGTTCGGGGATGCGTTCATGGTCGAAGTGAAAGATTTTTTCGCGGAGGACGAAATCCTCAAGCAGCGCGGGACCACGTGCGCCCGCCTTCAGCGAGTTCTGATTGTCGGAAATCGCGAGGCCGTGGT
Source organism: Sphingomonas sp. (assembly GCF_025353885.1). Taxonomy (GTDB): domain Bacteria; phylum Pseudomonadota; class Alphaproteobacteria; order Sphingomonadales; family Sphingomonadaceae; genus Sphingomonas_O. The sequence goes on along the minus strand of NZ_JANXNX010000113.1, from coordinate 64,350 downwards.
TGGTGGTGATATAAGGGCCGCTGTTGGTCTGGTGCGTCTCCCCGCCGTTGCCGGTGGTGGTGGTCACGGTGTTTTTAACGGTATTGGGGGGGGTCTTGTCCTTGGTCGCCATCTGGATTTCCTCGCATAAGTCATGAGATGAACGAGGGGGTCTGGCCATGGTTGCCGGGCGGTCGGAATTTGTTTTCGGGCGCGGCGCTCGACCTGTGCGCAACACGCTCTATACGCGCACCGATGTCAGACCCACTTACCATCGGCAGGCTGTACGGACGGCGCATGGGGCACAAGCTGCGCGGCGGGCAGTCGGCGCTGGTCGAGGAATTGCTGCCGCAACTGTCGGTGCCCGATGGGCCGTTGAACGCGGTCGCGCTGTTCGGTGACGATCGCCCGCTGGAGCTCGAGATCGGGTTTGGCGCGGGCGAGCATCTGGCGGGACAGGCGGGGATGCGGCCCGGCAGCGGGTTTATCGGCTGCGAACCGTTCCTGAACGGGATGGTCGGTGCCTTGCAGCATATCGACGAACGCGGCCTGACCAATGTCGTGCTGCATATGGGGGATGCGCTTGACGTGCTGAACCGCCTGCCCGATGCGTCGCTGGAGACGGTCTATCTGCTCCACCCCGATCCGTGGCCAAAGGCGCGTCATGCCAAGCGGCGGTTCATGAACACCGGCCCGATCGACATGATTGCCGCCAAGCTGAAACCCGGCGGGGAGTTTCGGTTCGGGACCGATCACCCGATCTATGTCGCCCACGCGATGATGATCATGGGCGCGCGGCGCGATTTTGCATGGCAGGTCGAAGCCGCCCACGATTTCCTGACGCGCCCCGATGACTGGGTCGAGACCCGCTACGAACGCAAGGCGCGGCGGCTGGGGCATGAGGTGTGGTATTTTCGGTATCTGCGGGTTTGATCACCAGCCATGTCTCGCGCCGCGAGAACCACGCGATCGGAGAACAGCCATGACCAACCAAGCCATCGTGCCGCAGGGCGTTCATCCGCCCCTGGGTGCCTACAGCCATGCAGTGTCAACCCGCGGCACAGGTCGGACGCTATACGTATCGGGGCAACTCGGCATTAGCCTCGAAGGAAAGACGCCCCGCACCTTTGCCGAGCAAGCGAGCCAATGCTGGCGCAACATCGTTGCAATCCTGGCTGCGGACGGCATGACCATCCATGACTCGGTCAAGATTACAACATATCTCACCGACATCGGCAATGCGCGATCCCTGGCAAGCATCCGTGAGCCGTTTCTACAAGGCGCCCGTCCCGCGTCGACGCTGATCGCGGTGGCGGCGCTGGTAATGCCCGAATGGTTGATCGAGGTGGAGGCGATCGCGTTCAGGGCGGATGCTTCGTGAGCGCAACGCGCGAGGCGCAAGTCTGCACGCTGAAATGGCTGGCCGAGACGTTGGTCGCGAAATAACCAATCCTATTGCGCCCTTAAATATTTATGACAGCTGGAAAATTGGAGCTTGTGGCAGCCAGTTGATCGGCTACGAGCACGCATGGCCGCGCCCGTCTCACCTAAACCCGCAATCTCGCATCAACAGCGAAAGTCAGATCGAAAGCGCGCTGCGATCATTCGTGCTGCGATCAAGGTGATCAACGTCAAGAGCTACGCGCTAGCGACAATGAGCGAGATTGCAGCTGGCCTGGATCTTCGCGATGCGACGCTCTATTATTATTTCGAGAATAAGCAGGCGCTGGCTTACGCGTGCCAGATACACTCGCTCGAAATATTCGAACGCCTACTCGGCGAGGCCGAAGCTGATGGCACGTCAGGCTTTGCAAAGCTAAAGCTGTTCATCGCAGGCATGCTTCACGACGCCGAGCATAACGGACCGCAGCTCTACTTCGGGGACTATTCCTTTCTCGCGGTTGCGCAGCGCGAACACGTCGGCGAATGGATCGAGCGGTTAACGAACATGTTTGAGCGCTTCCTTGAAGAAGGCATCAGCGACGGTACGGTTGTCCCCTGCGAACCAAAGGTGGTTGTGCAACTTCTCCTGGGAATGCTCATTTGGCTTGCCAAGTGGGTGCCCTCCATCAAGGGCATGACATCTGATCGGCTGATGGATTCAATTTGTGTGGCAAGCTTGAACAGCCTTGCGCGCCCTCAAAACGCATTGGCTCCATAGCGTAGGATCAAGTGCATTTCGGCTGTTCGGCGGACTGCAGCCTGCGTCCGGCCAGTGAGCCTGCTTATCTTGCGAGCGCCGCTCCACCGTCGCTAACCTTGCCGTTACGCCGGTCTACAGATGCCGGATCGTCCGTCGAATTGAAAAACCTAGGGTTTCGCTGCGTTATACACGACGACCCGCGATTTGCCCGAATGCCCATCGTGCGACGGCCGCGACGTTCTCACTCACCCCCGCTTCACAAACGCAAATGCAATTAATTGGTCAGGCGCTTTTTCTAGCTTGTTCCAGAATATCGAATATGAAATAGATTTACAAAATGACCACGTGCTGAACGAGCAGGTGGCGTAAAAGGGAGGGGAACGATTATGCGTATCACGCAGTTTTTGGGAGGCTCGTTGCTGGCGCTTGCGGTGAGCAGCCCGGCCTTGGCTCAAAATTCAGGTAATCCGGGCGTCGCTAAAGGCACCGAAGCCAACGACCCTAATGATATCATCGTGACCGCGACCAAACGCGAAACCACACTTCAGGAAACGCCAATAGCGGTGTCTGTCGTTGGCAAGAAAGCAATCGAAGACGCACAGATTCGCGATTTGCTCGATATTCAAACGCTTGTCCCATCACTGGCTGTATCTCAAAACGAAAATCTTATCAGTACGAGCTTCAGCATTCGTGGTTTCGGCAACGGCGGCAGCAACCCCGGTATCGAGCCGTCGGTCGGCGTTTTCATTGACGGCGTTTATCGGCCGCGCGGAGGCGCTCAGGTCAGCGACCTTCCAAATGTGGAGCGGGTAGAGGTTCTGCGCGGGCCGCAATCCACCCTCTTCGGCAAGAATGCTTCCGCAGGCGTGGTCAGCGTGATCACGCAAGAGCCGAAATTCAAGTATGGCGGCTCGGTTTCCGCAACCTACGGCAACTTCAACCAAGTCGTCCTAAAGGGCGACGTGACCGGGCCGATCACTAGTCAGGTAGCATTCTCGCTGTCGGGAAATTACAATAGCCGCGACGGTTATGCACGCGACTTGAATACCCGCGCGAAATTCAACGATCGCAATCGTTACGGCGTTCGTGGACAGTTATTGTTCCACCCCACCGACGCTTTAAAGATCCGTTTAATTGCAGATTACGACAAGATAGACGAAAATTGCTGCATTTCCGTCTATGCGCTTTATGGACCTACGGGCCCCGCTATCGACGCCATCGCCTCGGGCGGCCACATCATTCAGAATATGCCCTTTTCTGATACCACCCGCAACAACATCGTCGCACGAAACCTGATCGAGAATTACGGGACTTCCGGCCATATCGATTACGACTTGGGACACCTGACAATTTCGTCAATCACCGCCTATCGAGAATTCAAATCCAATTCTATCAGCGACGGCGACTTGGGCCCGGCTGACATATTGGGTGACAATCTGACGGACACAAACATCAATACATTCTCGCAAGAACTGCGGCTTGTCTCTAATTTCGATGGACCATTAAATTTTGTCGTCGGCGGTTTTTATTATAATGAAAAACTAAAGCACCAAGATCGCAATTTGTTTGGCAGGGATGCCAGGCCTTATCTTAACATACTATCACAGGGCGGCATCAGGGCCGTAGAGAGTATCCTTGGCCTCCCGGTCAACACCTTCACGCAGCCCGGCGTTGGTGACACGAACAACTATCGCGTGAACGACCGAACCTATTCGGTGTTCGGCACAGTCGATTACAAGGTTACCGACCGAATTACCCTGACGGGCGGGCTGGCGTATACCAAGGATGAAAAGGACGCGATTTCCAACGTAATTACGACCGATGCCTTTTCGGCGATCGATCTGGTTGCGCTGGGAGTCGCACTCGGTGTGCCGCCGGCGTTGGCCAACACCTCGGCCAACCCGCTGCTTCCCCTTCAAGGACTGCAATTCCTGCCGCCGTTCCTGAATTTTCCAAATGCGGTGGAGAGCGGCAAGACAAGGGACGGCAAGCTGTCCTATACGGCGCGCGCCGCCTACAAGTTTTCCGACCATCTCAACGGCTATGTTTCATACGCAACCGGATTCAAGGCGAGTTCATTCAACGTCTCGCAGGATTCCCGTCCACCGGCGTCCATATTCATCCCGGGATCGCCGGCGTCTAGTCCGCCGCCACCGTCTTCCCCCGTCCGTGACGCAGGTCTTGCGTTGCCGAACCTGACCACCGGCACACGTTTTGCAGGTCCTGAAAATTCAAGAGTTTTCGAAGTTGGCCTGAAGGGCAATTTTCATTTTGGCTCCTTCAACCTTGCTGTCTTTGATCAGCAGATCAAAGGTTTTCAAAGCGTAGCATTTACGGGCACTGGTTTTGCGTTGACCAATGCGGGCAGCAGGACTGCGCGCGGCGCCGAACTGGATGTGACAGTCAATCCAGTCAAACCACTTAGTCTTTTCTTCGCGATGACCTATCTCCACAATAGATATGACTCTTTCACTGGATCACCTTACGGCGACTTGTCGGGAGAGAAGCCGACCGGCATTCCGACATTCTCATTTTCGACTGGCGGATCCTACACACATCAATTCAACGACGGCACCAAGCTGTCGCTCCGAATGGACTATCTGCACGAGTCAAAAGTCCAGATCGTCCGGGGTTTTTCGGGGTTCTCACAAGCCGCCGGGTTTGCTGCTGCGAAAATGTTCACTCGTGAAGTCAATCTGGTGAATGCGTCAACAACGCTCGCGCTGAACAGCGGATTCGAATTATCTGTTTACGCCCGCAACCTTTTCAACACACGTTATTACACTGCGGTCGGCGATGCTGTTGCGCAGCCTGGCAGTGTGACAGGCTATCCAAACGACCCGAGAACCTACGGAATAACGGGGCGTTTTAAGTTCTGACCTGACTACGGGAACGAGGAGACCTCTCCGCAACGATCAAAACGGGATGAGCTGATAATGCGCACTAAAACACCCTGGACAGCGTTTGCGAGCGCAAGCCTTTTGGTCGTTGCGGCATGTCAAAACGGCATGAATGACGCTGGCTCCGGCCGCGTCGGCGAAATGTCAAATGCCAAATTCATAGCCAAAATCATGGACGACAAGGGTGCGCCGCTCGAAGGCGCGCTGGTAACCGTGGTGGACAACAGCCAACTGCGACTGACCACCCGGTATACCGACAAGGACGGCCGGGTCGGTTTTCCCGAAATTGCCAGCGATGAAAACAAGGTTCGTGTCCGCCACGTCGGTTTTGCCGATCAGTTGCTCGATCTGAAACCAGGCATGAAAGAGATTGAGGCAAGCCTGGTGCCTGCATCTCAGGAACAATTGCTCGCGGACTTGCCAGCGAACGTGTGGGCCGAGCGGATCAACGTGCCCACCGCCCGCATGAATACGGAGTTTCGCGTGCAGTGCATGATGTGTCACCAGATGGGCTATCCCAATACCCGCATTCACAAGGGGCGCGCCGATTGGGCTGGCGTTTATGAGCGCATGGCAAACAAGGGCACGCGTGCCCTGCTGACCCGGGAAACCCGGGACGGCATGGCCGATGCGCTGACCGCCGCGTTTGATTATCAGGGAAAGCTGGGGATGCCGCGTATCCCCGACGCGCCGAGCGGCACGGCCACCCACGTCGAAATTACCGAATGGCGACTGAAAGACAGTACGCACAGCATGCACGACGTTGCCGTCGGTCCCGACGGGAATATCTATGGCGTAGACACAATTGGCAGCAACATCTGGCGCCTGAATCCGAAAACCAACGAGATCAAGGAGTTGGCCGACCTCAGGCCAAAGAACCGGCCCGAGGGCTCACCGTTGCTGCTGCATACGGTGTTGCAGGGTCCCGATGGAAAAATGTGGTTCACCTATGCCTTGGGCAATATGATTGCGAGCCTAGACGTCACCACTAACAAGATGAAGGTGTATGAGATGTCATACGCTGCCGGCCTGTATCCGCACACCATGCGGTTCGACAAAGACGGGCAGCTTTGGTTTACGGTCAGCCATACGAATCAGCTTGGAACGATCGACCCTGTAACGGACAAGATTGTCCTCTACGCAATGCCAACGCGCACACAAGTTCAAGCCGACGCGGCCAATCCCGCACGCGCCATGCAGGAGATGCTGAAGCAGCGCGCAGGTAACGATGTTATCGCCGCGCAGGACGAAATTAACGCTATCCCTTACGGTATTGCCGTCACGCCCGATGGCAAAATCTGGTTCAGCCAGTTCAACAGTCGCCGCATCGGCTATTTCGACAAAAAGACAAAAAAGTTTAAAATGATCGGTACGCCCTTTGGCGGTCCCCGGCGTTTCCGGTCGGACTCGAAGGGGAATTTGTGGATCCCCTCCTATGCGGAAGGAAATATCTACAAATACGACCCAGCTGCGAACAAATTCACGCGCTTCGATTTGCCGACGGGCAAGGGAGACGCGGTTTATGCGCTTGCCGTCGATCCCCGCGATGATAGCGTCTGGGCCTGCGGCACCAATTCGGACACGATGATGCATCTCGATCCGGCAACGGGAAAAGTCGTGACGTATCAGCTCCCCAGCCATGTCACCTTTTGCCGCGAAATAAATTTCGGCAAGGACGGGACCGTTTGGACCAGTTATTCACAATATCCCTCGGCGACGATAGAGGGCGGCAGTTCCGCTTTCGTGCGGATAAAACCCCTTTGACGGGCAAGGCTTTGCGCGGCGCGGCTCGAATGGTCGGGTTCTACGGATCGTGATAGTCTCAGTATGAAACGAACCCGAATCAAACTCTTCGCCATTCTTGTCGGCGCCTTCATTGCCATCAGTTTTCTTGGGGGGTCGGCATTCTGGAATATGTTGGGCCTAACCAAAGATCTCACGATCGACGGCCGGGCTGAGATTGTGAGGCCGCTGCCGGGCGGGTTCACCACAGGCTGGGCAGCCTATGGGGGTGACGGGAAAGGAACACGTTTTTCGGCGGCCGACCAGATTACCCCGGCCAATGTCCAAAATCTGGAAACAGCTTGGGAATTCCACACGGGCGCCTTTCGCGGGCACGAAAATGTTAGAAGATCGTCGGCTTTCGAAAACACGCCCATTCTTGTCGAAAACATGCTTGTCCTGTGCACCCAGTTTAATCAGGTTATTGCACTCGATCCGGCAAAGGGAACCGAATTGTGGCGGTTCGATCCTAAAATCTCGACCGACCGCAAACCAGGCAACCAGTATAATTGCAGAGGCGTATCCTACTGGAAAGGAACGCAGTCCAGCGTGGGCAGCCTATGTGCCTCACGGATATTTATGGGCACAGTAGATTCACGACTAATTGCCCTTGATGCGATTACTGGGAAGCCCTGCCCCGACTTCGGCCAACAAGGCCAGGTCCAAGTAAGACCAAGCGAACCCTTGGTGTGGCCGGGAGAATATCAAATCACCTCGGCGCCCGCCATCATAGGAAATACCGTCATTACCGGGTCGGCGATCACCGACAGCGTTCGGACTAAAGCACCGCTGGGCACGGTTCATGCCTATGACACGCGCACCGGTGCCCTGAAATGGGAGTTCAATCCTATACCCCAGGATCCGAATGACCCCGCAGCGGACAATTGGGCAGGAAATTCCGCCAGAGGAACGGGTCATGCAAATATTTGGTCGACCATTTCGGTGGATGAAGAACGCGGAATGGTTTTCCTTCCGACCTCCAGCCCGAGCCCGGATTATTATGGCGGCAATCGCGTGGGTGACAATCGCTATGCGAATTCCGTCGTCGCGCTGAATGCCGAAACGGGGAAAGTCATTTGGCAATTCCAGACGGTGCATCACGATTTATGGGATTTTGATGTCCCCGCCCAGCCGGGGCTTTATCAGGTTTGGCGCGGTGGGAAGGCGCATGACGTTGTCGCCCAGGTTACGAAGACCGGGATGGTTTTCGTTCTCGACCGCGATACCGGCAAACCGTTTCTACCGGTCGAGGAAAGGCCCGTTCCGCAAGGCGGTGTCCCCGGAGAGGTCCTCTCGCCGACCCAGCCTTTCCCGGTTAATACTCCGCTTTTGGTCAATGATCGGCTGAACCCCGCCGACGCATTTGGCATAACCTTGTGGGACAAGCTGGCTTGCTCGAACAAGATCAAGAACTTGCGAGGCGATGGCCTTTTTACCCCATCGACCGTCAAGGGCACACTGGCCTATCCTTTTTACGGGGGAGGCGCCAATTGGGGCAGCGCGGCTTACGACGCCAGTCGCAATTTAATGGTGGTGAATCTTAGCAATGTCGCGTCTTTTTCCCGACTGAACGTGAAAGAGTTGGACCGCAGAAAAACCGGTCCCATTACCGACCGCGCAGAAGCGGCCCCAATGGAAGGTGCGCCCTACACCATGTCGCGCGGGATGCTTGCCTCGCCTTTGGGCTTGCCCTGCAGCCCGCCACCATGGGGCGTCATGGCAGGGGTAGACCTTTCGACCGGAAAAATCGTCTGGCGAAGGACCATAGGAACCACGAGGGACCTTGCCCCCGCGGGAATTGCGCTTCCGTTTGGAACGCCCAATGTCGGCGGCCCTGCCATTACCCGAGGCGGCCTGATCTTTCTGGGCGCCACACTCGATAATTATCTTCGCGCTTTCGATGTCTCCAATGGCCGGGAGCTATGGAAAGGTCGCCTTCCGGCCGGGGGGCAGGCAACCCCGATGACCTATATTTATCATGGAAGGCAATATGTCGTGATTGCTGCTGGAGGTCACGCTTTTACCGGCACAAAAACCGGCGATTCCGTCATGGCGTTTGCGCTGCCCGTGCGTAGCCTCAAGTGACAAACACGTCTGGTGACGTGTCTGTTGACCGCAAAGCAGTGCCTCCGGCTATCGTGGTTTGCTCATCGTCGGCGCAAGGCCCGTTGTCAGTAACAGGAAGGAAGTAACGTGGGTAAACTGATCAGACTGGGGTTCGCCGCGTTCGTGCTTTCGATGGCGACAAGGGAAGTCTCGGCAAAGGACCAATTGTCGATGGATCGGGTGATGACAGCCGATGGAACGATTCAGGGCACGCTCGAAGGCGACGTCGCCGCATTTAAGGGAATTCCGTTTGCCGCTCCGCCCGTCGGATCGCTCCGCTGGCGAGCGCCACAGCCGGTCGTCAAATGGTCCGGCATTCGATCTGCCACCGCGTTCGGCGCGTCGTGCGTTCAGGCTAAGAGCGGTCTTGATGGAGGAAACACCCAGAGCGAGGATTGTCTGACCGCCAATGTGTGGACGAAGCGCAATCATTTGCACAAGCGCTTGCCGGTCATGGTCTGGATATATGGTGGTGGCTTCGTTGTCGGATCCAGTGCCTCGCCCTTTTATAATGGCACGCCGTTCGTCGGCAGGGACGTGGTGCTGGTCAGCTTCAATTATCGTTTGGGAAGGTTCGGCTTTTTCGCGCACCCGGCAATCGACGTTCGCTCCAATCTCGAGCCAATCGGCAATTATGGAATACAGGATCAAATTGCGGCACTCAAATGGGTCAAGAAGAACATTTCTGCGTTCGGCGGTGATCCCGAGAACGTGACTATCTTCGGCGAATCGGCGGGCGCGATTTCTGTCAATATTTTGATGACGACACCTGAAGCGAGGGGTTTGTTCGTCAAGGCAATCGCCCAGTCGGGTTTCGGACGAACCGATCCGCCATCCCTGGCCACCGCCGAAGCGAGCGGCATCGCGTTTGCAACTCGACAAGGAATTACCGGCGACGGCGCCGGGACCGCGTCAGCCCTCCGGGCGCTTTCGACGAACGCAGTTTTGGGTGAAGCCGTTACTTTGCTTGATCCAGCCATACCCAAGCCGATGATCGACGGACGCATTATTCGGGAACGCACCGATATGGCTTTTGCAAAAGGCCACCAAATGAAAATTCCTTATCTGCTTGGCGGCAACAGCTTTGAATCCAGCCTTTTTGCGTTGGTCATAAGTGCCAATCCTAGCGCGGTTTTCAAACGTAGCGGGATTTCTCAGGAAAAGGCGATCCAGTTGTTCGGAGAGGGCGATGCCATGCGGGCGGCGTTCAACCTGGCTACTGTTTCACTGATGACTGAGCCGGATCGCTATCTGGCGGATAAAGGCGTGGATGCGGGCATGCCGATATTCCGCTACTATTTTTCGTATGTCCCCAAAGCTTTGCGAGGCGCCGAACCCGGTGCGGTTCACGGCGCTGAAGTGCCCTATGTCTTTACTGCGTTGCCTGCCGTGGCGACGCGCTTGGGCGGCCGGCTCATTCCTGCAGCGAGCGCCGAGGACCGAGTGATCGCCGAAGCGATGCAGACTTACTGGACAAATTTCGCCAAGACCGGCGCGCCAGGAACCTCGGCGAACGTTCGTTGGCCTGCCTACGCGCCAGGCCAGACTACCATATTGGAAATCGGCAACGCCGGTGTCACGGTACGACCACCACTATTCCCCGAGCAACTCGACGCCGTAAAAGCAGCGGCGCAAGCTTTAGGTGCGCCCTGACAATCGGTGCGCGCAGCAACGTCGCTACTTGGTGGCTTAGCACCAGGTGCCTGTCATCTTGCAAGATTCCGGGGAATTGTTGGTTCTGCTTCCGGGCACGTTAACCCGTTTTCGAACGGCAGGCGGACGCAAGCAGACGCGCACACTCGAACTGGCGGCCGAAAAGCTCAGCGGACTTGAGAAATTAATATGGACGAAATTCGTTAAATAGTCGCGGTAAACCTGACCGGTCCGTGCTTCCAACCCGCGCCGCGTTTCTGCTTCTGAAGCAAGGCGGTAACACGATGGTAGTAAGGATCGCAGGTAGCGAAGCTGCGAATCCGCAGCAGCGATACCAGCCTCAAGGGCTTAGGTCGATAACTATGGCTTGGCCACCATGGCGAGTGGGCGCGCGAATACGACGTCGTCATATTCCCGATCCCCGACGAGAAATCGACGGGTGCCTATCTGCTTAAATCCCGCTTTCCCGTAGAATGCGATGGCCCGGTGATTGCCTGCGTAGACGCCGAGCAGCAGACGGGAGGCGTTCATCGTCTCGGCATGAGCGACCGACGCATTCATGAGCGCGGCACCCAGCTGCCTGCCATGAAACCGCGAAAGGACATAGATACGTTTCAACTCCAGATCGTTCTCGTCGGCACCTGGCAGCGTTGCCTTGGAAAGGAGCGCGTAACCGACTGGGGCGCTACCCAGCCGACTTTCGGCCAGCCACGCCGTTGCCCCTTCGTCGAGATGGCGAGCGTAAGTGGCGACATTATGCTCGCGCGCGCAGTGTGCGACGATGGCATTTCCGTCGAGAATGCCGGCAAATGTTTCAAGAAATGTCGCTGATCCAACCAATGCGAGATTGTCGAGATCATCCCGTTTCGCCCGTCTGATGATTTCAGTCATTGGCAACCCCTCGAGGTGACGTCGTGTGTTTCCAGTCGCACGTGATCTTCAAGAAAACCACACCGAATGACGTCCGGGTTTACGCGATGATAAGACAATGAGTTGGAAAGCTGCATAATGGACGGTCGTTTCATCCCGCAGTCCCGCGTTGGCGACCTGACCTATTCTTCAGCGGTTTGGCCCAGTAGCGAGCGGTAGGGCTCCGGGATCATAGTTGTATAACCAGGCCAGACTTTCAAAGCTGCCGGCCGCGGGGGGGGGCCAGCAAGAAAGCCGGTGGCCAATTCGCGGGTTACGCCTCTGCGTGGTAGAAACCGCCATATATGCGGGCCATGATCTGACAACGACCGGTGCGCAGGTATCGCTGCGCTTCGTAATCCCGAAAAGCAGCCGGGACGTCATCGGCTTTAACCGCTACGAAGCGCGCGAGTAATACTGCGTCTTCCGTCCTCGATCGGTAAACCGCGCGATAGGCGATAGTCTCGCGCACAGTTCAGTCACTAGCCGTGTCTCGCACTTCCAGAAGCCAAGCCAGTGCGTCCTCTTCATTTTCGAACAGGCGAGTGTCGGTCGAAGCGCCGAGGCGCTGCACCTGACTTCTGTGGAGCGCTGAATTTGAAATGAGCACGGCGTGTCGTTGTAAGGGAGAAGCGTTATGGATCATGCCAGCTTCGATGCTGGTCGCCACCTCACGCGACTGTACGCCGTGATTTCTGAGGTCGACAAGAACGCGGTAATCCAGCCGCGCCCTTCCCGCTCTGCGTGCTTCTTGCGCCAATCCTTCGATTTCTTCTGTGTAACGGTCGAATGTCGCTCGGTCCCAAAAACCCGTCAGGGTAAGCCTAACCAACCGATTTTTCGTATCGACTTCGATTTTGTATCCCGGAGTACTCATGAGAACATCTTAGCAAAATTAATACCGGGATAAAGGGACATTATCATGCGTCGAATAACGTGTGAATCTTGGTCCGACGCGAAGGACTGTGTAGCACGCGGCCGGTGAGGCCGCGAAACGTAGCTAGCACTAGCCCTCCCTCGAATGCTTCTGCCTCGTGATCGACACCGCCGCTTTACGATGCAAGGTAAAAGGGGGGGTGACTTTGAGCCTAAGGTTCAAATCGTGCTGTCCGATCCGGTTAACCGGGAGAGCGACTTATCGTCTTCTCAGCGCTCGAATATGGCGCTTCGTGGACCTCGGCCAACGTTTCACTATGATTTAACAGAGCAACTCGAAAATGAGTTTATCGCAATATAGCCACCAAGAGAGGGCTTCGCGCCGTCGGCAGCAGTTAAAATCCCCTATACGCGTGCGAAATCTCGCTTAGCTCTCAAGCAATCTGGAACGTAATTCGTTCATTCCGATCGCGTCAATAGCCGAGGATCGATCCCCAGAAGACAATACGTTGGCCAGGTGGCCCAGTATCTGGCTTGCCACGTCGAACTTTTGCAACGTCACTCCATGGGTCTTTAACACAGCAACATCATCACTGAGTTGCTCGCCCATATCGTCCAGCAGTTTTTGCAAAGCCGTCAACTCGCGGGCGATGGTGATGTTGCTGCTGGTCCCAAGCGTGGCAGGATCACTTTTTAAAGTGTTGGCAGCCGGGCTAACAACTTGTCCCGCACGGACAGATGCCTGAATTTGGTCAACGCGCGCCTGGTCGCTGGTGGCTAGCTGGGGGATCCACGTGCCCCTGCGCCAACCGGCCACCGAAATACTTCCCTCAAATCTCACGCCACAGCGCGCGTTCGCCTGCCAGACAACCACGCCACCGATTTCAAGATCCAATCGCCTTAAAGTCAAATGTTCGCCGACACGAGGCAACGCCGCACCCTCCAGCAGGGCACCAGTCTCCGAAAGATTTTTGATTCTTACAGCACCCTTCAGGTCCCCTGCCTCAATCGCTCCGGACAGCAACAAGTTGGTCCGGGGTGATCTGGCGACTTTGCTGCAGTTATCTGCCTGGCTCGCGTCAGCGTCACATAACTCCTGTCGACGTTCAAGCACCGAGATGGGGCTGGCTGCCGCCAGCGTCAAAATTGAGGGGATGAGCCATTACCGAAACTCCTGCGTCGCTGGATCCCCACCCACCGAGTCCAAAGTATGGACAAGAACACTTAATATCTGGTTGCTGCGGAGCCACCCGCAAAAACGCGTCCTCAGCGAAATCTTGCTAGGCGCGATGGCTAGCACGTGTGACCTGCTGCGAATATCGAATTGGCCTCGAGGATCTTTGGCTCCGTATCGAAGGCGGACGTCGGTTCATCAAGAATAAGTCCTGGTGATCAGCGCACGCGTGATCGCCATACGCTGCGCTGTCCGCTTGCCGGGCTCGCTGTAGTATTTCGCCCAACCTGATGGCGCCGGTCCGCCGTCCCCGATTATCGATCAGTTCACCACTGCAGCCTCACGCCACAAGTCCAGACCGATAAAGAAAAATGGCTAGCGAGTCTCCGAGCTACCTGACCGATCAAACCCGTCGGGAAACCGCTCCAATTCGACAACCGCTTTTTGGATCGCTTCGAGGCTGAGGCCAACGCGCTGTGCTGCCCGCTTGAATTCAGGTGCGTCAGGGTCAAGAGATACAGCAGGCCAATTGGCCTGCAGCTCGGCAACCGTCCCTCGCAAATGCGATAAGGCCCTGCGGAAGTTAACCAGTTCGGGGGATGCCGGAGCGGCGGCGACGAATTTTCCCAGACAGCCAAGTAGCTTCGCTAGTTGAAGTCGCATTACAACGATCTCATTACGCCAGCGATCCGGCCGTTGCAATAGAGCGGCGTTGGCGGTCTGAACTGTTTCGCGCATCTCTCCGATCACTTGGCGCAAGTCGGCAGTAAGCACTGAACCCTCCATTATTGGTCTGTCAGCGGGCGAGCCCTGGCCGACGGTTGGCTTTTAATATCGCCACTGTCCCCTGAGAGGTATAACAAACCGTTGAATTGTCGAGTATGACTAAGCTGTCATAATACGTTTGCCGAGCAACTGACGGAACGTGCCCCCCTGTTCAAAGATTGATCGTTGCGAGTTGGCCCAGTTCGAGCGTCATCATTACTCGAGCAACGCATCCATTTGTCACAGGCCATAATCATGGTCGCCATGGGCGGCGTCATGTTAGGCAGAAATGCTCATCCCTGATTTTCCAAACGGACTCTAAGGGCACAGGCAGCCGGATCGAATACCGTAAAAAGTTCGGCACGGTCGGTGGCATCTGGAAGCAGTGCCTCAACGTTTGATGCGGGCACGTCGTTCGCGGGTCTGAAACCTTAAATCTGTAATCGTCAGCGGCGGCCCGATCGCCGCGGACGATTGCCAGCTTATACCAGACATCAAGCATGGGCCGGGTGGCAGAGCATCAGATTACGCCTGATTCTGGGCCGGGCCAGAATCCACATCAACATCACTTGCCCGCCGCCATGCTTTGGCATATACAGTGGTTGTCTTCCTTACATCGGTAACGTTGTTCGGGCTCGAAGCCATCGGCTCCGGGCGCTCAAGACGCATGGATTTACCTGGAGACTTGGTTGGCCGACATCGCTGTACTGACTGCATTGATCGAACCCGAAGCGGAAACGCTCGGGCTGCGGCTGGTGCGCGTGCAGATGAACGGCGGCAAGTCTGATCCGACGTTGCAGATCATGGCGGAACGGCCCGAAACGCGGCAGTTGACGCTTGAGGATTGCGCCGAATTGTCGCGGCGGATTTCGGATTTGTTCGATGAAGTTGATCCGATCGTCGAAGCTTATCGGCTGGAAGTTTCGTCGCCCGGCATCGACCGTCCGTTGACTCGGTTGGCCGATTACGATGACTGGAATGGGCATGAGGCGCGCATTCGACTGACCGCACCGATCGAGGGACGCAAGATGTTCGACGCGCGACTCGATGGCGCTGCCGACAACACTGTGCTGGTCACCGCCAAGCATGGGGCGATGACGATACCGTTCGACGCAATCGTGTCAGCCAAGCTGGTGCTGACCGACAAACTCATAAAGGCGACCGCCCCGCTGATCGCGGACGGTGCCGACAAGATCATACATGAAGGATAAGAACTGATGGCTAGTTCCGCCGTTTCCGCCAACAAGGCCGAGCTGCTCGCGATTGCCGATGCGGTCGCCAAGGAAAAGCTGATCGATCGCGAAATCGTGATCGAGGCGATGGAAGACGCCATCCAGCGCGCGGCACGGGCCCGTTATGGTGCCGAGAACGACATTCGCGCCAAGATCGACACGACCAGCGGCGATTTGCGTTTGTGGCGGGTTGTCGAAGTGGTCGAGCAGGTCGAGGATTATTTCAAGCAGGTATCGCTGACCGAAGGCCAGAAGCTGCAGCCGGGTGCCGCGTTGGGCGACTTCATCGTCGATCCCCTGCCGAACATCGAATTCGGGCGCATCGCCGCACAGGCATCGAAACAGGTGATCTTTCAGAAGGTCCGCGATGCCGAGCGTGAGCGCCAGTATGAGGAATTCAAGGATCGTGCCGGAGAAATCATCACCGGCGTCGTGAAGCGGGTCGAGTTCGGCCATGTCGTCGTCGACCTGGGCCGGGCCGAGGGCGTTATCCGCCGCGATGCACAGATTCCGCGCGAAGTCGTTCGCGTCGGCGACCGCATCCGTTCGCTGATTCTGAAGGTCGTTCGCGAAACGCGGGGGCCGCAGATTTTCCTCAGCCGCGCGCATCCCGACTTCATGAAAAAGCTGTTCGCCCAGGAAGTGCCCGAAATCTACGACGGCATCATCACCATCATGGCGGCAGCGCGCGATCCCGGCAGCCGCGCCAAGATCGGCGTGATAAGCCGTGACAGCAGCATCGACCCGGTCGGTGCGTGCGTGGGCATGAAGGGCAGCCGCGTTCAGGCGGTCGTTCAGGAAATGCAGGGCGAAAAGATCGACATTATCCCGTGGTCGACCGACACCGCGACCTTCGTCGTCAACGCGTTGCAGCCTGCCACGGTCAGCCGGGTCGTTATCGACGAGGAAGAAGGCCGCATCGAAGTCGTCGTTCCCGATGACCAGTTGAGCCTGGCGATCGGTCGTCGCGGGCAGAACGTTCGCCTCGCCAGCCAGTTGACCGGTTCGCAGATCGACATACTGACGGAGGCCGACGCCAGCGAAAAGCGCCAGCGCGAATTCGTCGAGCGGTCGGAGCTGTTCCAGAACGAACTCGACGTGGACGAGACGCTGGCCCAATTGCTGGTTGCCGAAGGGTTCACCAGCCTGGAAGAAGTGGCTTATGTCGACGTGACCGAGATCAGCGACATCGAAGGGTTCGACCCCGAACTCGCGGGCGAATTGCAGAACCGCGCGACCGAGGCTTTGGAACGCCGTGAAGAGGCCAGCCGCGAGGAGCGCCGGGGCCTGGGTGTCGAGGACGATCTGGCCGAGATGCCACACATGACCGAAGCGATGCTGGTCACGCTGGGCAAGGCGGGTATCAAGACGCTCGACGACCTGGCCGATCTGGCGACCGACGAGCTGATCCAGAAGCGCCGCGTCGAACCGCGCCGCAAGACGGTGCAGTCCGACGAGCCCAAGGGCGGCATTCTGGCCGAATATTCGCTGACCGAGGAACAGGGCAACGAAATCATCATGGCGGCCCGCGCCCATTGGTTCGAGGATGAAGCCGTCAGTGAGGGAGACGCTGATGCGGCCCCTTCCCAATGACACGGTAGCACACCACAGTAACGACGATAGTCAGACCCTCCACCAAATCGTGGAGGGGACCGGCGAAGATGCGCGCGGTCCCGATACGTCGCGTAAGGCACGGGGAACGCATGAGCCCGAGCGGCGCTGCATCCTGTCGGGCGAGCATGCGCCGCGGGCGTCGTTAGTTCGGTTGGCGATCGGGCCAGACGGCCAGGTCTTGCCCGACGTCCGTGCCAAGGCACCGGGACGTGGCGCCTGGATCGGTGTTGACCGGCCAGCACTTGAATTGGCGATCGCCAAGGGCAGACTAAAGGGCGCGCTGGCCAGGGCATTCAAGACCGGCGGGGCGAACATACCCGTTGACCTGCCGCAAAGGATCGAGGACGCGTTGCAACGGAATGCACTCGACCGGCTGGGGCTGGAAGCGCGGGCTTCGACGATCACGACGGGCTCAGAGCGAATCGACGAAGCCGGGCGCAAGGGGCAGTTGCATTTGCTGTTTCATGCCGCCGACGCCGCGGTCGATGGCAACCGCAAACTCGACCAGTCTTGGCGGGTTGGCCTCGACCAAGAAGGTTCGGGACGACAAGGCTTGGTTTTAAGTGTCCCTCGCACTATCTTGTCGGTAGCGCTGGGCCGGGAAAATGTGGTACATATCGGTGTGATCGACGCGCGCGCGGCAACGCGCGTGGCAGCGGCGATCGACCGGTGGCACGGTTTTATAGGATTTGCGCCCACGGGCTGGCCTTGCGAAACACCTTCGCAGGGTTCAGGGCCGCGCGGCGCGTTTGATGGTTTAAACGAAGGGTTCGGGTCAGATTAATGAGCGATAGCGAAAAACCGAAGCTGGGAACGCGCCCGCCCCTGGGCATAAAGCGCACCATTGAAACCGGCCAGGTCAAACAGAGTTTCAGTCACGGCCGTTCGAACACGGTGGTGGTCGAGATCAAGAAAAAGCGCATCCTGGCGCGGCCCGGCGATCCCGTGCCTGTCGAGGTTGTTCCCGAGCCGGAGGTTGTGGTTGCGGCGGTTCCGGTCGCGGCGCCGGCTCCTGTTGCGGCCCCGGCTCCTGTTGCTGCGCCAGTCGCGCCACCGGTTGCTACGGCTCCGGCAGCCCCGGTTGCGGCTCCTGCCGCGCCGGTTGCTCCGGCACCTGTCGCTTCTCCTGCTCCGGTCGCTGTGGCTCCGGCTGCCTCAGTGGTTTCCTCCCGCCCTGCTCCGGCGCCTGTTGCCACGACGGCACGCACGATTCCGCAGTCGAGCCTGATGTCTCGCCAGGAATTGCAGACCAAGTTGCTGCGCGAAGCCGAGGAAGCGCGGATGACCGCGCAAGAGGACGCCCGCCGCCGGGACGACCGTGCAAAGGTCGAGACTGTCGAGGACCAAAAGCGTCGTGCCGAGGAAAATCGCAAGGCCGAAGAAGCTGCACGGATCGCTGCCGAGGAAGCTGCAAAGCTGCCGCCACCAGCACCCGCGCCGCAGGTCGAGCCCGAAGTCCAGCGCGCCCAGGATCGCGATGAGGAAAAGCGTTTCACCAAGCCGTCGGCAGCTCCTGGGGGCATTCGTCGCCCAGAGCCTGCGCGTCCGGCAACGCGTCCGCGCCAGGGTGACGATCGTCGCCAGTCAGGCAAGCTGACGGTGACCCGTGCCCTCGACGCCGATGGCGAGGGCGCGCGTGCCCGATCGCTGGCGGCGCTGAAGCGTGCCCGTGAAAAGGAACGCCGTGCCCATGGCAGCGGCCAGCCGCAGGTCAAGCAGATCCGCGACGTCGTGGTTCCTGAAAAGATCACGGTAGGCGAACTCGCCAACCGCATGGCCGAACGAGGCAGCGATCTGATCAAGGCGCTGTTCAACATGGGCCAGCCGTCGGCAATGGGCGACAGCATCGACCAGGACACCGCCGAATTGCTGGTCACCGATTTCGGCCACAACGTCACGCGCGTGTCGGACAGCGATGCCGATATCGACCAGTCGGCCGACGTTGATGCCGACGATACGATGGTCACGCGCGCTCCTGTTGTCACGATCATGGGCCATGTCGATCACGGCAAGACCTCGCTGCTGGATGCTCTGCGCGGGACCAACGTCGTGCGCGGCGAAGCGGGCGGGATCACTCAGCACATCGGCGCCTATCAGGTGGCAACCAAGGGCGGCGATCTCATCACCTTCCTCGATACGCCGGGCCATGAAGCCTTTACCGAAATGCGCAAGCGCGGCGCGAACGTCACCGATATCGTGGTGCTGGTCGTTGCAGCGGATGACAGCATCAAGCCGCAGACGATCGAGGCGATCAACCATACCCGTGAGGCGGGCGTGCCGATGATCGTTGCGATCACCAAGGTCGACAAGCCCGAAGCCAATCCGGACAAGGTTCGTCAGGCGCTGCTTCAGTATGAAGTCATCGTCGAGGAATTGTCGGGTGACGTGCAGGATGTCGAGGTTTCGGCAACGGCAAAGACCGGCCTGGACGAACTGATCGAGAAAATTCAGCTTCAGGCCGAATTGCTCGAACTGCGCGCCAATCCAACACGTGCCGCTGAAGGGACGGTCATCGAAGCCAAGCTGGACAAGGGTCGCGGGCCACTCGCCACCATCCTCGTCCGTCGCGGCACGCTGAAGGTCGGCGACATCGTCGTCGTCGGCGCCCAAAGTGGCAAGGTTCGTGCAATGATCGACGACAAGGGTCAGCAGATCAAGGTTGCGGGTCCCTCGATGCCGGTCGAGATCCTCGGCCTGTCGGGTGTGCCGTCCGCCGGTGATCCGATGTCGGTGGTCGAGAACGAGGCGCGTGCGCGTGAAGTTGCGCTGTATCGCACCAAGACCGCAACCGAAAAGCGCACCGTTTCCGCGCCGATCGACATGGAGAATCTGTTTGCCGATCTGAGTGCGGTCAAGGCGATGGAATATCCGATCGTCGTCAAGGCCGATGTTCAGGGTTCGGTCGAGGCGATCGTTAATGCCGTCAACCGGATATCGACCGACCTCATCAAGGTTCGCGTGCTGAGCGCGGGCGTTGGTGGCATCACCGAGAGCGACGTCCTGCTGGCGGCCGCATCCGGAGCGCCGGTCATCGGCTTCAACGTCCGCCCCAATGCCAAGGCACAAGCTTTGGCCAAGCGCGACCGGGTCGAGTTCCAGTATTTCGATGTCATCTATCACCTGACCGATGCGGTTCGTGGCGCGATGGCGGGCGAGCTGGGGCCGGAAATGATCGAGCACGTCGTCGGTCGTGCCGAAATCCGCGAAGTCTTCTCGGCGGGCAAGCATGGCAAGGCGGCGGGTCTGCTCGTCACCGAAGGCGTCATCCGCAAGCTGTTGAAGGCGCGTATCACGCGGGCCGACGTCATCATCTACAATGGTTTCGTCACCTCGCTGCGCCGCTTCAAGGACGATGTCGCAGAGGTCCGCGCGGGGCTCGAATGCGGCGTCACCTTCGATGCGACCAACGATATCAAGGCTGGCGATTTCCTCGAAACCTACGAAGTCGAAGAGCGCGTTCGCACGCTTTGACGTGGCAGCCCTCTTTCTTCGGGAAGAGGGCTCGAGAGGGAGATCATGAAGAACACAACGCCCGAAACGCGGTCGGTCCGCCTGCTTCGTGTCGGCGAATCGGTGCGTCATGCGCTGTCGGCAATCCTCGCGCGCGGGGATGTGCACGATGCGACGCTCGACACGCATATGGTCAGCGTTACCGAAGTGCGGATGTCGCCAGACCTGCGACATGCGACGGTGTTCGTAAAGCCGCTGCTGGGGCGTGAGGAAGAAGCGGTTATCAAGGCTCTCCGGACGAATACCGCCTATCTGCAAAAGGCGGTCGCGCAGGCGGTGAACAGTAAATATGCGGCCAAACTGAAGTTCCTAGCGGACGAGAGCTTTGACGAAGGCAGTCACATCGATACACTTCTGCGCGCGCCGAAGGTTGCTCAGGATTTGGCCAAGGATGCGGTTCCGGATTGACGGCATGCGTGGTAAGACGCATTTTACCGTGATGGACATGCAATCGCGAATATCGTCCAAGGGGCAGGTTGTTATCCCAAAGGACATCCGCGACCGTTTGCGTCTGGAAACCGGCACCCCGCTGGAAATCATCGAAACTGCGGATTCGGTTACGTTTCGGCGAGCGTCGCCGACGCAAAAACTCACCTTTGAGGAAGCGACAGCGCGAATCCGGGAGCGCGTAAAATATGCCGGGCCACGCTATTCGGCGCAAGAAGACAAAGACGCGATCGACGAGATGTTTCGGACGAGCGATCGGTATTAGAATGGCTTTCGACTGCCCGCGCCCCCCGGTCGTGTCCGGTATTTGAACGTGCGTGCGGTCGATACCAATATTCTTGCGCGTTTTATCTTGAACGACGATGACGAGCAGACGCTCATTGCAAACGATGTAATTCGTGGCGGCGTCTATGTCAGCCTGTCGGTTTGGATGGAACTGGTCTGGCTACTCAGCGCGCGATATCGATTTTCACGGATGATGATTGGCGAAGCGCTGGATGCGACAATGAAAATGAACGTTGTGGTGACGCCCGAAGACGCGCTCTGGGCGCTTGACCGCTATCGTCTGGGGGAGGATTCGCGGACATGATCCATTTGATCGAAGCACAGGCGCACGAGGGATTTCACACCTTTGATCGCGGCATGAAAAAGGACGCCGGGGCCGCCTCTCCCGTCTCGGTCGAACATCTACGCTGATGCCCGCCCCTGTTTTGAACGGCTGGCTGATCATCGACAAGCCGCTTGGGCTGGGGTCCACGACGGCGGTGAGCTGGGTCAAACGGGCGCTGCGGGAGGGTGGGCATGGCAAGGTCAAGGTCGGCCACGGCGGGACCCTCGATCCGCTGGCGACGGGCGTGCTGCCGATTGCGCTTGGTGAGGCGACGAAGCTGGCGGGGCGAATGCTGGACGCCAGCAAAACCTATGATTTCACGATCGGCTTCGGAACGCAGACCGATACGCTTGATGGCGAGGGGGTTGTAGTTGCCACTTCCGACGTGCGGCCCACGTTGAACGAGGTGGCCGCAATTCTCGCGCAATTTACCGGGCCTATCGAGCAAATGCCACCTGCGTATTCGGCGCTTAAGGTTGATGGCAAACGGGCCTATGCTCTGGCGCGCGCTGGTAAAGAGGTCGTGCTGAAAACGCGGGCGATCACGGTCCATGCGCTGGGCATCGGGCACATGAGCGACTCTGGGGTCACCCTGACCGCCAATGTTTCAAAGGGCACCTATATCCGATCGCTTGCCCGCGATATTGCGGTGGCGTTGGGCACAGTCGGACACGTCACGATGCTCCGTCGCACGACAGCCGGGCCCTTCACCCTCGAAAACGCGATTAAGCTGGACAATCTGGACGTAATCGCTAGGGACAATACACTTGAAGACGTGATCCTGCCATTGACGGCGGGGCTGGACGACATCCCGGCTCTACCCGTTACACCGGCGCAGGCAGCCGCACTCCGACAGGGGCGCGTGTTGACCGGGATCCCCACAAACGACGGCCCCTATCTTGCGAACGACGGCGCTACGCCGGTCGCGCTGGTGGAGGTCATTTTCGGTGAAATCCGGGTCGTGCGTGGCTTCAACATCCAACCCGATGTCGCGAAGGAAGACATTTGACGATCACTGCAGAACGCAAGACCGAAGTCATTGCAGAACATGCCCGCGCCGAGGGTGATACGGGTTCGCCTGAAGTCCAAGTTGCGATCATCACAACGCGCATCATCAACCTGACCGAGCATTTCAAGACGCACAAGAAGGACAACCATTCGCGTCGCGGACTTCTCATGCTGGTCAACAAGCGTCGTTCGCTGCTCGACTATTTGAAGCGCATCGACAACGAGCGTTATACCGCACTCATTACGAAGCTTGGTCTTCGCAAGTAACAAAAGGCCCCGTTTCGGGGCCTTTTTCGTGTCCCGGTCTCTGTCGGGAACATGAGGAACGACAAGTCCCGCAATTCGGCGGGCAGCATCAGGGCCATATCAGTGCCCGCACCGCTCGCAGACCGGATGTCTGCCATTACAGGCCCCCGCAGCATCGGGCAGTCGGGTCAGAAGGAATATAAATGTTCAACATGAAAACAGTAGAAGTCGAGTGGGGCGGACAGACCCTCAAGCTCGAGACCGGTCGCGTCGCGCGGCAGGCCGATGGTGCCGTCATGGCAACGCTTGGCGAAACGGTGGTGCTTTGCGCAGTGACGGCCGCACGCTCGGTGAAGGAAGGCCAGGACTTCTTTCCACTGACCGTCCACTATCAGGAAAAATTCTCGTCGGCGGGTCGTATTCCCGGCGGCTTCTTCAAGCGTGAGCGTGGCGCGACCGAGAAGGAAACGCTTGTTTCCCGCCTCATCGACCGTCCGATCCGCCCGTTGTTTCCAGAAGGTTTCTATAACGAAATCAACGTGATCTGTCAGGTCATGTCGTATGATGGCGTCAACGAACCCGATGTTCTGGCGATGGTTGCGGCATCCGCAGCCCTCACGCTGTCGGGCGTGCCGTTCATGGGCCCGATCGCCGCAGCCCGCGTCGGCTATGTCGAGGGTGAATATATCCTTAACCCGACCGACGAGCAGGTTGCCGCTGGTGATCTGGATCTGGTCGTTGCCGGCACGCACGACGCCGTGATGATGGTCGAATCGGAAGCCAAGGAGCTTTCGGAAGAAGTCATGCTCGAAGCCGTCATGTTTGCGCATCGCGGTATCCAGACGGTCATTGGCGCAATCATTGATCTCGCCGAGCAGGCCGCCAAAGAGCCTTGGGCAATGGCCCCGCAGGCCGACCTGACCGAAGCCAAGACCAAGCTGAAAAAGCTGATTGGCAAGGACATCATCGCTGCCTACAAGCTGACCGACAAGTCGCAGCGTTCGTCGGCGCTGAACGAAGCCCGCGCCAAGGCGAAGGCAGCGTTTGCCGATGCTACGCCGCAGGACCAGATGGCCGCCAGCAAGCTCGTTAAGAAGCTCGAAGCCGAAATCGTCCGTACCGCCATTCTGAAAGACGGCCAGCGGATAGACGGTCGCACCACCACGCAGATCCGTCCGATCGAAGCGATCGTGGGCTTCCTGCCCCGCACGCATGGTTCGGCACTGTTCACGCGCGGCGAGACCCAGTCGATATGCACGACCACACTTGGCACCAAGGACGCCGAGCAGATGATCGACGGCCTGGGTGGCCTGAGCTATTCGAACTTTATGCTGCACTATAACTTCCCTCCCTATTCGGTTGGTGAAGTCGGTCGTTTCGGTGCCCCCGGGCGTCGCGAAATCGGCCATGGCAAGCTCGCTTGGCGGGCGCTGCATCCGGTGCTGCCGTCGAAGGACGAATTCCCCTACACGATCCGCGTGCTGTCCGACATTACGGAGAGCAATGGGTCGTCGTCGATGGCAACTGTCTGCGGCGGTTCGCTGTCGATGATGGATGCTGGCGTGCCGTTGAAGCGCCCAGTTTCGGGGATCGCGATGGGCCTGATCCTGGAAGGCAAGGATTTCGCTGTCATCAGCGACATCCTGGGCGACGAAGATCATCTGGGCGACATGGATTTCAAGGTCGCAGGCACGTCCGAGGGCATCACCACGATGCAAATGGACATCAAGATTGCCGGCATCACCGAAGAAATCATGCGCCAGGCCCTGAAGCAGGCGGCTGAAGGTCGCACGCACATCCTGGGCGAAATGGCCAAGGCTCTCGACAGCACGCGCACCGAGCTTTCGGCTCACGCACCGCGTATCGAGACGTTACAGATCGACAAGGCGAAAATTCGCGAAGTCATCGGCACCGGCGGCAAGGTTATTCGCGAAATCGTCGCGGCAACCGGTGCCAAGGTCGACATCGACGATGAGGGCCTGATCAAGATCAGCTCGTCGGACGTGGCGCAGATTGAGGCAGCGCGTCAGTGGATCCTCGGCATCACGCAGGAAGCGGAAGTCGGCAAGGTTTACGACGGCAAGGTCGTCAACATGGTCGATTTCGGCGCCTTCGTAAACTTCATGGGTGGCAAGGACGGTCTCGTCCACGTCTCGGAAATCCGTAACGAGCGCACCGAGAAGGTCACCGATGTTCTGAAGGAGGGCCAGGCCGTAAAGGTCAAGGTGCTCGAGATCGATCCGCGCGGCAAGGTTCGCCTGTCAATGCGCGTCGTCGATCAGGAAACCGGTGCCGAACTGGAAGATACTCGTCCGGCCCGCGAAGAGCGTCCTCGCGGAGATCGTCCAGAGCGTTCGGATCGTGGCCCGCGCCGCGATGGCGATGGTGGTCGTGGTCCCCGTCGTGATGGCGGCGGACGTGATGGTGGCGGGCGCGGCGAAGGCGGCGGCGATCGCGGTCCCCGTCGCGAAGGCAGTGGCGATCGTGCGCCTCGCGCCGAAGGCGCTGGTGGTTACAGCGGTGGTCGCGCCAAGCAGGACGATGACAACGGACCGGCACCAGAATTTGCTCCGGCTTTCCTGACCCGCGACGACTGATGTTTTGAGTCGATGATATAATTGAGGGGCCGCAGCAGTGCGGCCCCTTTCTTTGGTTATCAACAGCTTGAACGTTATCAAACGGATAAAAAAACTCTTTTAGCCAACCCCCTGTCGCATGTATGCAACAGCATGGCGCACCGTCGGTGGACATTGCGCTTGCGCATCGGCTGGGAAATCGCATGGGTAAAAGTGAGAAATTGATAGCGGGTCTCCCGCTTTGGCGCCACATGCCAGTGACGCAAACCCTCGGAACTTTGGCCCTGGTTGGAACAAGCCTGGGTATCCGCTTTGCCGTCGATCATCTTATTCCGCCGGGTTTCCCCTATGTCACTTTTTTTCCTGCAGTCATCCTGTCGGGATTTCTGTTCGGGGTACGCAACGGCGTACTCGCCGGACTGCTAAGCGGCATGTCGGCATGGTGGTTCTTCATTGCGCCCGCCGCTGGTTATGCAGTCAACGCCGGGTCGATCGCCGCGATGTTGCTCTATGTTTTTGTCGTCGGCACCGAACTGGCTGTAATCAGCCTGATGCAGGCCGCCTACGGAGCACTGATTCGCGAACGTGGCAAGAGCGAGGCGCTCGCCGCCAGTCGCGGAGTCATGTTCAACGAGCTGCAGCATCGTGTTTCGAACAACCTGCAGGTCGCCGCAGGGCTCCTTTCGCTCCAGCGACGTACGATCAAGGATCCCGATGCCGCCGCAGCGCTGGATGAGGCGACGCGCAGGCTGGCGACGATCGGGCGCATTAGCCGGGCGCTCTATGATCCCAACGGCGCGGCGCTCGGTCTTGATCACCTGTTGTCACGCCTGTGCGACGACGTGTTGGACGCCAGCGGTCGCAGCGATGTTTCGATCGTTGTGACGGCCGAGGGTGAACCGAAGATTGAACCCGATGCGGCCATTCCGGCGGCGCTGATTGTGGCTGAGGCGGTAGCCAATGCCATTGAACATGGTTTTGCCGATGGACGCGGGGGCAGGATCGACGTCCGCATCGCGCAAACGGGGCAGCGGCTAGAAGTGAGCGTGACGGACAATGGCCATGGCCTGCCCGAGGGATTTGACATCGCCAAGACCGACAGCCTTGGCCTGCGCATCGCAACCACGCTTGCGCGGCAGATGAACGGTCAGTTTTCGCTGAGAGGCGGTTCGGGCACACAGGCAGTTCTTGCGCTGACGACCTAAACACTTGCGCCAATGGTACCGACGGCGGACATAAAAAAGCCGCGAAATAGCCTATATGAGGCTACTCCGCGGCTTGTCCTTGGCTCAGGCCCTAGGCTAACTCGATTTACATCTTGTTCTTTGCAGCCGCATCAATAGCGTCGGCCTTGTTGTCGCCAGTCGCGCGTACAGCGTCAGCCTGATTCTGAAGCGCTTCCTCGCCGTTGTCGGTCACGGCGTTATCGGCAGCTTCCTCAATGTTGTCAGCAACATTCTCATAGCTGTCGGCAACGTTCTGCGCCGCTGGTGTTTCCTTCTTGTTGCAAGCACCCAGAGCAATCAGACCGGCAATCGCAACGCTCGTCAAAATACGGTTCTTCATTAAAAATCCTTCCTGTTTAGGCTGGCGTCCCGCGCAAGCTTCCAGAACGCAACAATTCCCGAAGCTGCCGCTAGTTCCGTAACCCGGACGATTTCGGCAATCAAGTGGGGAGCTTCTGTTGCTCGGTGCTCCCCGTACCGCCGGTTTCCGCTTCTGTTGCCCGGTGCGGCCCGAACCGCGCTAACACTTCATAACATTATCCCAGAAGGACTCTGTTATGCAGCGATTGCGAGTACCTCGTTATCGTTGGCACTTATCGTTTTGAACGGTTTTAAGGCGCATTCAGGCCTGGCAAAAATACCGTCTTTCAATACACGTCGATCCTAGTTCGGCCCCATCAGGATCAGCCGAGGAAGCTGATTTTGGTGGAGCCGCCGGGTACCGCCCCCGGGTCCGCTGCATCTATTTCACGGCATCATTTATCGCCATATTCAGGGCCGAAACCCCGACCCGTTCAATATAGCCCCGATTTTCCGAATGAAAAGTGCCCGCTGTCGATGGCATGGCGAACCGCCCGCAACTTGCCGTTCATATCGAAGGCGCTATGAGGTCATCCATGTTGACGCAACGCTCCCGTTACGCCCTGCGCGCCATGCTCGTCCTCGCCGGTGAGCAGGCGGGAGGCCCCCCGGTCCCGATGAGCCGGATCGCTACCGAAGCAGTGATTCCGCGCAAGTTTCTTGAAATTATCCTCGGCGAACTGCGCAACGCGGGTTTTGTTCTGTCGACGCGGGGAAAGGCCGGCGGATTTCACCTTGCCCGGCCTGCCCATCTGATTTCGTTCGGTGACATCATTCGCACGATCGAGGGGCCATTGGCGCTAGTCCCCTGTGTCAGTCGTACAGCCTACAAACGGTGCAACGACTGCCGGAGCGAGACCGATTGCGCCATCCGCCGGGCCATGATGATCGTCCGTGACGATACGGCGCGGATCCTGGATGGCACCAGCCTGGCCGGCGCCACTGCCCAGGAACTGGCGGCCGCCTGAACCCGCCGGCGTCCGCTTAAGTCCTCGGACGCCTAAGTTTTCGGACGGGCGCGCAGTTCGTCGCGGATTTCCTTCAGCAATGCGACGTCGGCAGGGTCGCCAGCGACAACAGCTTCGAATCTCATGACTTTGACCGCGGCGCGTACCAGCAGGAAGATGATAAAGGCGACGATCACGAAATTGACCGCCTGGGTAATGAACTGGCCATAGCCGAGCAGCGCGACGCCCGCCTTTTTCAGTGCGGCATAGTCGGTCGGCGATCCTACGTAGTTTGCTGGTATTTTACCCAGAACGAGAAAGTAGCTCGAGAAATCCAGTCCCCCGAGCAGCTTGCCGATGATCGGCATGATGATGTCGTCGGTCAGCGAAGTCACGATCTTGCCAAAAGCCGCGCCAATGATGA
This sequence comes from Sphingomonas sp., assembly GCF_025353885.1. GTDB lineage: Bacteria > Pseudomonadota > Alphaproteobacteria > Sphingomonadales > Sphingomonadaceae > Sphingomonas_O. Next base: position 35,863 of record NZ_JANXNX010000113.1, on the reverse strand, counting down.
CAGCAACGGCGAGGTCGAGCACGTTGCCGCGAGTGACAAATGCCTTGAACTCCTGAAGCATCAATTTTCCCCGTTACCGACTGCGCATAAATGCCTGCGAAGCGAGTTCAATTGCAAGCATGATTAGTGGCCTGATTACTGGCCGGACCGCCGGGCGCATTGCGTGGCCGATTGCATCGTCCTACATCGCTGGTGTATTAACCGCGCACTACACATCGACTGGAGAGCCCGACCATGCGTTTCCCCTCACGCCTTGCCCTGACGGCTCCGATCGCGGCGATCGCGCTTGCCGGCTGCGGGATCAACTCGATCCCGACAGCAGAGGAAAACGCCAAAGCCAAATGGGCCGACGTCCAGGCATCGTACCAGCGCCGTGCAGACCTGATTCCCAATCTGCAAGCGACGGTAAAGGGTTCGGCAGCATCGGAAGGCAAGATTTTGACCGACGTCATCGAGGCGCGGGCCAAGGCAACCTCGATCCAGGTCAGTGCGACCGATTTGACCGATCCCGCCAAAATGGCCCAGTTCCAGGCTGCGCAGGGCCAGTTGAGTGGTTCGCTCAGTCGCCTGCTCGCCAATGTCGAGGCCTATCCCGACCTTAAGAGCCAGGCTAATTTTTCGACCTTCATGCAACAGATCGAGGGGACGGAGAACCGCATCAACATCGCGATCCGCGACTATAACGGCGCCGTGCAGTCGTATAACACGCAGATCAGGACGTTCCCGGCGGCGATCGGTGCCAAAATATTCTACGGTGCCAAACCGATGGCGACATACACTGCGACCTCGCCGGGTGCCCAAAATGCACCGAAGGTCGACTTCAACTAGGATCGCGCGACGCACATTCCTGCCCTTCATCGTCGAGGTAACATGCACGTGCAATCATCAGGTCAGCGCTGGATCATCTGGCTGACAGCGTTGATTTTGCTGTTCGTCGCGCTGCTGGCGATGCCGGTAATGGCCCAGACGTTCCCGCCGTTGACTGGTCGCGTAGTCGACAATGCCAAAATTTTGTCGGGCGAGCAGACAGCCGCACTCGATGGCAAATTACAGGCGCTAGAGACGTCGTCGGGGCATCAACTGGTGGTCGCGATCGTTCCCGACCTGCAGGGCTATCCCATTGAGGATTATGGCTATCGGCTGCTGCGCAACTGGGAGATCGGCAAGAAGGACGTCAACGACGGGGTCATCCTGCTGGTCGCCCCGACCGAGCGCAAAGTGCGGATCGAGGTTGGCTATGGGCTGGAACCGGTGCTGACCGACGCCTATTCGGGGATCATCATCAACACGCAGATTGTTCCGCGTTTCAAAGCGAATGATTATCCGGGCGGGATCGATGCGGGCGTCGATGCCATTGCAGAACAAATCAAGCTGCCGCCCGAACAGGCGAAGGCGCGCGTGGACGCAGCGGCGCTGGCCGCAGCGCAGGCCGGTAACGCGGAGAGCGATTTTCCCGGTATCGGCTTCGTCCTGCCAATCATGGCGATTTTCTTTTTCGTGGTCCTGCCGCTGCTGCGCAGACGCGGTGGGAGAAGCTATGGTGGGGGAAGCGGGCTTGGCTCGGTGATCCTGTGGAGCGCGCTGGACGCGGCGACGCGCGGGGGTGGCGGTTCGAGCTGGGGCGGCGGTGGCGGTTCAGGCGGCGGTTTCTCGGGCGGGGGTTTCTCCGGCGGGGGCGGTTCCAGCGGCGGTGGCGGAGCGTCGGGAGGATGGTGATGCGTCGCCCCACCGAGGCCGAGCGCCGGGCCATCAGCGACGCCGTCGATGCCGCCGAAGCCGGTACGTCGGGTGAGATTGTCACGATCGTAGCGGACCGATCGGACCGTTACCACGATGCCGGGCTGCACTATGCGATCCTTGCGATCTTCCTTGCGCTGGCAGCCTTTGCCGCCTTACCTGGCAGATATTTGCGCCTGGTCGACCTGGCCAGCGGCGGATGGGTTCAGGACCCTTCGCTGGCGCGTATCCTGACAACGCTGTGGGTCGTGCTGGCGGCACTGTTCCTGATCGTACGGTACGGGCTGGCCTATATGCCGCTGCGCCTGGCCCTGACCCCAAAGGCTACGCGGCGGCGGCGGGTGCGGCGGCGGGCGATCGAATTGTTCAAGGTGGGGACCGAAGCAAGGACTGCCGGACGGACGGGCATTCTGATCTACCTTTCATTGGGCGAATGCATGGCAGAGATTGTCGCCGACAGCGCCATCCACGACGTCGTTCCCGCCACTGACTGGGGCGACGCGATGGCGGCACTGGTCGGCGAGGTGCGCGAAGGCCGGATCGCCGACGGCATGATCGCGGCCATTGGCAAGGTTGGCGCGATCCTGTCGGGCCATCTGCCGAGAGCAGCCGGAGACGTGGATGAACTTCCCGACCGGCTCATCGAATTGTGACGGCACCCGAGGAGATCATGTGGGTCGGGCGCTACATCGCCGCAAAACGGCGCGGGAAGTGGGAGTATGTCAGCCGGGCACGCAACATCGGCGCAGCGGTGATCGTCGCGGTGCAGGATGGCTTCGTCCTGTTGGTCGAACAATATCGGATGCCCCTGCAGGCGCGATGCCTGGAGTTGCCGGCCGGCCTGGTCGGTGACGAAACCGAGGGGGAGGATGTCGCTGTTTCCGCCGCGCGCGAGCTGGAAGAGGAAACCGGCTGGCGCGCCGGTGAAATCGAGATTGTCGGCAATTTCGCCTCTTCGCCGGGCATGGTGTCGGAGACGTTTACGCTGGTCAGGGCGCATGGATTAACCCGGATCGGCGATGGTGGCGGGGTGCAGGGCGAGGACATCACCGTCCACAGAATTGCGATTGCCGATGTGCCTGCGTTTATCAAAGCCAAACGCGGCGAGGGTGTGGTGATTGACGTGAAGCTGTTGCTGCTGATGGGCGCGGCGATCTTGTAATATGCCGGTCAGAAGCTGGTCCACCCCGCCTAACCCTATCTGAAATTATCCGCATAGGTCTGAAGCTTCAACAATCGCTCGGGTGCTGGGATCACGTGCGCGGTAATCCCGTGACGGTCGGCATAGGAAGTCGCCGCCTCGACGGTCGGAAAGTTCAACACAACCTGGCCACGCGTGTCGCCCGATCCCGCCCATCCGGTCAGCGGATCGGACCGCTTGGCCTCGGCAGGCTCAAACTCCAAGATCCAGCGGTCCGTGCCGGCGCGACCGGACTGCATGGCGTTTTTGGGCTTTTGAAAGATGCGGGCATGGCTCATGCCCGTTTCAATGCCCCGAATTACCGTTCCCTCGCAAGCGCGTTCTTCGTCTTCAGCGACGCCGTGGCGGTGGTGGGATCGTCAGGCCAGTTGTGGCGGGGGTAGCGCCCGCGCATTTCCTTTGCGACATCGGCCCAACTGCCCTTCCAGAACCCCGGCAGGTCGCACGTCGTCTGGATCGGTTTCGATCCGGGAGACGTCAGGCTGAGCACCAGCGGCACGTTGTCGCCGATCACAGGGTGCGTCGTCATCCCGAATAGCGCCTGCAATCGCACTTCGACGGTCGGACCCGCCGACGCCGTATAGTCGATGGCGTGGCGCGTTCCGGCCAGCGAGACGAATTCCCGCGGTGCACGGCGGTCGAGCGCCTGTTGCGCCGACCAGTCGAGCAAGCCTAGCCAGGCTTGTACGAGCGCACCGTTATTGATTTCGGAAAGCCGTCGAAGGCCCGAAACGAGCGCAGGCAGCCAATCGGGAATGCGGGCGATCAGAGAGGCTTCATCAAGGCCATCGACACGTGCAAATCGGGCGCGGGCCTGAAACGCCCGGATGGTGTCCGACGGCTCCAGCACCTTCAGGCCATGCACGCGCACGCCCTCAACCAGCGCGTGCGCGATGACGTCGAGCGCGGCGTCGAACGGGACGGAGGCCAGTATGATCGACCCCAGCTTGCGCTCCCGGCGGGCCGTTACTCCCCCGGTCGCGGGATCGAAACGGATCAGGTCGTTGGCCGCGATCGTATCGGCAAACAGCATTTCGACCTCTGCATGCGTCAGCGCTGCCGCCGACAAAATCCGCGCACCCGCCGCCGATCCTTGCGTTTCGGCGACCGCCAGCCACTCGGCGCGCGCCAGGGAGGACATTGGATCGAGCCGGAAACCGCGACCGCCGATGCTGATCCAATCGACCCCGTCGCCGGACCGGCGCCGTGCCACGCGGTCCGGAAACGCAAGCGCAATGCACGGCCCCGCCCCGCCCGACGACCGCCGCGATCCTTCCGTCCAACGGCGCGCAATTGCCCGCGCCGAATCGGCACGCCTGCCCCGGTCGCCGCGCCAGTGGGACAGCCGCGCATCGAGATCGGCATCGGGTCCGCCCAGCCCCCGCTCGGTCAGCAACATCGCCACCTCTGCCGCCAGCGCCCGGTCCTCCGACGCGATCAGCATATGAGCCAATCGTGGCGGCAACGGCATGGCGGCGATGGCCTTGCCATGCGCGGTCGGGCGGCCGTCGTGATCAATGGCGGCGAGGGCAAGCAGCCGCGTTCGCGCCTCGGCCATTGCCGCCCCGGGTGGTGGGTCGATCCAGCGCAGCGTGCAAGGATCGGTTACGCCCCAAAGCGCGCAATCGAGCATCAACGCGGACAGATCGGCTTCGAGAATCTCGGGAGGATCGAACCGCGGCAAACCACCGGTTGCCGCCTCCTCCCACAGGCGTACGGCCAGCCCCGGGCCCTGCCGCGCGGCCCGCCCTGCCCGTTGGATTACTGCGGCTTGCGATGCGCGTTCCGTCACCAACCGTGTCAGGCCAGCCGAGCGGTCGTAGCGGGGACGGCGGGCGAGCCCTGAATCCACCACAATCCGGACGCCGTCGATGGTCAGGCTGGATTCGGCGATGCTCGTTGCCAGCACGATCTTGCGCGCGATCGACGGGGCAATGGCGGCACGCTGGGCCGCGGGGTCCAGCGCGCCGTAAAGCGTGTGGACCACGACATCGGAGGGCAGTCGGTCGAGCCGTCCAGCGGTCCGTTCGAGCTCGGCCACGCCGGGCAGAAAGGCAAGCACCGAACCCTGTTCGGTCGCGATCACACTGCGAATCGCAGCGGCCATTGCATCCTCGATCCGGTCGGAGGTGCGACCCGCATATCTAATCTCGAGCGGCCAAGCGCGCCCCTCGCTTTCGATCACCGGCGCCCTCATCAACGTGGCGAAACGCGCACCGTCGAGTGTCGCGGACATGGCCACCAGTCGAAGGTCGGGGCGCAACCCGGCCTGGGCGTCCAACGCAAATGCCAGGCCTGCATCGCAGTCCAGACTGCGCTCGTGAACCTCGTCGAACAGCACCACCGAGACGCCGGTGAGTTCGGGATCGGCCTGGATACGGTTGCGGAAAATACCTTCGGTCAGGACGAGGATGCGGGTTTTCGCCGACCGCCGGGAGTCCATGCGGGTCGCATAGCCAACGGTTTCGCCAACGCCCTCGCCACGCAGTTCTGCCATACGTTCGGCGGCGGCTCGCGCGGCGATGCGGCGGGGCGACAGCAGCAGCACTTCGCCGGCGCACCAGGGCTGATCGAGTAAACCGGGCGCGACGGCGGTGGTCTTGCCCGCACCGGGCGGGGCAACGAGGACCGCGTTCGACCCCTCGCGCAACACTGCAAGAAGTTCAGGCAGTGCCGCGTGGATCGGAAGCGTCACCGTGCCCTAATAGGCGCGCGAGATTGCGAACTCGACGGCTTCGGTCAACGCCGATTTCGCGGTACCGCGCGTGAACGGTCCCAGCGCGTCAATCGCGCGCTGACCAAAATGGCGCGCGCGGGCGATGGTATCGTCGATCGCTCCAGTGGCGCGGACCAACTCGATCGCGATGGTGAGGTCGTCATCGGAGACCCGTCGTCCTTCGATCGCGTCCTTCCAGAACTTGCGATCCTCATCGGAACCACGCGCATAGGCAAGGATAACGGGCAACGTCATCTTGCCGTCCCGGAAATCGTCGCCGACGCCCTTGCCCATCGTCTCGGCATCCGACGCATAATCAAGTGCGTCGTCAACCAGTTGGAATGCGATCCCCAGGTTGCGGCCATAAGCGTCAAGCGCCTGTTCGACACTGTCATCACGTTCAGCCACGATGGCGGCAATACGGCAGGCGGCTGCAAAAAGGGCGGCGGTCTTGGCGCTGATGATGGCGAGGTAGCGGTCTTCGCCCAGCCCGACCTGGCGCTGCGCGGTCAGTTGGTTGACTTCGCCTTCTGCAATGACGGCGCTGGCGTTCGACAGGATACGCAACACTTTCAGGCTGCCGTCTTCGGTCATCAATTCGAACGAGCGGCTGAACAGGAAATCGCCGACAAGAACGCTGGCGGCATTGCCCCATATGATATTAGCGGTGCGACGACCGCGGCGCAGGCCCGATCCATCGACAACGTCGTCGTGCAACAGCGTGGCAGTGTGAATGAACTCCACACAGGCGGCGAGCTTGTGATGACGCGAACCGCCGTATTCCAGAAGCCGTGCACAGGCGAGAGTCAGCATCGGCCGCATCCGCTTGCCGCCCCCAGCGATCAGGTGACCCGCAAGTTCGGGGATCAGTGGTATTTCCGACTGCATTCGGTCAAGAATAACCTGGTTGACCTGCCCCAGGTCGGTCGCGACAAGCGCCACCAGCGCGTCGAGCGAGGGTGCGGGACACGGGTCACCCGATGGGCCACTCGAAATGCTGTGAACGGTCGCGGTCATTGCCAATTCCTGTGACGCCCAGCTTGGGCTAAGGCAAGAGCGCGTTACGCGTGGAGGGTGCCGATGACCGACGACAAGTTACAATATTTCCGTGAAAGTATCGACAATATCGACGCCGCGCTGGTCTTCATGCTCGCTGAACGCTTTAAGGTTACCCAGGCAGTGGGGGCGTACAAGGCCACGACCGGCCTGCCCCCCGCCGACCCCAGTCGCGAAGCCGCACAGGTCGCACGGCTGCGGAAACTCGCCGAGGATGCCCGACTAGACCCCGATTTCACCGAGAAGTTCCTGCGTTTCATCATCGACGAAGTCATCCGGCATCACACCGGGATGCAGGCATAAATCGCAACGCGAGGGGCTGGCACCGCCATCCCCCGGGCATCACTCACCAAACCTTGATCCGATCCTTTGGAGCCAGATAATATTTCTGGCCGGGCTTCACGTTGAACGCCGCGTACCAGGCATCGAGGTTACGCGCGACATACGGACGGTAGGCGCCCGGCGTGTGCGGATCGGTCGTGATCTGTTTGCGTATCGCCGCTTCACGCATCTTGGTACGCCAGACCTGTCCAAAGCCAAGGAAAAACCGCTGGTCGCCGGTGTATCCGTCGATGACGGGAGCCGGCCTGCCCTTCAGCGACAGGTGATAGGCGTCATAAGCGACGTTCAGTCCCGCCAGGTCGGCCATGTTCTCGCCGAGGGTCAGTTCCCCGTTCACGTGTGCACCTGCGACCGGTTCGTATGCGGCATATTGTTTAACGACGCTGTCAGTAAGCGCTTTGAACCGAGCGATGTCGGCAGCGGTCCACCATTCATTCAGATTGCCCTTGGGGTCGAATTTACGGCCCTGGTCGTCGAAATGGTGACTGATTTCGTGACCGATGACCGCACCGATCGCACCGTAGTTGACAGCGGGGTCGGCGTTGGGGTCGAAGAACGGTGGCTGCAGGATCGCTGCGGGGAATACGATCTCGTTCATCGGCGGATTGGCGTAGGCATTGACCGTCTGCGGCGTCATCCCCCATTCGGTGCGATCAACGGGCTTGCCGATTTTGTTTAGTTCGCGCTGATATTCGAATTCATTGGCGCGCTGAGCATTACCATAGGCGTCGCCTGCCACGATCTTGAGGGACGAATAGTCGCGCCATTTCGTGGGGTAGCCGATCTTAGGGGTGAAAGCCGCCAGCTTCACGCGGGCCTTGACCTTCGTTTCAGGGGCCATCCACACAAGCCGCTGAAGACGCGCATCCATAGCCGCTGTGATATTGCGCACCAGTTCGTCGGCCTTTGCCTTGGCCTCGGGCGGGAAGTAGCGTGCGACGTAGAGCTCCCCAACCGCCTCGCCCAGGTCGCTGTTGACCTGATCTACGCCCCGCTTCCAGCGATCCTTCAATTGTGGTGTCCCGTTCAGCACGGTGCCGTCGAATGCGAAGTCCTCTGCGACAAAGGCCTTGGTCAATAATGGCGCTGCGTTGGCGATTGTGTGGTACGCCAGATAGTCTTTCCACGTCGCAATCGGTGTCGCGGCGATAATCTTGGCGGTCGCCGCAACAGCAGAAGGCTGCGCGACGATCACGCGTTTCTCCGCACCGAGGCCAACGGTGGTCAGCCATGTCGTCCAGTCGACGCCGGGCATCGTCCTGGCCAGATCGGCGACGGCGACGGGATTATACAGTTTTTCGACCTGTCGCTGCTCGGCTCGGCTCCAGTGAATTTCCGCCAGGCTGCGTTCCAGGGCATAAATACGCTGGGCTGCTGCATTGGCGTCCGGCACGCCCGCTAGGCGTAGCATCGACGCCACGTGCGCCTGATACTTGCTTTGAATCTCGACCGATTTGGCGTCGGACTTCAGATAATAGTCACGATCCGGCAGACCCAGCCCGCTTTGCCCAAGCCATCCGACATAGACGGTGTTGTCTTTCAGATCCTGCTGAACTTCGAAGCCGAGAGGCGCGGATATGCCCGTCCGGTTGTCGCGTCCGAACGTCCGTGCAAGGTCAGTCGGCGTCTTGATGGCGGCGATTGTATCCAGCTGAGGGCGGAGCGGGCTGACGCCCTTGGCCTCGATGCCGGCCTCGTCCATGAATGATGAATAGGCAACGCCGATCTTCTCACTCGAGCCGCCCGGTGCGTTCCGCGTTTTCGCCGAGTCCTCGATTACCGCGCGGGTGCGTTGGTCCGACAGGTCGCGCAGGATGTTGAAGCCGCCCCAGCTCGAGCGGTCGGCAGGGATTTCGGTCGTCCTGTTCCACGTTCCGTTGACGTAGCTGTAGAAGTCGTCGCCCGGCTGAACTGATTTGTCCATCGCGGCAAGGTCGACGCCAAAGGGCGCAAACTGCGGCTGACCGGCTAGCGGGGCTGTGGTAGCTGGGGCAAGGGCAACGGGGGCGGATTTGGCAGACAGTCCCGATGTGGCGAAAACGGTGATAGCCACCATTGAGACGGCTGTAAAAAGACTATGTTTCAATTTTGCGACTCCAATTGAATAGTCGCTTTCTGCTCTCGGCTGCCGCGCCGATCAAGCGCGCGGCACAGATATCAGGCGACCACAGGTAATCGTAAACGCACCAGCAGACCGCCAAGGTCCTCGCTTTCGTCGGCCGTCACCGAACCGCCGTAGATTTCGGCGACATCGCGCACGATAGCGAGGCCGAGGCCGGTTCCGGGCTTGCCACTGTCCAGCCGGACGCCACGGTCAAAGATCCGCGTGCGTTCGGTCTCGGGAATACCATTGCCGTCGTCCTCAACCTGGAACTCAACGAATTTCTCATCGCGAACGACCGTCACAAACACGCTGCCGCCGCCGTATTTCGCCGCGTTTTCGATCAAATTGCCAAGCATCTCGTCAAGGTCCTGCCGCTCGACGTGAACCGACGCGTTCTTTTCTCCCGCCATGTCGATGCGAACATGGCCATAAAGCCGTCCAACCGCGCGTTCTACCGCCTGAAGCGACAGCCACGCCTCGGCCCGGCTATGGGCATGACCGCGGCGTCCGACCGCGCGCGCACGAGCCAAATGATGATCGACCTGGCGGCGCATGGTGGATGCCTCGCGGATCACCGTATCGGCCAGGTCAGGGCTCCCTGCGGTCGCTGCGTTCATCACGACAGTCAAGGGCGTTTTCAGCGCATGGGCAAGGTTTCCGGCATGACGACGCGCTTCTTCGGCCTGCTTTTCATTGTGTTCCAGCAAACCATTAAGTTCATCGACCAGTGGGGCGACTTCCTGAGGCAGTCGCTGCTGTTCGATCCGCTGGGCATGGCCAGCACGCATCGCAATGATCGCATGACGCAATTTTCGCAGCGGCCAAAGGCCATAAAATGTCTGGAGCGTGGCCATCAGCAACAGGCCCAGCCCCAGCATGGCAAAGCTGCGGATCAGCGTCTTGCGCAGCGTCAGTATCTGGGCGTCGATGCCGTCACGGGTCTGCGCGACCTGGAATCGCCAGGTCGTCGGCGACAGGGGTAGACGCACGTCGCGTTCGACGATGCGCAATTTTTCGCCACCGAGCTGTACGCTGTCGTAGAAATGGGGTGCCGTGTCGCGATGCGCGCCACCCGGCAAAAGCGTTTGGTCCCAAAGCGACCGAGAGGGAAACGGGTCCTGATTCTTGCCCGTGATCTGCCAGTAGAGGCCCGAATTGGGTTCGAGAAAACGCTGGTCGCCGAGCGGTCGGTTCAGGCGCACCTCGCCATCGGCACCGGTCTCTGCGCTGGCAACCATTGCAGTCAGTATATAGTCCAGCTGGTCGTCGAAATTCTGCGTGATCGCATTGGCCAGGATTCGGTCGAGCCCGATTCCACCTCCCACCAGCAAGATGAGAATCCACGCCGCCGCGATGCCGATCATGCGGCGTGAGAGCGAACCCGTGGACCCCTTCCCCTTAGGCGGGAGAAGCGGGACCGGTTCTGTATTTTTCAAAAGCGTAGCAGGCTTGGCTGCGGAAACCGGCCCCGTCCCATCCCCTTCCCGTAAGAAACGGGGATGTTCGTCGATGTCAGCCAATGGGTTCATCGAGGCTGTAGCCGAGGCCACGGATGGTCGTGATCACATCGGGTCCAAGCTTTTTGCGGATACGCGTGACGAACACTTCGATCGTGTTCGAATCGCGGTCGAAATCCTGATCGTAGATATGCTCGATCAATTCGGTGCGGCTGACGACCTTGCCCTTGTTGTGGAGCAAATAGCTAAGCAATTTATATTCCTGCGCCGTCAACTTGACCGGCTCACCCGCCAGCGTCACGCGGCCCGACCGCGTATCGAGCCGAACATCGCCTGCCGTCATCTCGGAGGACGCATTGCCCGACGCCCGCCGGATCAGCGCCCGCAACCGAGCGATCAGTTCCTCGGTCTGGAACGGCTTCGCAAGGTAATCATCGGCTCCGGCATCGAGCCCGGCAACTTTGTCCGACCAGCTATCGCGCGCCGTCAGCACGAGCACCGGAAACGTCCGCCCCTCCTTGCGCCAGCGATCGAGCACCGTCAGCCCGTCGATCTCGGGCAGGCCTAGGTCGAGGATGATCGCATCATAGCTCTCGGTCGACCCGAGATAATGCCCATCCTCGCCATCGGTGGCTAGGTCCACCGCATAGCCCGCACCCTCCAGCGACGTCTTGAGCTGCGTGCCCAGCGTCGGCTCGTCCTCGACGATCAGCAACCGCATAGTCTTCTCTCCTGCTTCTATTCGCCAGCACGGCCGACGACCGCACCGGTGCGGCCATCGACATCGACCCAGATTACCGAGCCATCACGCATGAATTTTAATCGGTAACGGCCCATGCCGCCATCGAATTCGGCACCGATATAGTCTGCACCGCGTTGCTTCATCCGTGGAACGATGCCCCCCTCGATGTCGCGCAACGGACGCAGGGCGCCGGCCTGCCGCCCACGAAAAGCCTCGTCCTGGTCGGCCCGGTGACGCTGCGCTTCAGCGTGCGGGACCGGAGGCAGCCCGAACAGGGCAAGACTGGCAAAAATGAACTTCATCGCTGTCATGGGCTTGTGGCATAGGGGCGCTGCATTGAACAGGCTGTGAATAACTTGCGGGCAAGGCCGGACGCGGGCATGGCGACCGGAAAGCACTCCACCGCAGATAGTGTCCCTCCCCCTACCCCTCTTGCTCGACGCCAGAGGGGGGAAGAAGAAGTATATGGCCGCAGCAATTCTCGCATTCGAAGACCTTGGCATCATTCAGGGGTCCGGTTGGCTTTTCCGCCATCTCGATATCCACATCGCGCCTCGTGATCGATTGGCGCTGATCGGGCGCAACGGCGCGGGCAAGACAACCTTGTTCAAACTGTTGGCCGGGACCGTCGAATCGGACGAGGGGCGACGAACAGTCGTCCCGGGAACCAAGGTCGTGCTGCTGGACCAGGAGCCGTCCATGGTCGGCCATGCCACTTTGATGGACTTTGCAATGGCCGGCCCCGATGCGCCCGACATTTATGAAGTCGAAGCGATTGCCCATCAGATCGGCATCGACATGACGCGCGATGCGGCTTCGGCTTCGGGTGGCGAGCGGCGGCGCGCGGGTATCGCACGGGCGCTGGCAATGAATCCTGATGTCCTGCTGATGGACGAGCCGACCAACCATCTCGACCTCGCGGCGATCGACTGGCTCGAGGATTGGCTGAAGCGGTTCAACGGCGCCTTCATCGCGATCAGCCATGACCGCACGTTTCTGACGCGGCTGACGCGGGCGACGCTTTGGCTGGATCGTGGTGGCATCCGGCGCAAGGATATCGGCTTCGGCGGCTTCGATGCGTGGACCGAGCAGGTCTTTGCCGAGGAGGCGCGCAATGCCGAGCGGCTCGACGCCAAGCTGAAGCTGGAGCTTCATTGGCTGGAGCGTGGCGTGACGGCACGGCGCAAGCGCAATCAGGGGCGATTGGCCAAGCTCAGCGAAATGCGCGCCGAACGGGCTGCGATGATGGGCCCACCGGGGACCGCTAAGCTGGGGTTAGTCAGCGACGATGTCCGTACCAAGTCGGTGATCCGTGCGGAAAATGTCTCCAAGTCGTTCGGCGGCCGCGAAATCATCCGTGACTTTTCGCTGAAGATTCAGCGTGGCGACCGGATCGGCGTCGTTGGCAGCAATGGCGTTGGCAAGACCACCTTGCTGAAGCTGCTGACCGGCGAACTGCAACCCGATGGCGGCAAGGTTATTCTCGCCAAAACGCTCGACGCCGTCGTGATCGACCAGCAGCGCAGGCTGATGGCTCCGGAAAAAAGCGTTCGGGATGTTGTGGCCGACGGCGGCGACTGGGTCGACGTGCGTGGCGTGCGCAAGCACATCCAAGGCTATCTCAAGGAGTTTATGTTCGAGCCCAATATCGTCGACGCCGCGATCAAGACGTTGTCGGGTGGCGAGCGGTCGCGATTGCTGCTGGCGCGTGAATTTGCGCGGCCATCGAACCTGCTGGTGCTCGACGAGCCGACCAACGACCTAGATCTAGAGACGCTGGACCTGCTGCAGGAAGTTGTCGCCGATTATGAGGGCACCGTGCTGATCGTCAGCCACGACCGTGACTTTCTCGACCGTACGGTGACGATCACGCTGGGGCTCGACGGCAGCGGCAAGGTCGACATCGTCGCCGGTGGCTATGCCGATTGGGAAGCCAGACGGAGCGAGAACGCCGGCGTCGGGCTCAAGAAAAAGCCTGCCAAGGCGGTGGCGATCGAAGTGCCAAAGGCAAAGGCGAAGGTCAAGCTGACCTATATCGACCAGCGCGATTTCGATGGCCTGCCCAAGCGGATCGAGGAGATCGATGCAGCGATTGTCCGCGACGAGGCGTTGCTGGCCGATCCCAAACTATACACCGGTAATCCTGCCAAGTTTGCTGCTTTGAACAAAGCGATCGACACGGCCCGGGCCGAACGCGAAAAGGCCGAGGAACGCTGGTTGATGCTTGCAGAAAAAGCAGAGGGGCTGGGCTGATAGACCCTCATCAGCCAGCGCTGGCCTGTCGGCGCAGCACGAGCTTGCGCGAGACGAACTTCAGCGCGGTGAACGCAACGATCGCCACAAGCGCACCGCCGATCATGTCGGCAAGGTAGTGTGTGCCTTCGACCGGGATCGACAGCAGCATCGCTACGTTCAGGCAGATCAACGGCCACCGCAGCGATCGGACGGGCCATGCAAACAGCATGAAAAGCACGGCGCTGGTAGTGTGGAAACTTGGCGCGCAGACCAGGCCACGTAGCGAACTAAGGCTGACCTCTTGCAAACTGCCGCTGCGCAGGACGGGAATCAGTTGCGACTGATACAGCGCGCTGGTTGGCATGTAGGGGACGGGGCCGTGAAGAAGATATGCCAGCGGACCCTCGGCCGGGAATGCCATGAACAGGACGAGCGTCAGGATGGCAGCCACCCAGAAGCTGGCGATAAACGCGCGCGCTTCGGCTTTGCGATCGGCCTGGGCATAATAACAGAGGATGATGATCGGCGTCACATAGATGCTGGCGTATGCAATGCCGCCGAGAATTTGCAATGACCGATGCGCAACCGTGAAGTCGTACCAGCCCACCCAGTTGAACCGGAATATCCGATCGATGCGCTCCAGCGTGGCATCGACATAGCCCGAGGTTCCAGCCGCCGCCGGGTAACTTGCCACCGCGCCCAACACGCAGAGCATCGTGAACAGGCCGAGATATTCAGCGGCATCTCTTGCAATTCTTTGGGTGCGGGTTGTCGGCAGGCGATACGCAAACCGGATCGAACCCGCTAGGAGAGCGGCCGATAGAAGGACCCCATTTACCGGTGCGAAAAAGTCAAACCGAAGGTTGGCGTGCCTCATCATCAGTGCGACCCCGCAAAGACTGAGTAACGCCCCGATGACCATCCACAGTCCCGCGATGGGTGCCTCAATGTCGCCGGATAAATCAGCGCGATGCGGCAACCACTGGTCAGGAGCAATTAGCGCAATCGTCGCCGGATCTTGCAGCGCTCGGGTACGATATGGAGCCAAAAACGATTCCTTGCCGCTTAGCAGACTGTTTTCGCTCCATCTTCGATGATAGCGGTGAAAGACTGTCTCTTAGCTGAACGACATGAAATTGTAACAAGCGATTTAGCGATCGGTTGTCGACCTAGACACGATCGGTGGCGCGTCTTCCCATCCTCCACCGAGCGCCTTGAATATGCTGATCTGGGCATCGGCAAGGTCGGCCTGAGCCTGCGCGAGTTCGGCGCGCGTCGTCGCCCGCTGGCGTTCGGCGTCGACAAGCTGGAGAAAACTGTCGGCTCCGAAGTCGAAACGTAGCCGAGACAGCCGGGCCGCGTCGCTGCTGCCCGTGGTGGCGCGCAAAAGCGCCGCCTTGCGCTCCGCTGCGCCGCCCGCACGCGCCAGAGCCTGTTCGGTTTCCTTGAGCGCGGTCAGGGTCACGCCATCGAAACGCGCCAGCGAGCCGTTAGCGATGGCTTCGTTCTCACGCACACGCGCCCGCGCCGCACCGCTGAAAGGGAAGTTCCAGCTGATCAGTGGCCCCAGCGAATAGCCGAAGGAAGAGGATTTACCGAGGTTGCCAAGCTTCGTGCCGCCCAGGGTAATGCCGCCCAGCAGGGTGATCGATGGGTAAAGCGCCGCGGTAGCCACCCCGATGCGGGCGGTGTCGGCTGCCAGCTGACGTTCGGCCTGGCGAACGTCGGGGCGTCTTGCCAGCAGGGCCGCGCCATCACCGACCGGCAGGACCGTCCGCGCAACGGGCAGCTTTCGACAGGCGGCGGCGGCAGTGCCCGCGATCGCCGTGGAAGGGTCGCCGGTCAACACCGCCAGTGCATAGAGTGCAGACCGGCGCTCTGCCTCGAAAGTCGGGATTTGCGCGCGCGCCTGTTCGACCAGCACCTGCGCCTGGTCGACCTGGCTGCGCGTCCCGCGTCCGGCTGAAAACAGGCGCTGCGTAAGGTCCAGCGTGCGCGCCTGCAGCGCTTCGGTCTCACGCGCGACGTCGGACTGTGCGCCGTAACCGCAGGCCTGAGCATAGGCGCGCGCGGTTTCTGCGGCGACCGAAACGCGCGACGCATCGACCGCCGCTTGCGCGGCCCCGACATCGGCCCGCGCGGCTTCGATTGATCGGCTGACACCGCCGAACAGGTCCAGCTCGTAGGACGCGTCGAACCCGAGCGTGAAATAGTTCGTCGTGAACCCCTGACTGGTCGAGCCGCCGCCCTGTTGCCCTGTCCGCGACGACGTGCTGGACCGCGACCTCGTACCCTGCGCCGAGACGCCGGTTGTGGGGAACCGCGCGGCTCCCGATTCGGAAAGCAACGCCCGCGCGCGCTGGAGGTTGGCCGCCGACACCCGCACGTCGGTATTCTGCGTCAGCGCCTTTTCAACGAGCCGGTCGAGTTCGGGATCATCGAACACCCTCCACCATTTCGATGGTAACGGGGTCGGCGCAAAGGTGCCGCTCGACAATGCTTCCTGAAGCCGGACCTGCTCGACCGGCAGGTTCGCGGGACGCTGGTAATTCGGCCCCACGCTACAGGCTGCAACTATCGCCGTCAGCGGCAGTATCGCTGTCCGCTTCATTCTGCTGGCGCCGCTTCGACAGATTTGCGACGGCGCGACCATGCGCTCACCCGGTCGCCAAGCTTGCGACTGATGATGTAGAATGACGGCGTGAACAACAGGCCGAAAATAGTTACCCCAACCATCCCGAAGAAGACCGCGATTCCCAAAGCCTGCCGCATTTCGGCACCGGCTCCGCTGGCGATTACCAGGGGCAACACGCCAAGGATGAAGGCGATCGACGTCATCAGGATCGGTCGCAGGCGCTGGTGCGCCGCACGTTCGGCGGCCTCGCGCGGTCCCAGCCCTTCATCCTCGCCCTGCCGCGCAAATTCGACGATCAGGATAGCGTTCTTGGCCGCCAGTCCGATCAGTACGACCAGTCCGATCTGTGTCAAAATATTATTGTCGCGTCCCATGATCCCGATGCCGACGATCGCGGCGAGCAGGCACATGGGCACGATAAGGATTACCGCGAGGGGCAGAACCAGGCTTTCATATTGCGCGGCCAGCAGCAGGAACACGAACACCACGGCCAGCGCGAAGACCAGCGCGGCAGTATTGCCCGCCTGTTGTTGCTGAAAGGCGAGCTCAGTCCACTCGTAAGTAAAACCGGACGGCAGGTTGGCGCCTGCCAGCTCTGCCATCTTGGCAAGGGACTGACCCGATGAATAACCGTGCGTCGTGTCGCCCTGCAATTCGGCGGCCGGGTACAGGTTGTAACGGACGACTCGATAGGGGCCGCTGTCGTTCTTCAGGGTCATGACCGCCGATAGCGGCACCATCGCCCCGCTTGCCGACCGCGTCTTCAGGCGACCGATGTCCCCGATGTCGTCGCGATAGGGCGCGTCCGCCTGTGCTGTAACGCGAAATGTGCGCCCGAGAAAGTTGAAGTCGTTGATATAGGACGAACCCAGATAGGTCCCCAGCGTCGAGAAGACGTTCTGGACCGGCACCCCCATCTGTTCGGCGCGCTCACGGTCGACCTCCGCGAACAGGCGCGGGGTTCGGGTGTTGAACGGTGAAAAGACCGACGTCAGCCCCGGCTCCGCATGCGCTGCGCCCATCATTTTCAAGGCGACCTGCTCGAGCGCCGGATAGCCCGCGCCAGACCGGTCCTCGAGCATCATCTTGAAGCCGCCGCCGGTGCCTATGCCGCGCACGGGCGGCGGTGCGACCACCAGGATATTACCGGCAGTGATCGCCCCGAGCGACTTGCGCAGTTGGATGGCGATCGCGTCCCCGGTCGCCTTGCGCGTCCCGAACGGCTGCAGCGTGACGAAGATCGCCGCCGCATTGGGCGCGGTGGTAAAGGTGGCTCCGTCGAACCCGGCAAAAGCGATCGTGTCCTTAACATTAGGGTTTTGGCGCGCAATCGCCGCAGCCTTCTGCACGATCTCGTCCGTGCGCTGGAGCGAACTGCCCGGCGGCAACTGCACCACACCGATCAGGTAACCCTGATCCTGCGCCGGGATAAACCCGGTCGGAGTCGCATAGAAACGCCACCCCGCTACGCACAGCAACAGGACATAGGCCACCGCGATCATGCCCAGCATCCTGACCAACCGCGCGGTCAGCCTGCCATAACGGGCCGACAGTCGTTCAAATCCACGATTGAAGCCGCGAGCAAATCTTCCCGGAGCGCCGCGCCATCCCGCGGCGGGCTCATGCTCGCTTTGTGGCTTCAGGATAATTGCCGCCAGCGCCGGCGACAGGGTCAGCGATACGAAGGCCGATATTGCGGTAGCCGCGACGATGGTTAGGGCGAATTGCTTGTAGAACGCACCCGATATCCCCGGGATAAAAGCGGTTGGGATGAACACGCCGCACAGCACCAGGGCAATGGCGATCAGTGCGCCCGAAACCTCGTCCATGGTCTTGTGCGCGGCATCTTTGGGGGACAGCCCTTCCTCGTCCATCAATCGCTCGATGTTTTCGACGACGACGATGGCATCATCGACGACGATGCCAATAGCTAGCACTAGCCCGAACAACGACAGGTTGTTGAGCGAAAATCCGAACGCCGCCATCGCCGCGAAACTGCCGACCAGCGAGATCGGGATGGCGATGATCGGGATCAGCGACGCCCGCCAGCTTTGCAGAAACAAAAGAACGACGAGCGCCACCAGCACGATAGCCTCGAACAAAGTATGCTCGACGGCATCGATCGAAGCGCTGATATACTCGGTCGGATTGTACGGAATCTTGTAAATCAGTCCCGGCGGGAAGCTCTTGCCGATTTCGACCATTTCCTCTTGGACTGCATCGGCGGTCGTCAGCGCATTCGAACCCGGCAACTGCGTAATCGCAATGCCCGCCGACGGAAACGCGTTGGAATAGGCGTTGGTACCATAATCCTGCGCTCCCAGTTCGATGCGCGCAACGTCGCGCAGTCGCGTCATCCGGCTCTGGTCGTCGCGCTTCAGGACAATTTCGCCGAATTGCTTGGGCGTGGTCAAACGCCCCTGGGTCTGGATACCGAGCTGGAAAGCGGTTCCGCCTTGGTTGAAGGGAGCCTGCCCGATCGATCCCGCCGCGACCTGGACATTCTGCGCGCGAACAGCGGCGATAATCTCGTCGACGGTCAGGTCATGCGCCGCCGCGGAATCCGGATCGATCCAGATCCGCATGTTATAATCACGTCCGCCGATGATCCGCACGCCGCCGACACCGGGCACGCGGCTCAGGCGATCGACAACCTGAAGCGTGGCATAGTTTGCGACATATTGCTGGGTCAGCGACTTATCGGGCGAATACATGTTCATGACCATCAGCAGGTCGGGCGAGTTCTTACGCACTGTAACGCCGACCAGGCGGACTTCTGCAGGCAGCCGGGGCTCTGCGGTGGCGACACGGTTCTGCACCAGGACTTGCGCCTGATCGACGTTGGTCCCCGCCTTGAACGTGACAGTGATCGCCACATTGCCATCGCCGGTCGACGACGACTGCATATAAATCATGTTCTCGACACCGTTGATCGATTCCTCGAGCGGCGCGGCGATCGTTTCGGCCAGTGTTTCCGCGGTTGCGCCAGGATATGTCGCCGACACCACGACCGTCGGTGGCGCGATTTCCGGGTATTGAGATACCGGCAGCGAGGGGTATGCGATCGCGCCGACGATTACGATCAGGATCGACAGCACCGCCGCAAATATGGGGCGGTCGATAAAGAAATGCGGAAACTTCATGGCGCTTTAACGCGCCGTCGCTTCGGACGCCGGCGGCGTGCTGAGGGGCGTCGACGTCGGCGCGTCGTCGGTGGCGCGCGGCTTCAGTTTGACGGTGTTGGCCTTCACGGCGACGCCTGGTCGCAACTGTGCCAGTCCATCGATCACTACCTTATCGGTCGGCGCGATGCCTTCGCGAATGACCCGCAACCCCTCGACCAACGGCCCGGTTTCGACAGGGCGCTGCACCGTCTTGCCGTCACGCCCGATGACATAAACAAACCTGCGGGTCTGGTCGGTCACGATAGCCTCGTCGGGAACCAGCATCGCGTGATAACTGCCCGAACCGAGCAGGCGTGCGCGCCCGAACATCCCGGGCACTAGGAAACCATCCGGGTTTGTCACGAGCGCATGGGCCCGAATGGTGCCGGACTGCGGGTCGATGGCATTATCGACAAACTGCATCCGGCCGTGCCAGCGATACCCTTTTTCATCGGCAAGCTGGATATCGACGGGATTGGGAGCGTAGCGCGAAGACTTGCGCTCGCCCTCGCGCGCCTGCCGGATATACTTTAGATAAAAGCTTTCCGCCCCGTCAAAGGCGAAGCGGATCGGGCTAACCGATACAATCCGAGTCAGGACAGTCGTGCCACCCGCAACATAGGTGCCGGTGGATACTTTCTTGTCGGAAATGCGGCCATCGATCGGCGAACGCACGATCGTGAACGAAACATCGAGCGCCTTCGAATCGACATTCGCACGCGCGGCCGCGACGTCGGCCGAACCGCTACGAAGATTGGCCTGCTTGGTCTCAAACTCCTCGCGGCTGATGGCTTGGGCATCGATCAATTTCTGGGCACGCGCGAGCTCGGAGCGGTTGTTGGTAACCAGCGCTTGCGCCTTGGCTAGATCGGCACGGGCCTGCTGGAGCGCTGCCTGATACGGGCGCGGGTCAATCACGAACAGCGCCTGGCCCTTGTGAACCTCGACCCCTTCCCTGAACAATACGCTCTGGACGTTCCCCGAAATTCGCGGGCGAACCTCGACATCCTGGACGGCTTCGAAGCGACCGACATAATCGTCCCAGTCGACCACGTCCCGTTGCAGGGGCGCAACGACCGATACCTGCGGGGTTTGCGGCGGCGGCGGAGCAGCCTTTGAGCACGCCGCGAGCATGAGGACATTTGCAAGAAGAAGGAAACGCATCGACGACCTTTGCCGTGATGCAGCATCGATTTCAATCGGATTGTCCCGATCAAACATCATCGGCCATCTTCATCATCCTGTCCCAATGAGCCTGACCGACTGATGCCACCGAAAGCCGGGATTGGCGAACCAGATCGAACTCGACAAAAAATGGGTCGGCTTTGATCGCTGCCAAAGTGACCGGGTTCGCCAGCGTCTTCACCGGTGTAACGTCGACCGCAGGGAACCGTTTGGCTTCATCGCTTGGATCGAGATAATGTTCTCGGACGATCCCGACGATCCCTACCGCCTCTTTGCCCTCATTACTGTGATAAAACAGCGCCTGGTCGCCGACTTTCATCGTGCGCAGGTTGATCGCTGCAGTATGATTACGGACGCCGTCCCAGACCGTCCGGCCATCGCGCATCAAATCCTGCCAGGAGTATTTATGCGGTTCGGACTTGATCAACCAATATGCCATGACCTGTCCCTTACGCCGCGACGACGTGCGACGTGAACAACTTGCCCCGTTCGGCGATATAGACGGCGGCCAACGCTGCCGCCCCGAACAATGTCGAGGCAAGATAGAGCGGAACGGTCGAGCCATTGAAGAACTGACCGACCAAACCGCCGCCAGCCGCCCCCAATATCGTCGAGAATGAGCCCTGTACCGAACTGGCCGTACCAGCAACTTCGCCAACATGTTCCATCGCCAGAGCCCCGAAGTTACCCACCACCAGTGCGAAACACCCC
Organism: Sphingomonas sp.; assembly: GCF_025353885.1. Lineage (GTDB taxonomy): Bacteria > Pseudomonadota > Alphaproteobacteria > Sphingomonadales > Sphingomonadaceae > Sphingomonas_O. Next base: position 14,578 of record NZ_JANXNX010000113.1, on the reverse strand, counting down.
ATCATGGTCGCCTGCATAACGATGAAACCGACCAGCGTCTCATGGCCCGAGAGCGCCACCAATCCATGCATGCCCGCGACCAAGGTAAACCCGACCAGCGCATAATGCCCGATCGGCCGCATTCCCCAGCGCATGACAATCCGCGAGTTCACCAGTGAAGCAACCGCCATAGTGCTGGCCATAACGGCGAAGCCGCCCGCCAGAAATTGCGGATGCCTGAAAACCTGGTCGAATATCTGCTGGACCGAATTCAGGAAACCAAAAACCGCGCCGGTCATGAATGTCATGGCAATCGTGTATCCAATCGACTGGCGATCCGAAAGGACGGTGCCAAAACTCTCGAAGACTTGGGCGCGAGAAATCGCCTTACGATTCTGTACGTCCTGCGTTTCGGGGAGGCGGAGAAAAACCCAGGTCCACAGGATCACGCCAACGACCGCCAGTACGATAAATATCCAGCGCCAAGGTGCGATGGAGATGATGAGTGCACCCATGGTCGGGGCCAGGATGGGCGCGGCCATGAACACGACAGATGCCAGGCTCATCACCTGCGCCATTGCCCTGCCCTCAAACTGGTCGCGGACGACGGAAACGACAAGCACGCGCGCACCGGCCGCGGCTGTCCCCTGGGCAAATCTGGCCAAGAGCAGCAGTTCGAACGTCGGCGCAATCGCGGCCGCAAGGCTGAAGATCGAATAGCCGATCAGCGAGCCGAGCATTAGGCCGCGACGGCCATATAGGTCCGACAGCGTCCCCACGAAAAACTGCGATATGCCAAAACCGATCATGAACGCGGTAATTACGAACTGCTGATGGTTGGGGATCGTCACGCCCAGCGTATGGGCAATCGCCGGGAGGGCGGGCAGCATGGAATCAATAGCGAACGCCACGACCATCATGATCCCGGCGACCAACGTAATGAACTCGACGCGCCCGGGCGCCCTGACAGGAGCAGACATTAACAATCTTTATGCTGCAACGCGCAAAAACACTAGTCCGCGAACAGCAAAACCGGTGTTTCGACGTATTTCCTGAGGGCCTGCACGAAATTGGCGGCGTCCCAACCGTCGACAACCCGGTGATCGCAGCTGATCGACAGATTCATCAATTTTGCAATTGCGATTTCCCCGTCGCGGATGACAGGGCGCTCGACGATCTTGTTTGGACCGATGATCGCAACCTCGGGGCGATTGATGACGGGCGTTGTCGCTATCCCGCCAAGTGGGCCGAGCGATGTCACCGTTAATGTCGATCCCGACAGCTCTTCGGATCGGGCCTTTCCCGAACGGGCTGCCTCCGCCAGTCGGACGATCTCGCCCGCCAATTGCCAGACGTTCAAGCTCTGCGCGCCCCGGATCACTGGAACCATCAGTCCAGCATCGGTCTGGGTCGCCATTCCAAGATCCACCGCCCCATACCGCGTCACCACGCCCGCCTCGTCATCGTAGCGCGCATTGATCATTGGGAAATCGGGGATGGCCTTGCAAATGGCAACGATCAGCAAAGGCAGCATGGTCAGCTTGGGTCGCGTACCGCGATTGGCATTCAGGTCGCTCCGCATTGCCTCCAGTGCGGTAACGTCGAATTCGTCGACGTAGGTGAAGTGCGGAATGTTGCGCTTGGACGCCGCCATGTTCTCGGCGATGCGGCGGCGCATACCGATGACCTTGATCGGCTTGTCGGCACGCACCGCTGCTGCGCCTGCACGATAGCCCTGCGTGTAGCTGAGGTAAGCGTCCAGATCGCTGTGGCGAACCCGGCCGCCTTCGCGCGCCTTGATCTGGCGCAGGTCAACCGCAAGGTCCTTGGCCCGCGCGCGGACTGCCGGAGAGGCCAACACGGACTCGTGTTCACCAGGACGTGACGTCTGCTGGACCTCGATCGGGGCCGCCGCTGCCGGACGCGGTGCCGGGGCAACGGGTTCGGAAGCAGCATCCAAGCGGTCGGCGGTCGCGGCATCGGGATTTTCAGCGTCGGTCTGCTCTTCAACCGGCGCTTGCGCACCAAGGTCACTGGCTCCGTCGTCCCCGGCTCCCTCATCATCGACCTCAATCACTGCAAGGGCCGAGCCGATCGCGATCATGTCACCGACTTCGCCCGCGATCTCGACGACCACGCCCGATACCGGAGATTCCATCTCGACCGTGGCCTTGTCAGTCATCATGTCGGCCAGGCCCGCGTCTTCTTCGACACGGTCACCGACCTTGACGTGCCATGCGACGATCTCGGCCTCGGCAATGCCCTCGCCAATGTCGGGCAGGCGGAAAATAAAGCGCGCCATATCTAGTCCTTCATAACTTTTTCGAGCGCCATGCCGATTCGGATCGGCCCCGGGAAATATGCCCATTCCAGGCTGTGCGGATAGGGGGTGTCGAACCCGGTGACGCGCTCGACCGGGGCTTCCAGATGGTAGAAGCACCGTTCCTGCACCATCGCTGCCAGCTCGGCACCAAAGCCCGAAGTCCGCGTCGCCTCATGCACGATCAGGCAACGCCCGGTCTTTTTAACGCTCGCCTCGATCGTTTCGATATCGAGCGGCACCAGTGTACGCAGGTCGATCACTTCGGCATCGACACCCAGTTCCTCGACCGCCGCGCGCGCGACGTGGACCATGGTGCCATAGGTCAGGATAGTGACATCGGCCCCTTCGCGTACGATGGCCGCCTTACCCAGCGGGATAGTGTAATAACCCTCCGGAACTTCGGACCCCTCATGCTTGGCCCAGGGCGAAACCGGGCGGTCGTAATGACCGTCGAATGGCCCGTTGTAGATGCGTTTCGGTTCGAAAAAGATCGTCGGATCATTGTCCTCGATACTAGCGAGCAACAGACCCTTTGCGTCATAGGGCGTGGACGGCACCACCGTCTTCAGCCCCGAGACGTGGGTAAAAATAGCCTCGGGCGACTGGCTGTGAGTCTGCCCGCCGAAGATACCGCCACCGAACGGGGAGCGCACCGTGATCGGCATCGGGAACTCCCCCGCTGAGCGATAGCGCAGCCGCGCCGCCTCGCTCACCAGCTGATCGAGCGCAGGGTAGATATAGTCGGCAAACTGGATCTCGGGGATCGGGCGCAGGCCGTAAGCCGCCATCCCGACCGCGACACCAATAATGCCGCACTCGGTGATCGGCGTGTCGAAGACGCGGGTTTTGCCATGCTTGGCCTGCAGGCCGGCCGTCGCGCGGAACACGCCGCCAAAGAAACCGACATCCTCGCCCAGCACCGTCACGTTGGCATCACGCGCCAGCGCAACGTCCATCGCCGAGTTGATCGCCTCGATCATATTCATGCGCGCCATCAGACCGATGTCCCCGACTCTGGCCGAGATTGTTTGTCAGGCCATTTGCGAGTGCGTTCAGCCGCCATCTGAGCCGACTGTTCCTTTAGGTGCCACGGCATTTCTTCGAACACATCCTCAAACATCGTCTCGAAAGGCTGATGCATCCCGTGCCCCAGCACACCGTTTTTTTCGGCTTCCTTAGCCGAAGCTTTCACCAGTTCGGCCAGTTCAAGGTCCTGTGCGCTGTGCTGCTCCTCCGACCACTCGCCCAGACCGATCAGGTGCAGTTTCAACCGCGCGATCGGATCGCCCAGGGGCCAGTGCGCGCCTTCATCGGCGGAGCGATATTGCGACGGATCATCGGAGGTCGAGTGACCCTCTGCCCGAAACGTGAAATGCTCAATGAGCGTTGGTCCATGATTGGTTCGCGCACGTTCGGCGGCCCAAGCCGTTGCGGCATAGACGGCAAGCGGATCGTTCCCGTCGACCCGCAACCCGGCCATGCCATAGCCCACGGCACGCGCGGCAAAGGTCGTCTCATCGCCGCCCGCGAAACCGGCAAACGACGAAATCGCCCATTGGTTGTTCACCACGTTGAGAACCACTGGCGCGCGATAGACGGTCGCGAACATACAGGCCGAGTGGAAATCGCCCTCTGCCGTCGACCCCTCTCCGCACCAGGTTGCTGCAATCTTGGTGTCGCCCTTGGCCGCGCTCGCCATCGCCCAGCCGACCGCCTGCGGATATTGCGTTGCAAGGTTGCCGGAGATCGAAAAGAACGCCCCCTCCCGCGTCGAATACATGATCGGCATCTGACGACCCTTTAACCGGTCGGCCTTGTTTGAATAAATCTGGTTCATCATATCGACCAGCGACCAGTCGCGGGCGATCAATATCCCCTGCTGCCGGTACGACGGAAAGCACATGTCCTCCCGATCGAGCGCGAACGTCGCCGCCACCGCAACGGCCTCTTCTCCGGTCGACTTCATATAAAAGCTTGTCTTGCCCTGACGCTGCGCACGAAACATCCGCTCATCGAACGCCCGGGTCAGCGCCAATGCGCGCAGCATGGCCCGCAGGCGCTCCGGCTTCAGGCGTGGGTCCCACGGTCCAACTGCCACCCCATCGTCATCAAGCACACGTACGAGTCCGTAGACCATCTCGCGCATTGTGCCCGCAGGAGCCGCGCTATCCGGACGCGGGGTTATTCCGGCAGCCGGAATTTCAATGTTCGAAAAATCAGCAGTATCGCCCGGGCGATAATTAGGCTCGGGGATGTGCAGCGATAGCGGCGGCAGATTGCGGCGCTCCGTTTCGCTGGTCATTTAGGAACTTCCTCTGCTGATTCGCGCCCATGCTGACGCCCTGATCGTTGTTATAATATTTCAACGGGCCGCACTAATGCAATCTCTGGTCTCGATGCACTTTCTGGCGATTTGACTTCTGGCAAACCACGCACCATTCTCTTGTGCAACGCAGCATCTTGTTGCGATGCACAATATGCGGGTTAGTGAACTTTTAAGACAGTCGGGCGTTCTGGAACGACACCAGCAAGGATCGCGTAGATGGATTTCTCGTTTCAAAGTCACGATGACGTGCGCGGTGCGCCTCAGGCTGCGACCGGGACCGACGCGGCGCCAGCTTTGATCGAACGGATTGCCTTGCTGGGTAACTTCCTTCCGCGACGCTGCGGGATCGCCACATTCACGACCGACATCTACCATGCCTTTGAATCGCGTTTTCCGGATATCGCTGTTGACGTCTGGGCGATGAACGACGGCGACAACCGGTATGCTTATCCCGAAGCTGTGCGTGGCTCCATCAACGCCAATGATCCCGAATCATACCGCGCTGCCGCACGCGAGATCGAGGGAAGCGATGCCGATCTTTTATGGATCCAGCACGAATTCGGTATCTTTGGCGGGTCGGCGGGCGATTATCTGTTACCGCTGCTAGACCGGATGACCTGCCCGATCGCGGTCACGCTCCATACCATTCTCAGCGAACCGGACGCCGACCAGCGCCGGGTCATGGATGCACTGGTGGAACGCTGCCAGTCGTTGATCGTCATGGCCGAAGAAGGCCGTCGCATCCTGATCGACACTTACGGTGCCGACCCGGTGCGCGTATCGGTCATCCCGCACGGCATCCCCGACCGTGCCTTCGGTCCCACCGCGCCGATGAAGGAGCGCCTTGGCCTGACCGGTCACGATGTGGTCCTGACGTTTGGCCTGCTGTCAAAGGGCAAGGGCATTGAGACGATGATTGAGGCGATGCCCGCCATCGTCGCAAAGTTTCCAAAGACTTTGTATGTCGTGCTCGGCGCAACCCACCCACATACGATCGCCAATGATGGTGAGTCCTATCGCGACCAGTTGAAGGCACAAGCCGAACTGCTCGGTGTCGGCGCAAACATCCGCTGGGTGGATTCATTCGTCGAGACGTCGGAAGTACTCGACTATCTTGAGGCCGCCGATATTTATGCAACGCCCTATCTGAATCCCGCGCAGATTACGTCGGGAACGCTTGCCTATGCCGTTGGCCTCGGCAAACCGGTGGTTTCCACACCCTATGTCCACGCGCGCGAATTGCTGGCCGATGATCATGGACGCCTCGTCGGGTTTGGCGACAGTGCCGGTTTTGCGAAGGCGATCGTCGACCTGCTTTCCGACCGGAACACGCTGGAGGCGCTGCGTGAACGGACCTACGCTTTGGGCCGGACGATGATCTGGCCGCGTTTTGCCGAGGTTTCGCTGGCGCAGTTTAGCAGGATGCCCGCGCTCCGGACTCCTCGCCCGCTGCCGTCGCGGTCGCGCCCGATCCCCGCACGTCTGCCGCTGACTGCCATCGAACGGATGAGCGACGCGACGGGCATGTTGCAGCATAGCGTCTTCTCGATCCCCGATCGCGCGCATGGCTATTGTGTGGACGACAACGCCCGCGCCCTGATCCTGATGTGCCGGAACACGGGGTTTTCGGCACCCGATCGTGCCCGTTGGACTGGCACCTATGCCGCGTTCGTTCAGCATGCATGGAACCCTGACACCCAGGCATTCCGCAATTTCATGGGATTCGACCGGACTTGGCTTGAAGACACCGGCTCGTGCGACAGTCGCGCGCGGACCGTGTGGTCGCTCGCGATTGCCGCCACCGAAGCCTCAGATCCCGCAATCCGGCAGTGGGCACGTGGCCTGTTCGACACCACATTGCCGGCAACTGCCGAGCGCACGTCGCTTCGCACACGCGCCTTCCTGATGCTGGCGGCTTCGGCGATGCTGACGATCCGGTCGGGCGATGCCCAGCTGACGGCTCTCCTGACCGAATTCGGCGAAGACCTGATTGCCCAGCTCGAAGGATCACGGCGCGCCGACTGGTGCTGGTTTGAAACCGTGCTTGCTTATGACAACGCTCGCCTGCCCGAGGCGCTGCTCCGGGCGGGGCTGGCGCTCGACCGCAATGATTTCGTGGTTCGCGGTCTGGAAACGCTGACCTGGATTTCGGATCGCCAGACTGCCACGGAGGGGCATTTTCGCGCCGTTGGTTCGGACAGTTTCGGCCGCCCCTTCGCCCCGCCGCTCCGTTACGACCAGCAACCGCTCGAGGCATGGGCGATGGTCGATGCCTGCGAGGCTGCGTTCGCGGCGACCCATGATGACCATTGGAAGACCATCGCGATCAAAGCGTATCGCTGGTTTCTCGGTGAAAACGATCTCGGCCTCGCAATCGCCGATTCGGCAACGGGTGAGTGCTGCGATGGACTGATGCCAACCGGCATCAACCGCAATCAGGGGGCGGAGTCGGTTTTGTCGTTTCACATAGCGACTTATGCGATCAACCAGTTGCTCGCAGAAAGTTTCGATAGCGAAACGCGAACCCTAGGCGAGTTCTCTATAATGAGGCATCAGGCGCTGGATGTTATCGCTTCACCAATCTCCGCTCAAGCTCCACGCCGACCCCTCGCGCGTCGTGGTCCGTCCATTCCATCTCGCCTGGAACAGCCAAGAGCCGTCTAGCCGTGCCCAGCGCCTGGTCGATGAGGTCAGGGCGATGGACATGCGAACGGCGCGCACCGAACTGGCGCTGGTGTTTCGCGATTTTGAGGCGCGCCACTGGCAGACCCGCAAGGTTTTCCTGCAACGCTATGACGAGGTCGAGGCACAATTGGGTCTCGACGGGCGTCGTATTCGTGAGGAAAAGAAAATCCTGATCGGCGCCTATTTCTGCCACGAATACAGCTACGCCGCCGCCGCGCTGATGAACCCCAGTGTGACCCGCCATCCTGATCAGTCGGGCCTGGCAAAGGGTTCGGTCCGCGTCGTGATGTCGCTGCGCGCGGTCGGAGAGGGGCATATCTCATCGATCGCGTTTCGTGAGGGCATCATTGCCGGGCGCGAAATCATGCTAATGCCCGAACCGCCGTTCGCCACCGCCGCCAATTCGTCTCAAGTCGGCGCGGACCGCGAAAAGGGCACCGTGACGATCCAGCGCCATCCCGATAGTTCGCTGTCCGGCACCGTGCTTTTTCCGATTACGGCCGCACAGCGCAACGGGCTCGAGGACCTGCGCATCACGCATTTCTGCAACGATGATGGCAGCGAGGAATGGATCGGGACCTATACCGCCTATTCGGGCACCCAGATCCAGTCCGAGATGTTGCGGACCAGTGATTTCCAGAGTTTCGACCTGGTTCCCATCGAAGGGGTGGCCGCGCGCAACAAGGGCATGGCGCTCTTCCCGCGCAAGGTGAGCGGCCAATACATGATGATCGGGCGTCAGGATGGGCAAAACCTGTTCCTGCTGAAATCGGAGACGCTCGGCCATTGGGACGAGGGCGAAATGCTGCTTCAGCCGCGTTATCCCTGGGAACTGGTCCAGATCGGCAATTGCGGCCCTCCGGTCGAAATCGACGAAGGCTGGCTGCTGCTAACCCACGGCGTCGGCGCGATGCGCAAATATTCGATCGGCGCGGTCCTGCTGGACAAGGACGATCCATCGAAGGTTCTGGGACGTTCGGTCCAGCCCATCCTGTCTGCCAACGACGAGGACCGCGAGGGCTATGTCCCCAACGTGGTCTACACCTGCGGCGCGATTCGTGCCGGGGCCGACCTGTTCATGCCTTATGGTGTTGCCGATTCGTCGGTGGCCTTCGCGTTTGTGCCGATCAAGGGGCTGCTCTCCTCGATGTCCTAGCCTCTCGCATCGTGGCTCTGCTCCCTAGCGAGACGCGTTGGACTTTGCTAAACGCCTGAAATGGCTAATTTCACACCCTTTCGCTGGGACGACCCGTTCCTGCTCGACGCACAACTTACCGATGATGAGCGTATGATCCGCGACACGGCGGAACAATATGCGCAGGAAAAGCTGCAGACGCGCATCCTGATGGCGAACCGTGAGGAACGCTTTGATCGGGAGATCATGCGCGAACTGGGCGCACTCGGCTTTCTCGGTGCGACCATCGATGGCTACGGCTGTGCCGGGGTCAGCCACGTCGCCTATGGCCTGATCGCGCGCGCGGTCGAGCGCGTCGATTCGGGGTATCGCTCGGCGATGAGCGTCCAGTCGAGCCTCGTGATGCACCCCATTCATGCCTATGGGTCGCCCGAGCAGCGCGAACGGTTCCTGCCCGGCCTCGCCAGCGGTGACCTGGTTGGCTGTTTCGGACTGACCGAACCCGACGCTGGCTCCGACCCGGCAGGCATGAAGACCCGTGCGGTTGTGGCCGATGGTGGCTACCGACTGACCGGCGCGAAAATGTGGATCACCAATTCACCGATTGCCGACGTCGCGATCGTTTGGGGAAAGCTGGACGGTGTTATTCGCGGCTTCATCGTCCAGCGCGGGATGGACGGTTTCTCGACACCCAAGATCGAGGGCAAATTGAGCCTGCGGGCTTCGGTCACCGGTGAGATCGTGCTTGAAGACGTGTTCATTCCTGAGGCCAATATCCTGCCCAATGTACGCGGTCTGGCCGGGCCGTTCGGCTGCCTGAACAAGGCGCGCTATGGTATTGCATGGGGGTCGATGGGTGCGGCGGAGGATTGTTTTGCACGCGCCCGACAATATACGCTGGACCGGCATCAGTTCGGTCGGCCTCTAGCCGCCAACCAGCTTGTCCAGTTGAAGCTTGCCGACATAGCGACAGAGATCGCGCTGGGGCTACAGGCGGCGCTTGCCGTCGGTCGCAACATCGACGCGGAAACCTGGTCGCCCGAACAGGTCAGCCTGATCAAGCGCAACAATTGCGGCAAGGCGCTAGCGATTGCGCGCGTGGCTCGCGACATGCACGGCGGCAACGGGATCGCCGACGAATATCACGTGATCCGCCACATGATAAACCTGGAAACGGTGAACACCTATGAGGGGACGCATGACATCCACGCGCTGATCCTCGGCCGCGCGATCACCGGAATACAGGCTTTCTCCTAGCGGCCGAGCAGAACCCGTGCCTGGCCAGCAATCTGGGCAAGCATCGCGGCCGAAGGGGCAGCGACAATGCGGGCACGGTCGATCAGGTGGCTGAACTGCTGGACGCGGTTAGCCTGGGTGGCGAGCCAGTCGGTGACCCGCTGCTGCGGATTGCCGGTGTCGCGTGCGAGGAACTCGAGCCGCATCTGCTGGAAGTCACGCGCGAGCCCCGCGATCAGCAGCCGCTCCCACGGGTCGATCGGTTGCAGGCGCATAGCGGTCCCCTGCGCCCAGTCGAGACCGAGCGCCGCACCCAATTGCGTGAAGGCCTGCGTCAGCGCGACCGTCTCGACACCTGCCCGGCTGGCAAGCGACGCGAGGCCGATCGCCCCATCCAGTTCGGCCAGGTGGACGACGCGATCGACCAGTTTCTTTGGCGCACCAGCCTCGGTTAGTCGCCGTTCGAAATCGCGTGACTGGGTGCGAAGTTCGTCGCGGATCAGGTCGCCGGTGCCTTTGTCCAGCAGCGCGATACCCGGGGTCAGCGCGGTAACGGCCTCACCGATTGAGCGACCGACGATGGCATTGCGCAACAGGTCGGCCATCTGCGCGCGGACCTCCACCGCAACCTGTTCGAACAGCATCAGGCGCGCGCTTTCGGTGGTGTCGGCGGCATCGATTGCGGACCACAGGTCACCCAGCTTGTACAATTGCTCGACCACGACGAACGCGGCGGCAATGTCGCCCAGCGCCGCGCCCTCTTCTTCCGCCAGCTCGAACGGATGCGTCAGGCCGAGGCGATTGATCAGGCGGTTGGCGATCTTGGTCGCGACGATTTCACCGCGCAGGCGATGATGTTCGATCGCGACGGCATGCGCGCCTTTACGCATCTGGACCGGGAAGGCCGAGAGCAGTTCGGGGATCATCGCGGGATCAAGTGCGACATCGCTGTTTTCGATGGCAGCCTGCAACGCCAGTTTCGCGGTTGCCAGCAACACCGCGAGTTCGGGGCGGGTGAGGCCGTGGCCGTCCTGGGCGCGGCGGTTGAGTATCTCGTTGACAGGCAATCCCTCGACCGCGCGGTCGAGGCGGCCGGAAGATTCGAAGGTTTCGACCAGCCGGATCAGCGAGGGAATCGCCGCTGCCCCGCCGCGTTCGGCGATGGAAAGTGCCAATGTTTGCAAACGGTTATCTTCCAACACCAACCCCGCCACCTGGTCGGTCATCTTGACCAGCAGGGCGTTGCGCCGCGGCATGGTAAGGTCTCCACTTGCGACCTCTCCGTTGAGCGCGATCTTTATGTTCACCTCATGATCCGAGCAGTCGACGCCCGCCGAATTGTCGATGAAATCGGTATTGATGCGCCCGCCGTTCAGCGAAAATGCGATGCGCGCGGCCTGGGTCACGCCCAGATTTGCCCCCTCCCCGACTACCCGCGCGCGGACGTCTTCGGCGTTTATCCTATTGGAATCATTGGCAGGATCGCCCACCGTGCTGTTGGGTTCACTGGCCGCCTTCAGGTAGGTGCCGATGCCGCCGAACCAGATCAGGTCGACCGGGCTTTTCAGGATCGCGACGATCAGCGCGGCGGGGTCGAACGACGCAGTCGTCACGCCCAGCACTTTCTGCATTTGTTCGCTAATCCTGATTGATTTCAGCGAACGCGCGAAAACGCCGCCCCCCTTCGAGATCAGCTTTGCATCATAGTCGGCCCATGACGAGCGCGGCAACGCGAACATCCGGGCGCGTTCTTTCCAACTGACGGCGGGGCCGGGGTCGGGATCGAGAAAGATATGGCGGTGGTCGAACGCCGCGACGATTTTTAACGAGTGCGACAAAAGCATCCCGTTTCCAAAGACATCGCCCGACATATCGCCGCAGCCGACCACGCGAACGGGTTCGGATTGCACGTCGACGCCCAGTTCGGCGAAGTGGCGCTGGACCGAAATCCACGCCCCCTTCGCGGTGATCGCCATTGCCTTGTGATCATAGCCGACCGAGCCTCCGCTGGCGAAGGCATCGCCCAGCCAGAAGTTGCGTTCGAGGGCGATGGCGTTGGCCACATCGGAGAAACTGGCGGTGCCCTTGTCCGCTGCGACCACGAAATAAGGGTCTTCGCCGTCCAATATCACGACCGATTCAGGGTGAATCACGACGTTTTCGACGATGTTATCGGTGATCGAGAGCAAGGTGCGGATGAAAATCCGGTAGGTTTCGGTCCCCTCGGCCATCCAGAGTTCGCGATTGGTCGAGGGGTCGGGCAGCGCCTTCGGGAAAAAGCCGCCCTTCGCACCCGTAGGCACGATCACCGCGTTCTTGACGCGCTGCGCCTTCATCAGACCGAGGATTTCGGTGCGGAAATCGTCGCGCCGGTCGGACCAGCGCAGGCCGCCGCGCGCGACCGGCCCGGCGCGCAGGTGAATGCCCTCGACCCGCGGCGAATAGACAAAGATTTCACGCCATGGCACCGGCGCCGGCAACCCCGGGACCAGCGCGCTGTCGAACTTGAAGGCAATCGCCTCGGCGGCGGCAGGCGCAAAGAAATTGGTTCGCAGCGTCGCCATGACAACCGCACGGAACAGCCGCAGGATGCGATCCTCGTCGATGGCGGCGACCTGCGCCAGCTTAGCCTCGATCACCGCATCGGCAGCGTCTGCGGCAGCCGCAGCCTTTTTGCCGCCCGACGCGGGATCGTGGCGCGCGTCGAACAGGTCGACGATGGCGCGCGCGATATCGGGTTCATGAAGCAGCGCATCGGCGACGGTGGACAGGCCATAGGTCAGCCCGGTCTGGCGCAGGTAGCGGAACAGCGCGCGGAACAGGATCACCGATTTCGGCGCGAGCGCTACCGCGATCAGCAACTCGTTGAAACGGTCGTCCTCCGCCGCCCCCTCCAGCACCGACGCAACGGTAACCTCGACGATGGCGGCGCGCGTCAGGACATCGGCGGCGACGTCTGCAGCCAGGTCGAGGACAAAGCGGTGCATATGGCCCAGGTCGTCGGCCAGCGCGGTCGAAACCTCTTCCACCACGCGAAACCCGAAATTTTCCAGCGCGGGCACGGCATCGGACAGCATGACCGGCGTCAGGCTGTAGAGTTTCAGCCGCAGCCGGTCGGGCGCGTCCCCCGCGTTACGGTAAATGCGGACGCCGCGCTGGTCCGCGTCGGCCAGTGCGTGCAGCCGTTCGATGTCGAGCGCCGCCTCTGCCGGCCCGGCACCGAGCCGATACGGCAAGGGAAACGCCCCGGCATAGCGAATGGCAAGCCGCGCCGCCCGACCGGCATCGCCGCGTTCGCCAAGGCTCGCCTCTACCGACGGTCCCCAGCCGCGCACCATCGTTTCAAGCTGGCGGTCGAGCGCCTGGCCATTGGCACGCAGTTGCGACCCGCGACGGTCGAATGTGTAGCGGATCAGCGCGACGCCGCTGTCGCCGAGGTCGATCGACCAGTTCAGCATCGTGCCGCCACATGCCTCTGCCAGCATATCGCCGATGGCGACCCGGCGCGCGGTCGACAATTCATCGCGCGGCAGCCAAACGAAGGCGAACATCTGGCGGTCGAGCGCGTCGCGTGCGAGCAACAGCCGGGGGCGCGGACGGTCGGCCAGCGACATGGCGGTCAGCGAGACCTCTTCAAGCGAGTCCGCCCCGATCCCGATCAACAGGTCGTGCGGCAGCGCGGTCAGCGCATGGGTCAGCGCCTTTCCGGCATGGCCCGCGGGATCGAACCCGTATTTCGCCTCGAGCGCGGCAAGCCGCTGGCGCAGCACGGGAATCTCGTCGGGTGCCGCGGACAGGGCCGCACTGGTCCACAGGCCCATGTGGATCGAAAGCCCGTCGCGACCCTTCGCATCGAGGGTCGGCAAGATGATGAGGTCGAGCGGCGCGCGGCGATGCACCGTCGAGATAAAGTTGGATTTGACGAGCAAGGGCGCGTCGTGCGTCTTCAGCCAGTCGATGGCCTTTTGACGCGAGTGGGGAGCAAGCGCGGCATCACCGATCAGCGATGCCAGGCCAAGCGCGTCGGACATCGTCCCATCGGCGGCAAAGCGCACATGGCCGAGCTGGGTCAGGTTGCGATCGAGCATCCACGCCAGCAGCGCCGCGCCCTCCTGAATATCACCATCGTGTTCAAGCGCGGCAATGTCGCGCGCCATCGCGTCCTTCATCGCCGACCAGTCGCGCACCGCCGCGCGGACATGGCCCAGATTGGTTTCGACCGCCGCCAGCAGATCGCGACGTCCGCGCGCATCGGCACGTTCGATGTCCAGATAGACGAGCGATTCGCGCGCATTGCTGCCAGAACCTGCTCTCGCCCCAGTTCCCCCCAGGCCAACCAGCGCCGCGCCGTCGCGTTTCACTTCCAGTACGGGATGGAGCACGCGGTAAATGTCGAGGTCGTGCGCCGCCACCGTCGCCGCGATCGAATCGACCAGGAATGGCATGTCGTCGTTGACGATCGCGAGGCGCATCAGCCGCCGTCCGCTGGCGTCATTGCCGGTTTCGGATGCCATCGCAACCCGGCCCGGCGCGCGTTCGGCCAGCGCCGCAAGCGCCAGCGTCGCCGCCGCCGTCCGGTCGCCCTTTTCAAAGCCATCGGTTTCGCCGGGCAGCGCGCCCGCGACCAATGCGCGGGCGATCGCGTCGACCAGCTTTTTGTCGATCGACTTAGGGGATTTGGAGGATTTGCTGTCTTGCACAGTGTCTTGCGCGCGCGCGGTCGCCATAAAATCTGCCTGAATTTGCATATCGGGACGATGGTCCCGCAACCCGGACGTGTATGCGCCGGGTAAATGACAACCTCAAGCGGCGTTGCTTTGCAAAATCGCCGTCGTCACCCCGGCGGAGGCCGGGGCCTATACGGCTGTCGGGTCGCGGGCGCCCGTTGCTGAAA
>NZ_JANXNX010000094.1 GCF_025353885.1 Sphingomonas sp. | reverse complement strand
GGCCGGGGCCTATACGGCCGTCCGGAAGATTGGCGCGCTACCCGACAGCCGTATAGGCCCCGGCCTGCGCCGGGGTGACGAGTTGTTCAATGGCATCTCAATTCTACGAGACAACCATCAAGCCAGCGCCATCGTCCCATTGCCGATCGCGATCCGGACCATTGCCTTTTGCAGCTTGTCGAAGGCGCGCACCTCGATCTGGCGCACGCGTTCGCGGCTGACGCCATAAACCTGGCTCAGTTCCTCCAACGTCTTCGGATCGTCGACCAGGCGGCGCTCGGTCAGGATATGTTTCTCGCGGTCGTTCAAATCGTCCATCGCCTCGCCCAGCATGGCATGACGGTGGACGCGTTCCTGGCTGTCGGCGATCTGCTCATCCTGCAAAGCACCTTCGTCCTCCAGCCAGTCCTGCCACTGGCCCTCGCCATCCTCATTCATCGACACGTTCAGCGATGTGTCGCCACCCATCGCCATGCGACGGTTCATGCTGATGACCTCGGCCTCGGTGACACCCAGGTCGGTCGCGATCTTGGTGACGTGTTCGGGACGCAAGTCGCCGTCCTCGAACGCTTCCAAGTTGGATTTCATGCGACGCAGGTTGAAGAACAGCTTCTTCTGGGCCGCGGTCGTGCCCATCTTGACCAGCGACCAGCTGCGCAGAATGAACTCCTGGATCGACGCACGGATCCACCACATCGCGTAAGTGGCAAGGCGGAACCCACGATCGGGCTCGAACTTCTTCACGCCCTGCATCAGGCCGATGTTGCCCTCCGAAATCAGCTCGCTGACGGGCAGGCCATAGCCCCGGAATCCCATCGCGATCTTGGCGACGAGTCGCAGGTGCGACGTGACCAGGCGCGCGGCCGCCTCTGGGTCGCCATGTTCGGCAAACCGTTTTGACAACATATATTCTTCCTCTGGCGTCAGGAGCGGAAACTTCCTGATTTCAGAGAGATAACGGTTGAGGCTTGCTTCCCCCCCCAGCGTAGGAACAGTGGAGGGCAGATTGCTCTTACCAGCCATAATAGTCTTGAACTCCCTTGTGTGGCATCAATCTGCCACATCTGTACCAAACGTTATAGTGCAAGTTCCGTGAACAATCGCTGCATATCGTCAGGCATTTCGCTTTCAAATGCCATAGTTTCACTTGTCACGGGGTGGATGAACCCCAGCCTTGCCGCGTGTAACGCCTGACGCGCGAAATCGAGCCGCTTCAAAAGTGCGCGATGCGCGGGTTTCATGCGGCCATAAACCGGATCGCCAAGCAACTGGTGGCCGATCGATGCCATATGGACGCGGACCTGATGCGTGCGGCCGGTTTCCAGCCTACATTCGATCAGCGACGCTTCGCGCAACGCTTCGATCAGGCTGTAGTGTGTCACCGCGCGTTTGCCGCTCTCGACGATGGCGACTTTCTTGCGGTCGTGCGGGTTGCGGGCCAGGGGGGCATCCACGCTGCCACTGGTCGCGATACCGGTGACGATCGCCTGGTAACCCCGGTCGATGCTGTGTCGTGCAAATTGCGCCGACAATCCCTCGTGGGCGCGGTCGGTCTTGGCAACCACCAACAACCCGGAGGTGTCCTTGTCGATGCGGTGGACGATGCCCGGCCGCGCGACGCCACCGATGCCCGACAGTCGTCCCGCGCAATGGTGAAGCAGCGCGTTCACCAGCGTGCCGTCGAAATTGCCCGCCGCCGGATGGACGACCAGACCCGCGGGCTTGTCGACGATCAGCAGGTGATCGTCCTCGAACACGATCTCCAGCGCGATGTCCTGAGGCTGGTTGTGCGCCACGGTCGGGTCGGGGATGTTGACCTGATAGGGTGCACCCGCCACCGCTTTCGACGACGGATCGCGCGCCAGGCCGTTCGGGCCGGTGACTTGCCCCGACGACAGCAGCGCCTTGATCCGCTCACGCGAAAGCGTCGGGATCGCCACCGCCAGCGCCCGGTCAAGGCGCCAGCCGGTGGCATCGTCGCCCAGCTGCACCGAAATTGTGGAGAACCCCCCGTTCATCAGCTAGGCGATGTGGTGATGAATGTCAGAATTTCAACCGCCGCCCGGCAGGCGATGCTGGCGCTGGCCGCTGCCGATCCGACGCGCGAAGTGTGCGGGCTGCTGTTCGGGACCGACGGCGTTATCGAATCGGTGGAGGCCACGCGCAACGTCGCCGCGAACCCATGCCTCAACTTCGAAATCGACCCGGTCGCGCTGATCGCCGCGCTGCGTGCAGAACGGGCGGGCGGGCCGCCGGTTGTGGGCTATTTCCACAGCCATCCCAATGGCTTGTCCCGCCCGTCCCCCACCGACATCGCGCTGGCCGCCCCCGACAATCGCCTCTGGATCATCCTCGGGACCACCCTGACCGCCTGGCGCTCGACCCCTTCCGGGTTTGTTCAAATCGTTCTAAACTAGATGCTCAACTTGCCCTCGCCCGAACACTCCGCCAAAGGTGCCCGCGCCATTCGGGAACCCCATCCATGACCGTCCACGCCGTCGATTTCGCTAGCCTCCTCTGTTCGCGCCTCTGCCATGACCTGCTCAGCCCCGTTGGTGCGCTGAACAACGGCATCGAATTGCTGGCCGAGGAGAATGATCCCGAAATGCGTGAACGGTGCCTGGAACTGCTGGCTGAAAGCGCGCGGGTTTCGGCGAGCAAGCTGAAATTCTTTCGCCTGGCCTTTGGTGCCGCCGGTGGCTTTGGCGATGTCGTCGACACGCGTGAGGCGAAGGCGGCGATCGATGGGTTGCTGGGCAATGACGGCCGGATCGAAATTAACTGGATGGTCGGCGAAGCAACGCTTTCGAAAACCGCGATCAAGGTTCTGCTGAACCTCGCGCTGATCGCAGGGGATGCTTTGGTCCGGGGCGGCAGGCTCGATATCGGTGGTGAAATTGCTAACGGTCGCACGGAAATCGTCGTTCGGGCCGAGGGTCCGCGGCTGGTCCTCGACACCGAACTGCGCACGGCCCTGAGCGGTGAGGCCGATGAAACCGCCCTGACCCCGCGCGCTGCCGCTGCCTGGCTGGTGCATACGCTCGCGACCGAAAGCGGCGGTCACGCACAGGTCGCATCGACCGATCCGGCGTTTCTGCTGTTCGGTGCGACCCTCGGTCGGGCCTAACGCCGGCCTAACCCGTCCTTAACCATCGCCGGGGCATAAGGCGGTGTGGATGATTTGACGCAGGAATTTGTCGC
Source organism: Sphingomonas sp. (assembly GCF_025353885.1). Classification (GTDB taxonomy): domain Bacteria; phylum Pseudomonadota; class Alphaproteobacteria; order Sphingomonadales; family Sphingomonadaceae; genus Sphingomonas_O. Next base: position 14,875 of record NZ_JANXNX010000094.1, on the reverse strand, counting down.
GGAAACGCGGGACATGCTCGAGCATGTGGGGAATGCTTTACTCGAATGGGAAAGCGATCCCACAGGCGCGCGCGATTTCGACGATATCTTCCGGTTCGTGCACACCGTAAAAGGGAGCTGCGGTTTCCTGAACCTGCCGCGCATTGAAAAGCTGGCTCATGTTGCTGAAACCGTGCTCAGCGAACTGCGGTCCGGCAATCGCAAGTCCAATCGCGCACTTGTCAGCGGACTGCTCCGAATCATCGACCGCATCGTCTTGTTAACGGCAGCCCTCGAGACCGGCGACGTCGTTCCGGACGAGGCGAGCGACTCGCTGTTGCTGACGGCCCTTGAAACCGATTCAGAAACCAGCCCTGAATCTGCCCCCGCTCCAGAACCCATTTCCGACCCCATCGTGGCCGTCCAGCGTCGGAACGTGCGCATCGATATCGACCTGCTCGATGCCATGATGACACAGGTTTCAGACCTCGTGCTGGTGCGCAATGAATTGACCCGCACCCTGAACGTGGCGCTGGGGCAAGAGGCGACAGCCGCGACGCTGGATGCGCTGTCGGCGCGCATTGCTGAACTGCGGATCAGCATCGCGCGGGCAAGAATGCAGCCCGTTGATCGGCTGTTTGCGGCCTTGCCCCGTCTGGTGCGAGATACTGCCAACGCCCTGGGGAAGTCGGTTCGCCTGACGGTCGAGGGCACCGATGTTGAACTCGACCGCGAGATGGTCGAACAACTTCGCGATCCACTGATACACATTGTCCGCAACGCCATCGATCACGGCATCGAAAACGCAGAAGGGCGCACTGCCGCCGGAAAGTCGCCCGAAGCCAGCCTTCGCGTCACCGCCCGACAAAGCGGCAACCAGGTCGTCATCACGATATCGGACGACGGCCGGGGCATCGACGTCGAGCGCCTGCGGGAACGCGCCGCCGCGACAGGGTTGCTTCAGGCCGGAGACTATTCCGATGAACAAGCGATCAACCTGATCTTTGCGCCCGGCCTGTCGACCTCCGAAACTGTCACGGCGATTTCGGGTCGCGGGATCGGGATGGACGTGGTCCGCGCCAATATTGAAAAGCTGGGCGGCAGTGTGTCACTGATCAATCGACCGAGTCATGGACTGACGATCGATATCCGTGTGCCATTAACGCTCAGCATCGTGACGGTCCTGACGGTCAAGGCGGGCGGCATGGAATTCGCGATCCCTCGGGCGATCGTCGAGGAAGTCCTGTCAGCAAGCAGCAAGTCGGTGGTCATCGAACGCCTGGGTACAGGATATATTTCGACAGTCCGCGGCGAAAAGCTTGCCACCATCTCGCTTGCCTCAGCGCTCTCACTCGATGAAACCAGGCAGACGCACCTGCTGATCGTCAAACCAACCGGCGGCAGGCGTTATGCCCTGATGGTCGAAACGGTGCATGACCAGGAGGAGGTGGTCGTCCGGCAAGTGGCACCACATCTGTCCGCTACAGGACTGTTTGCGGGACAGGCGCTGCCCAACTCGGGGATACCCATTCTCGTCATCGATGTCTTGGGCGTCGCGCGGTCGACCGGTGTCAATGTCGAACGCCAAGACGTCAAGGCAGAGGCGGCACCAACCCAAACGCTTGCTACTATCTCTGTGCTTTCATTCATCGGCCTCGATGGGATGCTATGGGGAGTCGATACCAGCCTGGTCGAGCGGATCGAAGATGTGCCGCGTGCAGCATTCACTCTGCGTTCCGGTGATGCCTTTGTCACCCTCGACCAGACGTTGTGCCGCGCCATCGTGGCGGGCACCTTGCCGACGTCCGAGGAGATCGCGGTGCTGCGCCTGAGCGATGGCCACTCTCGTGTGGGATTTCCAGTGCTTCAAGTGGAAGACCTGGTCCGCTTGGACAAGGCGTCGATCATCAATTCTGGACGTAACGCGATCGGGCTTTGCGGGAGCGAAGTCATCCAGTTGATCAACGAGAGACTGATCTTCGACCTTGCCGGGACCGATTTAGCGGAGGCGACACATCGTGGCTGATCAACTTGCAGGTCTTTACGTTATCGCCACCGTTTCCGGCCAGCGGATCGCCTTTGACGCCGCCACCGTGGCCTCGGTCGTTGACCTCGGTACCATAGTACCGGTGCCGATGACGCCCGAAAGCGTGCTGGGCCTCAGTCCGCTACGTAGCAATATCCTGACGGTCATCGACCTTGGGGGTGCACTCGGCCAACCGCTGGAGCATCACTCTCGCCGCGCAGTCACCATGGCGATCGACGACCATCATTATGCCTTCGTCGTTGCCAGCGTCGAGCAGGTTGAGCCAATTATCGAAGGCGTCCAACCAGTAGATGCCAGCGTCGGTTCCGACTGGGTCTCGGCGGCATCGGGGCGCATCCAGACCGAAAGTGGCATGGCGCTGCTGATGGATCCGCGTCGCCTTGTCGGGTTGCCCGCTGAAATGATGCAATAAAATTTTGGGATTAACGCAACACTCATCAGTCTCGACTAAGCCCACAAATAACAGTCCGACAGAAAGTAATCCATGTCGAAATCATGCCTGATCGTCGATGATTCGAAAGTAATTCGCAAAGTTGCCCGACACATCCTCGAGGCGCTGAATTATACCGTCGAGGAAGCCGCCGATGGGCGTGAAGCACTGGATGCCTGTCGGGCAAAGATTCCTGACGTTATCCTGCTCGACTGGAACATGCCCGTGATGAGCGGTATCGAGTTCCTGCGTGCCATCGACAGCGACCCTCTCGCTTCCCGACCGAAAATCGTCTTCTGCACTACGGAAAACGGAACTGCGCATATCAGGGCAGCGATTGATGCGGGCGCCGACGAATACATCATGAAGCCATTCGATCGCGAAACCTTGCAGACCAAGCTGGCGCTAGTCGGTCTTGGCTAATATTTCAAGGCAGCGGGGTGTCGGCAACTCCGGCTCGCACGCTAACGGCACGATCAACCTTCTGATCGTCGACGATTCGGTCGTCGTCAGGACGATGCTGGCGCGTATGCTTGGCGAACACCCTGCGTTTACCGTAAGCGGGCAGGCCGACCGGGCCGAGCGGGCTATCGAATGGCTGGCCCACAATCGTGCGGACATCGTCCTGCTCGACATCGAAATGCCCGATCGGGACGGACTTGCCGCGCTCGCAGACATCATCTCGGCGGGAAACGGGGCGCGGATCGTGATGGTGTCGTCATCGACCGCACAGGGCGCGTCCGTGACGTTACGCGCGCTGGCCGGCGGTGCTGCCGATGCTGTCGCAAAACCTGCAGTGGGTGCGCTGGGGCGAAGTTTTGCGGTGGACTTGATCGACCGGCTCTTGAGGATCGGTCCTGCCGATCATGACGGCAAAGCGACTCGGGCCGGAGAGTTTGTGGTCCGCGAAGTAGCGACCGGACCAGTGTCGTGTGTGGCGGTGGGCGCGTCGACCGGTGGCCTGCACGCACTCGCAACATTTTTCGCGGCATTGCCGAGGTCGTTCGACACGCCAATCCTGGTAACGCAACACCTTCCGGCAGCGTTCATGCCATTTTTTGCCGATCAGCTGGCCACGATGTCGGGTCGATCGTGCTGCGTGGCGCGTGACGCTGCGGTCGCTGCTCCCGGCTCGATTCACGTTGCGCCGGGTGACGCGCACCTGGTTTGCGAACGGCGGGGATCGCGCATCATGACACGGTTGCATGCGGGCGAAGTCGCCAACCGCAGCCTGCCCTCGGTCGACCCGATGTTCGCGAGCGTCGCCGAGGTTTTCGGAGAGGGCGGCGTGGGGGTCGTGTTGAGTGGCATGGGACGCGACGGCATGGAGGGCGCAGCGATGCTCGCCGCCATCGGAGCCGACGTCATCGTTCAGGACGAGGCATCTTCGGTTATCTGGGGAATGCCCGGCGTGGTGGCGAGGGCCGGGTTGGCAAGTTTGTGTGGACCGGCGGACGCGCTTGCCCGCCATCTTGCGCGGCGCGGACCTTCACTTTGAGCGCTATTGCATCACAGCCAGCACCGCTGGCCGTCTTTGCCGACCTGCTGGAACATCGCACTGGCCAGCACATATCGGCAAGCCGGTCGTGGCGCATCGAAGCGGCGTTGCGGCCCTTCCTCCGCGAACTGGACATACCCAACCTCGATGTTCTCGCCGATCGTATAAGGGCGCGCGACGACGTTCTCAGCACGCGCGTGACCGAGGCGCTGCTCAACAACGAAACATCCTTCTTCCGCGACATGTCAATGCTCGACCAATTCAGCCAGGGCCCGTTGCCAGCCCTTGCCGACCGACGCCGACCGACGCGTCGGTTGCGATTCTGGTCGGCGGGGTGTTCGACCGGGCAGGAAGCCTATTCACTGGCAATGATGCTGCGGGACCAGGGGGCGCAGTGGGAGGGGTGGACCTTTGACATACTGGCGACCGACGTGTCGGCGGCGGTCGTCGCGCGCGGCCGGGCAGGGCGTTACTCACAGTTCGAAATCCAGCGCGGACTGCCGGTGCGGACGATGTTGCGCTGGTTCGAACAGGACGACGACCATTGGGTGATCAACGCGCGTCTTCGGCAATCGGTGCGATTCACCACGCATAACTTGCTGGCACCTGCGCCGGGCCGGTTCGACGTAATCTTTTGCCGCAATGTGCTGATGTACTTCCAAGCCGAACCCCGGGCGCGATTGTTCGACAGGCTGGCCGACGCGCTCGATCCGGGGGGCATATTGGTGCTGGGCGCAGGCGAAACCGTAATCGGCCAGACGGCACGCTTTCGACCGGATCCCGAGTGGCGCGGCTTTTATTCCGCAATGGGTCACGCCGGAAACTGACTCGAACTTTACAGATGTTGACCTTCCCGACCGTCGTCGCGCATGACGTCGGCACATGGCCGAAATGATCGACACTCCATCGCCGAACTTCGATGAGCGGACGTCGCCGATTTCGATGCTGGTCTTGCACTACACCGGCATGATGGATGCCGCCTCGGCCATCGCGCGGCTGACGGATCCCCAGGCGAAAGTCTCGGCGCATTACCTGATCGCCGAAGATGGACAGATCGTGCGTCTGGTGGACGAAGCCAGGCGGGCCTGGCACGCCGGACAATCGCACTGGCGCGGGATTGACGATGTCAATTCGGCAAGCGTCGGCATCGAGTTGGTCAATCCGGGGCACGAATTTGGCTATCGGCCCTTTCCCGAAGCGCAGATCGACGCATTGATCCCGCTGGTCGCGAACATCGTTGAACGGCATGGCGTCACGCGCGGCAACATCGTCGGACATTCCGACATTGCCCCGGCGCGCAAGCAGGATCCCGGCGAGCTGTTTCCATGGGGGCGGCTGGCACGGCTGCGCCTGGCGCTGCCGCGACCGACACGCGGCCTGATGGATCCGCACTGGACTGACGCAGGCTTCCTGCTGGCGCTGGGACGCTTTGGTTACGAGATAACCGATGGACCTGCCGCGACTATAGCGTTCCAGCGGAGATTCCGGCCAGAATTGCTCGACGGCATCATCGACGGCGAATGCCGATCGATCCTGCTGGCGCTTTTACTTCCCAAACCGCAGGGCGACGACTAGGCACGCAGTGGTCAGAGGGTCGGGCGACCGCCGCGCGAGTGATCGCGGGGAGGAAAGTCCGGGCTCCATAGAGTGAAGGTGCCGGATAATTCCCGGCTGGTCGGGGAGTAGTTCCCGGTCAAGGGACAGTGCCACAGAAAACAAACCGCCAAAGGTTTTCGGCCACAGGCTTGAACACCGAATGCTTCGGCATGGCAAGGGCGAAACGGTGCGGTAAAAGCGCACCGCGCGACGGGCAACCGCAGCGGCAGGGCAAACCCCACCTGGAGCAAGACCGAATAGGGATGGCAGATGGGCCTGCTCGGCTCCGTCGTCCGGGTTGGTTGCTTGAGGCCGTGTGCAAATACGGTCCTAGAGGAATGGTCGCACATCATGTTTCGGCATGAGGACAGAACCCGGCTTACAGACCCTCTGACACTTTTACCGAAGGGTCGGTCCGAAGCGGACGCAGTTTGTCTGGCGCCGACGCCCTTTGTGACACATATTCTGACGATGATGCGCGCTGGCCAGCTGGCAAATGTCGAGATCGCCTCGATAGCGGCGACCGAACTGGGTGTGGAGCACCTCACCCGGATGGCCGACGCATTGCCACCGAAGCTTCAGTTCGCTCAGGAGGCCAATCGGATCAGCGTCTTTGCCTCCGGATGGAATGATGTCGATTGGAGCCAACGGATCGCCACGCTCAGGCGCCTGCTGGCAATCTTTTGCGCGATGCCGCCGGGCACGGCGACGCTGACGTGGCTATTCTCTGGCAGGATACTGGAACATCGATGCGCGGCCGACCTGATGGCGCGCTGGGATGCAGCGCAGGCGCCCCCGGTGATCGATCTCATCGGGTTTTCCGCTCATCAGGAAACGGGAGCGCGCCGGATAATGTCGCTCGGGCTGGCGGCCATCGTCGGGCACGAGATCGAGGCGCTGGTCGAAGGCACCGTTCCCGAACTTGCGCGCATGGTTGGTCGACTGGCACAACTGGCCCTCGAAACAGGTCCTCTGGTAACGGCCAACGCCATCGGTCCCGATGGACAGCCATACCGGCTCGAGCGACACGATCGAACCCCGGCGCGGGCAGCGATGATACGCATCATAATGATCTGCAAGTCCAAAATGGACTCATCTCCGCTCGCATAAAAGCAACGTCCTGCTCATTGAAACGCTCACGCAACGAATCGGGACATTCGGGCTTGGGACTTCATTTTGCGATGGTGAACACGCGGGGTTCGCTCGACTTTGTCGAAGGATGGCAGCGCCACCACCTTATTCCGAAACAATGCACGCGGGACGCGCGCACCCGGACCTTTTTTGCGTCGATGCAGACAATCGGCTTTCGACTGAATGATTTCGTGACCAACGGCATATTGCTGCCATCGACTTATGCCGCCGCCGAAGTGGCACGCCTTCCGGTTCATTCGGGACCGCATCCCGAATATAACATGAAGATCATCGACGCCGTGGGTCTGATCACCCGTCGCTTCGATTTCGAAGCGGACCGCCGCGAAGGCCATGCGGCGCTTTCCTATCTCCGGCTCATCCAGGCGCGCCTTCGGATAAGCATGTGTCAGGACCTCTGCCCGATTTCTATCGACGACATTGAAGCACCGGCCATCGGCAAGGCAAGCCGCGTCATCGACCGCGCGCTGGACACGCTATTGTTCGCTGAACAGGCACCCATTTTGACCTTATCCTGATCGACTTTGCACTTTGGCGCGGGTTTGCGTAGGCGCGAATAGTGGCAACCGAATTCCAAACTGCACGACTGGCCGCGCTTGTCATTGCCGACGACTCGCCCGACACCCCCTTGGTGCTGGGGCGGTCGCTAACCGAGCTTCAGATTGCGCGCGTCGTTTCAACCGGCGCGCGTCATGTTGTCTGTCTCGTCCGGCAAATTTCCCCTACGATGCTGGGTGTTGCCGACAATCTGCGTGCTAACGGACTGACGGTCGACATTGTTCGTAGCATTGCCGAAGCAGCGGACGCGGTTCACCCCAACGAAGCTGTCTTCCTGATTGCTTCAAAGGTGCTGGTGTCGAGCGCCACCCTTGGGGAATTGCGCGCTGGCGGCGCTCCGGCGCTGCTATGCGTCGATCGGGACGTGGCTCCGACGCAATTCGAAATTGTCGACGCAACGATGCGCTGGACCGGTTATGCCCTAATGCGTGGGGCAACGCTTCGCCAAGTCGCGAATATGGTTGGTGACTGGGATCCCGCATCGACCCTGCTTCGCCAAATGGTACAGGACAACGCCCGCCGTATCGTGCTCACCAGTGCCCAAGTCACCGAGGCGATGATGACAATTCGGGATAGCGACGAAGCCATCAACGCCGGGCGAAAACTGCTCGACGCCGACACCGGCGAGCGTGACGGGATGGGCAGTTACTGGTGCGGCAGGCCCCTGGGCCGATTTTGCGCCAGGTTGGCCGGGGAACTGGGCATCAAAAGCAAATCGATCGAACTTGGTGCCGTAGCCGCGGCTGTTCTCGGCGCACTGGTGTCGTTGACGGGCTGGCTTGTTGCCGGACTTGTCATACTGACGCTGGCGTTCGTAGGGAAGTCTGCTGCCGCCCGTCTGTCGTCGGCCCTTGATGAATTAGGATCCAGTGGGCCGGTATTGCGCGGCACCGAAGACATCGCCGCGATCGTGACGGTGTGCGCCTGTGCGGCCACGCTGGCATCGCGGACCGGCCAATGGGGTTGCCTACTGTTGGGTGGTTTGCTCATCGGCGCGCAATATCTTGTCCGGCGTCGCATCGCGCCGTTCCGCCATGCGCGGTGGACCAGCGACCCGCTAAGCGATGCACTGATCCTGCTGTTCGGGTTCCTGGCGACGGTGCCGGTCGTCGGCTTGTTTATCGCTGCAGGCCATGCCGTCGCAAGCATGTTGTGGCTTCAACGCCCTGTCTCGAAAAGCGTTTAAAGGCTGCATAACGTCGTCTTAACCGTACTTGCGCTACGGCAGCAAAATGCGGCCATCCGCCTCTTTGCCTTACGGGCTTTTGACGTGCAGCCTCGCCGTGGTGCGCTGTCGTGCCTGATATCGTTACCGGTCGGGTCGATCATGATGGGCTGTTGATCTCTGCCGACCTGCCGCTGTTGCGGCTACAGGAAAAGGCGGGCGGGGCGATCGGAACCTTGCTCGCAATACCATCGCTTGCCGGAATTGTTCGGTTGGCGCGTTCGCTGGATACTTTGGTTTCCCGCAACGTGATTTGCGCAAACGGCGACCATGATTGCGAACTTGTCGTGCGTGCGCGCTCCGACGCCGATGGAGTCTTACTGAGGATCGGGAGCTGGACTCCCCGGCCGCAACGCCAGCCCTGGCTTATGGCCTCAGAATCGGTACCGGCAAAATCCGACCCGCCTGGGGACTGGACATGGTCCACCAATGGCGCACTCGAGATCGTCGACGCCACGGGTGAGCACGCCAACAACCTGATCGGCCAGACCCTCACACAGGCGTTTCGCCTGCTCGAGAACGCAACAGCGACTATGCCGATCCTGTTGGCGGCAACCGCCGGAACCGATTTTGTCGACCAGCCAGCAGTATTGCGACTGCGCCCCGACAGAGAACTGTCCTTGTCAGGCAAGATCATCAAAGGCCCGCAAGGGAACTTTACGGGATTTTCAGGCATCGCGACCGTTCGGGAGCCCGCCCAGCAAAAACTGCCGGAAGCGCCGCTCGTTTCATTGTTTACGACTAAGCTGGACGCAGCACTCCGCTCACCATTAAGCCGAATCGTGGCCAGCGCGGACAGCATAAGCAACCAGACCGACGGACCGCTTCGCCGTGACTATGCCGATTATGCCGAGGATATCGCCAGCGCGGCCCGGCATCTTCTGACGCTCGTCGATGACTTGGCCGATCTTCAGACAGTCGAGGAACCCGATTTCCGCGTCGATACCGAGGCACTCGATCTTGCCGATCTGGCAAGGCGTGCCGCGGGTCTTTTGAAAGTGCGGGCGAACGAACGCAAGGTTCGCATTGACGCTCCCAAGATGGGTGAAGTGCTGAACGCGCGCGGGGACTATCGCCGCATCCTCCAAATACTCGTCAATTTGCTTGTGAATGCGATCCGGTATTCCCCGGACGAAGGGCTGATCTGGATCCGCGCCGAAATGGATGGCGATACCGCGATGCTGATCGTGGCGGATCAGGGCAAGGGGATCGCGACGACCGACCATGTCCGCATCTTCGAAAAGTTTGAACGTGTCGATCCGACCGAGCCGGGGGGAAGTGGGCTTGGCCTGTTTATTTCCCGCCGCCTCGCCCAAGCCATGGGCGGCGACATCGTGGTTGATTCAGGTCCGGGACAGGGTGCTCGCTTCGTATTGACCCTGCCCGCGGCCTGACTGCAATCAGTTCAGCGTTCGGTAACCGGAACATAATCGCGCTGCGTCGGTCCGGTATAAAGCTGGCGGGGACGCCCGATTTTTTGTTCCGGGTCGGAGATCATCTCATTCCACTGGGCGACCCAACCGACTGTCCGGGCAAGCGCAAACAGGACTGTGAACATCGTCGTTGGGAAACCGATGGCTGACAGGATGACGCCCGAATAAAAGTCGACGTTCGGGAACAGCTTCTTTTCGATGAAATAGGGATCGTTAAGCGCCATTTCTTCCAGTTGCAGCGCAACGTCAAAGATTGGGTCCTTGACGTTCAATTCCTTCAGGACCTCACGGACGGTCTGCTGCATGACAGTCGCGCGCGGATCGTAGTTTTTATAAACGCGGTGACCAAAGCCCATCAGGCGGAAAGGATCATCCTTGTTCTTGGCGCGCTCGATATAATGGGGGATGCGATCGGGCGTGCCGATTTCCTGCAGCATGTTGAGCGCCGCTTCATTGGCGCCTCCGTGTGCCGGACCCCAAAGACAGGCGATGCCTGCAGCAATACAGGCAAAGGGATTTGCACCCGACGACCCGGCAAGGCGAACGGTGGAGGTCGAAGCGTTTTGTTCATGGTCGGCGTGAAGGATGAAGATCCGGTCCATCGTGCGTTCAATTATCGGATTGACCTCATACGGTTCAGCCGGATTGCCGAAGGTCATGCGAAGGAAGTTTCCAGTATAGGACAGGTCGTTCTGCGGATACAGGAAGGGACGACCGACCGAATATTGATAAGCCATGGCGGCAATCGTCGGCATTTTGGCAATCAGCCGGTGCGACGCGATCATGCGCTGTTTGGGGTCGGTGATTTCGGTCGAGTCATGATAGAACGCGCTCAGGGCTCCGACTGCCCCGCACATGATCGCCATCGGATGCGCATCGCGCCGGAACCCGCGAAAGAAAGTTGCCATCTGTTCGTGCAGCATGGTGTGACGCGTAATCGTGTTGGTGAATTGGTCCAGCGTCGGCTTGTCGGGCAACTCGCCGTTCAGCAGGAGGTAGCTCACTTCCATGAAGCTAGACTTCTCGGCCAGCTGTCCGATCGGGTAGCCGCGGTGGAGCAGGACGCCTTCGTCGCCGTCGATGTAAGTGATCGCGGAATCGCATGACGCGGTCGAGGTGAAGCCCGGGTCATAGGTGAACGCCCCAGTCTGGGCATAAAGTTTGCGGATGTCGATGACGTCGGGACCGACCGTTCCCGACAAAACCTTGTAGTCGAAATCCTTGCCCTCGAAATTCAGTTTTGCTGGTGCATCCGCCATGGTCGAACTCCTCTAGAGATTATGAAGCGCGCGCTGCGCTGTGTGTCAGGCAATCGTCAAGCCGCCCCAGTGATTCCTCACGACCGAGGAGCACCAGCACGTCGAATATTCCCGGCGAGGTCGTGCGACCCGTCAGCGCAGCCCGAAGCGGTTGCGCCACCTTGCCAAGTCCCAGTCCGGCCTCCTCCGCGAACCGCTTTACCGCGTCTTCGAGCGCGGTTACGGTCCATTCCGAACATTCCCCCAGAACGTCCCGGACATTTCCGAGCAGCACCAGCCCGTCGGCTGATAGCAGCGCACTTGCCCCCGCGTCGAGGGCCAGCGGACGCGTTTCGAAAAGGAATAGCGCACCTTCCGCCAGAGCCAGTGTGGACTTGGCGCGCACCTTTAGCGAGGGGATCGCAGCGATCAGGGTGGCCACCTCCGCAGCGCTCAGGTCGCGACCGTTTTTCGCAACGACCAGCGGCCCGGCGATGTCGGCAAGACGCACGTCGTCGGCTTCGCGGAGATAGTGGCCATTGATGTTCTCGAGCTTTTTCAGGTCGAAGCGCGAGGGCGAGCGACCGACGCCGTCGATGTCGAACAGAGCGATGGCCTGTGGTTGGTTGAGCATCTCGTTGTCACCGCTTCCCCACCCCAGACGGAGGAGATAATTCGACAAGGCCTCGGGCAGGATGCCGAGGTCGTCGCGATAGGATTCTACCCCCAAAGCCCCGTGTCGCTTGGATAATTTGGCGCCGTCGGCACCGTGGATCAGGGGCACGTGGGCATAGACGGGTTCGTCCCAGCCCATGGCCCGGATCAACACCAGTTGACGGAACGCGTTGTTCAGATGGTCGTCGCCGCGAATGACGTGGGTCACGCCCATGTCGTTGTCGTCGACCACGACGCTGAGCATATAGGTCGGCGTGCCGTCCGAGCGCAGCAGAACGAAGTCGTCGAGTTCGGCATTCTGCACCGTCACCGGACCCTGGACGCGGTCATTAATGGTCACTTCACCGGTCTGTGGCGCGCGCAGGCGGATCACGAACGGCAGATCGGGCGTGTCGGTGCAGTCCCGCCAGCGCCCGTCATAGCGCAACGGCGTTTTGGCCGCGCGCTGGGCAGCACGCATTTCTTCGAGCTCTGCGGTGGTCGCATAGCATCGATAGGCGTGACCGTTCTCCAGCAGGGTATTTGCAACTTCCGCATGGCGGGCGGCCCGGGCGAACTGGAACACGGCATCGCCATCCCAGTCGAGCCCCAACCACTTCATGCCATCGAGGATCGCGTCGATTGCGCCCTGAGTGGAACGCGCCCGATCGGTGTCCTCGATTCGCAACAGGAACGTGCCGCCGAAATGTCGCGCATAAAGCCAGTTGAACAACGCCGTCCGCGCGCCACCGATGTGCAGATAACCGGTGGGCGACGGGGCGAAACGGGTAACGACAGGCTTGGTTGGGATGCTTGCGCTCACGCGACTTAGTCTCCAGTCAGGGCGCAATGGATGCGGTATTCGACAGCGCCCCTAGCACGCTGCCCGAAACGCGCCAATCGGGGCTTTTGACGCGCCTGAACAGCAAAATCGAAGCGGCGATCGACACCCAGCGCGATCAATTGCCGCTCTGGCTGCCGGTCATGCTGGGCTGTGGCATCGCGGCGTGGTTCGTGCTGTCCGAACGCAGCGACTGGATAGCCTGGATTGCGGCAATGTTCGGGCTGGCGGCGGCAAGTTTGATGGCGCCCCGGCACGGTCGGTTCAGGCGGCTGATGATCATCGCACCGCTGACGTGCGCGCTCGGTTGCGGGCTGGCGTGGCTGCGAAGCGAGACGGTTGCGGCCCCCGTCCTGTCGCGGCCATCGATCGCAACGTTCAGCGCACGGGTCGAGCGGATCGACGTGCAGGTCACCAAAGATCGCCTGAGGCTGACGCTGCTGCCCATCGCGGCCCCCGAATTGCCGCCCCGCGTGCGTGTCAACGTCGACGTGGCCAATGCCCCGCCGCGTCTGGTCGTCGGCGAACGCATCAGGATCAGGGCGCGCCTGATGGGTCCGCAGCCCGCTTCGGTGCCGGGCGGCTATGATTTTTCGCGGGCGGCGTGGTTCATGGAACTGGGGGCAACGGGCAAATCGCTTGGCCCGGTCGTGCGCGAAGGCAGCGAGCCAACCCGCGCGCAGGGGTTCCGCGATCGCCTGTCGGCGCACATCAAGACGCGCGTTGAGGGGAGCGCGGGGGGCATCGCGGCCGCGTTCGCAACCGGAGACCGGGGCGGCATCGCCACGGCCGACGAGGATGCGATGCGCGCCAGTGGGCTGACCCACCTGCTGTCGATCAGCGGGCTGCATGTGACGGCGGTGGTAGGCGCGGTGATGCTCCTCACGCTGCGGCTGATGGCACTGAGCACGCGTCTGGCGCTGCGCCTGCCGCTGATCGTCATCGCGGCGGGAGCGGGAGCATCGGCAGGCATCGGCTACACCCTGCTGACAGGCGCGGAGATCCCGACCATCCGGTCGTGCGTGGCAGCGGTGCTGATCGTGATCGGCGGGGCGCTGGGGCGTCAGGCATTCACGCTGAGGCTGGTGGCGGGGGGCGCGCTGGCCGTGCTGCTCGTCTGGCCCGAATCGCTCATCGGACCGAGCTTTCAGCTGAGTTTCGCCGCCATCACGTCGCTGGTGGCGCTGCATGAATGGGTACCGGTCCAGAGGCTCGTAGCGGGGCGCGACGAGAGCATTTTCCTGAAAGTCGGGCGCGGGATGCTGTCACTGTTGCTGACGGGCATCGCGGTCGAGGTTGCGCTGGCCCCGATCGCGCTGTTCCACTTTCATCGGCAGGGGCTGTACGGGGCGCTGGCCAACATCGTCGCGATTCCGCTGACGACCTTCGTGACGATGCCGTGCGAGGCGCTCGCGATTATGTTCGATACGGTGGGGCTGGGCGCGCCATTCTGGTGGTTGACCGGCCTGTCGCTCAATCTGCTGCTCGGCATCGCGCGTCACGTCGCGGCATGGCCGGGGGCACTCGCGGCGTTGGCGAGCGTCCCCACGACTGCGTTCGCGATGATGCTGGGCGGGGCGCTGTGGGTGATCCTGTGGCGGGGACGGGTGCGCGCGCTTGGCTTCGTCCCCTTGCTGGCGGGGGCGGTGTGGTCGCTCGCGATACCGCCGCCCGACCTGCTCGTCACCGGCGATGGCAAGCATCTGGCGGTCAGGAGCGACGGCGGCAGACTGGCAACGTTGCGAACGCGAGCGGGGGATTACGTCCGATCGACGCTCGCCGAACGGGCGGGCGAACTCGGCGAACTCGGCGATCTGGACACACTGCCTGGGGCTGTCTGTTCGGACGATGTGTGCCGCGTGACATTGATGCGCGATGGTCGCGTCTGGCGAATCGTGGCGACGCGGAGCCGGTTTATTCTGCCGATCGAAGCCTTTGTCGCCGAATGTGCAGCGGCCGACATCGTTATCAGCGACCGGAGACTGCCACGGACCTGCAAGCCAAAGTGGCTGAAGGCCGATCGACCGATGCTGGAGCAGACCGGAGGACTGGCCATCAATTTCGCGAGCCGGACGGTGGCGGCGGTTTCTGTGGTCGGAGACGATCATCCGTGGGTCGTGGCGCAACGGGCAGCGGTGGGGGCTGAACGGGTGAAATATTTGCGGGAGGTATCGCGAAGGACGTCGGACAATGTTGCAAACTGATCGTCACCCCGGCGAAGGCCGGG
>NZ_JANXNX010000080.1 GCF_025353885.1 Sphingomonas sp. | reverse complement strand
GCGATCGAGATGAAGCCCTTGATCTCGGGGCGGCGCATCAGCAACTGCATGCCGATCCACGCCCCGAAGCTGAAACCTGCGATCCAGGTCGTCTGCGCTTCGGGATGGATCGACTGCACCCAGTCCAGCGCAGATGCGGCGTCGGACAATTCGCCGATGCCGTTGTCGAATACGCCCTGCGACTTGCCCACGCCGCGAAAATTGAACCGCAACGTGGCAAAACCGCGTCGCACGAACGTCTGGTACAGCGACTGGACGATGCGATTGTTCATCGTGCCGCCCGCCTGCGGGTGGGGATGCAGGATCATGGCGACAGGGGCACGCGGCCGCGGACCCGGATTGAAACGACCTTCGAGGCGACCTTCGGGGCCGGGGAAAATTACTTCGGGCATGGGCACTTTCGAAAACGAGGCATGGAAATGCGGCGGACACGAATGTCGCGCATTGCAGACGCGCGCTATATAGCTAGGGGGGTCGCAAGAGCAATGATTTCGAACTGAAGGGCGTGCATGGCCGAACGGCTCTACCTCGATCACGCGGCGACGACGCCCGTAACCGGATCGGCCCGCTCCGCCTTTGCCGATGGTTTGACGCGCTGGGCCAACCCGTCGTCGCCGCATGCAGAAGGGCGCGCGGCCCGGGCGGCGCTGGAGGATGCCCGCGCGCGAATCGCCGCCGCACTCGAATGGGACGGCGAGCTGATCTTTACCAGCGGGGCCAGCGAGGCGCTGGCGATCGCGCTGCTCCGCACTCACAGCGATGCCGTGCTGGTCAGCTCGGTCGAACATGACGCCGTCCACCGCGTCGCGCCCGACGCCTATATGGTGCCGGTCGTCAGCGACGGCACCGTTGCCCATGATGCGCTAGCCGGGCGGCTCGGGGCATTGGGTGCGCGCAATCCGGTGGTCACGATCCAGACGGCCAACAACGAAACCGGCGTGTTGCAACCGTTGGGGCTGCTCGGCGGGATCGTGCGCAGCGCCAACGGGCTGCTGCTGGCCGACGCCTCGCAGACCGCGGGCAAGCTGCCGCTGCCCGATGCCGACCTGATCGCGGTGTCGGCGCACAAGCTGGGCGGGCCACCCGGTATCGGTGCCTTGCTGGTGCGCGATTTCGGGATGCTGCAACCCAGCGGCGGGCAAGAGCGCGGTTATCGGTCGGGCACCGAAAACCTGCCCGCGGCGCTTGCCTTTGCCGCCGCTGTGGAAACCAAGCGCGGGTGGCTCGACCGGGCCACTGACCTGCGCGCGCATCTGGATGGGGCGATCGAGGCCGCCGGGGGGCAGGTCGTGGCCAAGGCAACCCCGCGCCTCGCCACCATCGCCAGCTACCGCATGCCCGGGATCGCATCGTCGGCGCAACTGATCCAGTTCGACATGGCGGGCATCGCGGTTTCGGCGGGCAGCGCCTGTTCGTCTGGGAGTCTGCGACCAAGCCACGTCCTGGCCGCGATGGGCTGGGGGGAAACTGCCGCATCCGAGGTCATCCGGGTCAGCTTTGGGCCAGAGACGAGCCGCGCCGACATCTATCGCTTCATCGAACAATGGCGGCGGATCGCGGGCAGTGGCAAATGATCTACCTCGACTATCAGGCGACGACCCCGCTCGCGCTTGAGGTCCATGACGCGATGGCGCACTGGCTGTCACCTGCGGGTTCGGCCAATCCCCACTCTGCCCATGTCTCCGGTCGCGGCGCCCGCGCCGCCGTCGAGGTGGCCCGCGAACAGGTCTCCGCGCTGCTGCCCCCCGGTGGCAAGCTGTGGTTTACCAGCGGCGCAACCGAGGCTGCCAACTGGGCGCTGAGGGGCGTCGGGCAGGGCGGCATCGTCACGCTGCCCACCGAACACGCCTGCGTCCGGGATACGGCATTGTGGCTCGGCCAGCGCGGCCATGACGTCGCTTTTCTGCCGGTGGACACCGACGGCCTCGTCACCACCACCGCCATCCCGGACGGCACGCGCATCGTCGCCGCCATGCTGGTCAACAACGAGATTGGCGTTGTCCAGCCTATCGCCGACCTTGCCGACGCCGCGCATAGGGCGGGGGCATTGTTCTTTTGCGACGCCGTGCAGGGTCTTGGCCGGGTCGCCATTCCCGCCGCTTGCGATCTCATCGCGATCAGCGCGCACAAGATCTATGGTCCCAAAGGCATCGGTGCGCTGTGGGTCCGCGACGGGCTCGACCTCGAACCGCTGATGCTCGGCGGCGGGCAAGAAGGGGGCGTGCGATCAGGCACGGTGTCGCCCGCTCTGTGCGCCGGTTTCGGAGCCGCCGCCGCGTTGATGGCGACCGACGATCACACCCATGTCGAACGTCTCTGGACCCGTGCGCTGGCCCAGCTTCCCGACTGGCAGGTCAACGGCGCTCGCGATCGGCGCTACCACGGCAATCTCAATGTCCGGCGCGACGGTCTCGACGCCGCACGCCTGATCTCCGACGTGCGCTCGGTCGCCTTCTCCGCCGGCTCGGCCTGTGCGAGCGGATCGGGCCGCCCCAGCCATGTCCTGACGGCGATCGGCCTGACCGACGCGCAGGCGCGCTCCAGCATCCGCCTCGGCTTCGGTCGGGGCACCACGGCGGCCGACATCGACGAAGCCCTGTCGCTCATCACTGCCGCCACCGACCGGCAACGCCCATGATCCGCGTCCGGTTCATCTCGGCGGATGGCGAGACCATCCACGACCTGGCCGCGCAGGACGGCGACCGCCTGCTCGACGTCGGGCAAGCCGATGGTCAGCCGCTAGAGGGCACGTGCGAAGGCCAGATGGCGTGTTCGACCTGTCATGTGATCGTCGACGCCGCCGACTTCGCGCGCCTCGACCCCGCCACCGAGATGGAGGAGGACATGCTCGACCTGGCCGCCCACGCCACGCGCACGAGTCGGCTGAGCTGCCAGATTTTCCTCGATCGCTCGCTCGATGGGCTGACCGTTCGCATTCCGTCCGAAAGCCGCAACATGCAGGGGCGTTGAATTCCCCTTGGCTTTTCGCCATATGCGCTTGCGAAAGTCGGGCGGACGGTGCTCTCGCCAACCTGGTCAGGTCCGGAAGGAAGCAGCCACAACGAATTCGCAACGGGTCGTCCGGCTTTCACCGCACGTTGCCACGGCGCTCTTAACCGCTAGACCCGTCAAATGTCCTCGACCCAACCCTATCGCGTCCTTGCCCGCAAATACCGTCCACAAACCTTCGCTGAATTGATCGGCCAGGATGCGATGGTGACGACGCTGGGCAACGCGATCAAGCGCGACCGCCTTGCCCACGCATTCCTGCTGACCGGCGTGCGCGGGGTCGGCAAGACCTCGACCGCACGCCTGATTGCCAAGGCGCTCAACTGCATCGGTCCCGACGGCACCGGCGGCCCCACCATCGCCCCCTGCGGCACCTGCGAACCCTGCGTCGCCATTGCGGAGGGGCGGCACATCGACGTAATCGAAATGGATGCCGCATCCAACACCGGCGTCGATGACGTGCGCGAGATCATCGACGGGGTCCGCTACGCCTCGGTCTCCGCGCGGTACAAAGTCTATATCGTCGACGAAGTGCACATGCTGTCAAAGAACGCCTTTAACGCGCTGCTGAAGACATTGGAGGAACCGCCTCCGCACGTTAAGTTTCTGTTCGCCACGACCGAGGTCAACAAGGTGCCGGTGACGGTCCTGTCGCGGTGCCAGCGGTTCGACCTGCGGCGGATTCCGTCCGACCTGCTTGGTGCGCATTTCGCGATGATCTGCGACCTGGAAAAGGTCGAGGCCGAACCGGAAGCACTCGCCCTCATCGCCCGCGCCGCTGAAGGATCGGTCCGCGACGGGCTGTCGATCCTCGACCAGGCGATCGCCCATGCCGACCTGGATACCGACAATTCGGGCGCCGGCGGCATGGTCACCGCCGTCCAGCTCCGTGACATGCTCGGACTGTCCGATCGCGGGGCGTTGCGGCGACTGTTCGGGCTGGTTCTGACCGGCGACGGGCCGGGCGTATTGGCCGCGCTTGCGGAACAGCACAACCTGGGGGTCGATCCGACGGCAGTGCTGCGCGGGCTGCTCGAGATCGTCCATGCCACGACGATTCAGAAGGTCGGCGCGCCCAACGATCCCGCGCAATCCGCCGAGGAACGCAACGCGCTCAAGGAATGGGCAACCGGCCTCAGCTTTGCGCTGCTCCACCGCCTCTGGCAGCTTTTGCTAAAGGGTCATGACGAGGTTGCCCGCGCCACCGATCCCCGCGAAGCTGCCGATATGGCGCTGCTCCGTGTCGTCCACGCCAGCACTTTGCCCGACCCCGCCGACCTTGCCCGCAAGCTGGAAAGCGGCGTTGCCCTGTCATCGCCGCAACCAACGACGCCAGCGGCCCCCGTCTTGCCACAGACATTCGAAGCGCTGATCCAGATCGTTGAAAAAGCCGGAAAGTTTCTGATCGCCCAGCGTTTGCGTGATGAAGTCGGACTGATCCGCTATGCCCCGCCCGAACTTGCCATTCGCCCCAATCGCCCATTCGACACCCGCGAACTCGGGCAGGTCTTGAAGGAAGCGACCGGCATCATATGGCAAGTTGCGACCGAGGATTCGCCCGCCCAACCGACGATCCGCGAACAGGAACTGGCGACCGAGACGGCCACGCGTGAGGCCGTGCTCGCGCAACCGGTCGTGCGCGCGGCATTCGAACACTTTCCCGACGCCGAACTGATCGGCTGGTCTGAACAACGGAGTGCAACCCCATGACTTCAATTGACGATATCCTGAAGATGGCCGCCAACGTGCAAGAGGAAATGGCCAAAGCCCAGGCCAGCCTCGACACGATGGAGGTTGAAGGCGTTTCGGGCGGTGGGCTCGTAAAGATCAAGGCCACCGCAAAAGGCCGCATCACAGGCGTGGACATCGACGAGACGCTGCTGTCACCAACCGAAAAGACAATGCTGGAAGACCTGATCGCCGCCGCACTTAACGATGCCCGCGCAAAGGCCGACGCGGTGTCGAATACTCAGATGCAGAAGATGACCGCAGGAATGCAGTTGCCCCCGGGCTTTCAGTTGCCGAGCTGATTGCGCCCTTTCCCCGTCGCCCCGCCAAAGCCCGTCACCCCGGCGCAGGCCGGGGCCTATATGGCTGTCGGGTCGGGAGCCCATCTTTCAGACGCCCGTATAGGCCCCGGCCTGCGCCGGGGTGACGGAAAGTGAGTGCCAACCCTATCCCAGACACCCATCCATATCCTCGCGCCGCACGACCCCGGCCCGTGCCGCAATCGCGCCGCCGTATCGCCGCGTATACCCCGCCGGCACGCTCGCCTCACGCTTCTTTGGCAGGGGCAGCACGGCGATGATCCGCGCCGCTTCGTTCGGTGTCATCCGGCTGGCGTCATGGTGAAAATACCGCTGGCTGCCGGCATTGACGCCATAGGTCCCGATCCCGGTCTCGGCGATGTTGAGATAGACCTCCATGATACGCGGCTTGCCCCATAATTGCTCGATCAGGACGGTGAACCATGCCTCTAGCCCTTTTCGGAAAAATCCGCCGCCCTGCCACAGGAATGCATTCTTGGCGGTTTGCTGGCTGATCGTCGATCCGCCACGAATATGTTTTCCGCCCCGTGCGTTGCGTTTCCAGGCCGCCTCGATAGCGCTCCGGTCAAAACCGTTGTGCGTGCAGAATTTTGCATCTTCGCCCGCAATCGCCGCGCGCGCCACCGTTCGATCCATCTGCGATAGCGGCATCCAGTCTTTGGTGATCGAATGGCCGCCCGCCAGGTCACCCAGCATCGTGATTGTCACCGGCGGCGGCACAAAGCGATACGCGAGTACCCAGATCACCGAAACCGCGACGAACCACAGGATCGCCCGACCAATCAGCCACCCAATGCGATAAACACCGTTGCGCGAACCAGGGGCGCGTCGGAAACCGCTTGCACGTCGTCGTGTTTTTGCCATGACGGTGCCGATAAATGGTTGCTGCCCGCCCCGCAATCACGCGCGTCAGATTAGGATATGAATATGCTCCACACATTTTCCCGACCCGGCTTCCAGCGGACCATGATCGCCCTTGCCGGGGCCGCGGGCCTGGCGTTGGTGGCGACGTCCGCGCAGGCCGAACCCGAACTTCGCGACTTCTGCGCCGATCGTCCGGGGCTGAATACGCCGCCGTGCACCGTCGATCCGGGTCATGTGGTGGTCGAAGTCGGACTTGGCGACTGGACCCTCGACCGCCAGCCCGATGCCCGAACCGACACCATCATCGCCGGTGACCTGCTGGTCCGCTATGGCCTCGACGCCACGACCGAAATCCAGTTGGGCTGGACGTCCTACGGCCACGTCCGCGTCCGCGACAATGCCACCGGGGCCATTTCAAAAGTCGCCCGGACCGGCGATGTCTTGCTCAGCGTTCGCAAATCGCTTGCCGGACCTGATGGCAAGGTCGCGATCCAGCCCTTCGTCACCGTGCCCGTAGGGCACACGCCGGTCGGCGCGGGCGATTGGGGGGCAGGGGTGCTGCTGCCCATCGGCTTCGACCTCGTGAAGGGTATCCAGATCGCCTTCACTCCCGAAGTCGATGCTGCGGTCGATAGCGATGGCTCGGGCCGCCACCTTGCCTATGGCAGCGTCGCGGGGCTGACCGAAGCGCTGACGAAAAAGATCAACCTGACCGAGGAAATCTCGGCCACTCGCGACGAAGATCCCTCGGGCCACACGACGCAGGCGCTGGCCTCGCTCTCGCTTGCCTATCAACCGGGTAAGAACAGCCAGTTCGATGTGGGAACCGTCCTCGGGCTGAACCGCAACAGCCCCGATGTCGAAGTCTATTTCGGCGTCGCGCGCCGGTTCTGAGGGTGCGCTCCTAAATCCTCTCCGGAACGGGGAGGATTTTGGGGAATGGACCCTTCCAAAATCCGTCACCCCGGCG
>NZ_JANXNX010000116.1 GCF_025353885.1 Sphingomonas sp. | reverse complement strand
GCTCCTCAAGGGCGTGGTGATGTCGACGATCCTCGGCGTTGGTTCGAGCCTGACCTTCACTGGCGAAAGTGACCTCGTCCAGGCAATCCGCGAGTCCACCCAGCAGAACGTATCGCGTGCGGGCGATCAGCTCACCTCAAGCAACCTCCAGATTCAGCCGACAATCACGATCCGGCCTGGCGCGCCGGTGAGGCTCGTTATCCACCGCGATTTGATCCTCGCAGCATGGCATGAATAGGAGAATATGATGCCAAACTTGAAACTTGCCCGTTTGCCCGACCGGGTTCCGGTCAAACTGGCGCTCAACGTTCAGCCCGAACTTCATCGCGCGCTTTGCGACTATGCCGGGCTTTATGCCGAAACTTATGGTGAAATGCCCAGGGTCGAAGACCTCATTCCCGCGATGCTCGCCAGCTTCA
Source organism: Sphingomonas sp. (assembly GCF_025353885.1). Classification (GTDB taxonomy): domain Bacteria; phylum Pseudomonadota; class Alphaproteobacteria; order Sphingomonadales; family Sphingomonadaceae; genus Sphingomonas_O. The sequence goes on along the minus strand of NZ_JANXNX010000116.1, from coordinate 11,828 downwards.
TCGAAAGTGACCGTGGTTTTACGGTAGCCCGATCGGGCAAATCCAAAGCGGCTGTGTCGGGCCAGCAATGACATGGGAAAGCGCCGCGGTGATCGGGATCGCCCGATGGTCTTCGCTGAAATCATTCGGCGCTTCGACCGGGCGGTGCAGAATGGTGAGCGGTTGCACCTTGACCCCGAGCACATACGTGCGATTCTGTGCTCGTCGATTTATATCGCCCTCATCGAACTGAGAACGCAGGAGTATCAGGCAACATGGCGCGAAACTCAAACCGCGGAGGACGCGACTTCAGCGAAGGCCGCACCCAGCTCGGCACCTATTGGCTCTGGTACCGCAAGGACCGCGACGACTGGAACATCTGCTGGTTCCATGATGGGGCCACTCGCCGCAAAAGTCTCGGCATCAGCGGTGGCAGCGCGGATAATCCACCAGAAGACGCTCAGGCCGCGTTAGCCCAGCATTTCCTGGGAAACGAAACGCCGCCCGATCAGCCCGAACCGCCAGAACAGGTTTATATCGAAAATATCACACGCCGCTGGCTGACCGACCATGTCGCGTATCTCGGAGCGCCCGACCGTTATGCCCAGTCGGTGCTGGTCTGGGAGCGCTTTTACGAACATTTACGCAGCGAAGGGCGGATGCCCGATCCGTATACTGTTGCCAAAATTCGGCCTGCATTTGTCCGTGACTTTATCAAGTTCCACGAGGCCGACAAGATATCGCCAGCGACAATCAGCCGCGATATCAAGGCGCTGCGCAGTCCCATCAACTGGGTGATGAAAGAAGGCTATTTGTCCGCGGCTCCGTTTATTCCCGACGTGAAGGGCAAGGCGAAACGTCGCGAACTCGAATGGTCGCCCGAGCAGATTGCCGCGATCCTGGACGCGGCCGCCACGACGCCCTTGCGCGCCCATGTCCCGCTTTACATGATGATCTTCCTGTCAACGAACGGGCGGTCGCAGGCGATTCTTGAGCTCGACGCCGATAAGCAGATCCGCAAAGGCCTGATCTACTTCAACGCGCCGGGTCGTGAGCAAACGCGCAAGAGGCGTTCAATCGTACCGATAGCGCCGACGCTGGCATCGTGGCTCGAGGGCGTTGCGGGCAAGGTGATTCGCTATCGCGCGCCGACCACCCAGGAAACGCGTAATGCTGGCGGTCCCGATTTTTTTGAACGCCCGACCGCTGATCTCGGCAATGCTTTCAAGGCATGTCTGGTCGACGCGGGTGAGGCGCATCCCAAATTTGGCCTCAGCGAGCAAGTCGAGGATGACGATGGCAATCTGGTCTGGTTGCCACCTCGCGGGAAACTCGGCGAGACAAAGGTTCGGCCGAAAATGAAGGCCATCGGCTCACCCAATACGCTGCGCCATTCGATCCATACGTTCCTGGCGGCGCGTGGCGTGCCTAAGGCACAGATCGATACAGCGGCTGGGCATGCGACCGACGATGGCACCGGCGATCGCTACAATCATCTGCGACCGGCCTATCTGACCGACTTTATCGACGGAATCGAGGCGTTCTGGAGCGAGGTTGGGCGCTTCACGCAGGTCCATTTACGATACCAACGATACCAACGATACCAACGATACCATAACGATACCAAAAAGCTCGAAAAAGCCGGTCCGTCCTTTAAGATTCAATCGAGCTTGAGGCAGCAAGTAACTAAATTTGTTTCATTATCGTCAGAGGACAATGGTGCACCCGACAGGATTCGAACCTGTGACCCCTGCCTTCGGAGGGCAGTACTCTATCCAGCTGAGCTACGGGTGCGTCACTATTGCGCTTAGCAAGCGCATCGCTGTTTCGCCAGCCCTATCGAAGGATCAGCGCTTGCGCGGCTTTGCGAGTTCGACCGGCTGGAACTGGCCCAGTCCGCAACTGGCACCGCGGCTTATCCCTGGTGACTGAAGCACGGTGATGATGTCGACCGAGCACAGCTCGCTGGTCGATGTCTTGTATAAAAATTTCTCTTCGAAGCCGAGGCTGGGGCAAGCGTTGGGCAGGGTGTTGCGATAGACTTTTCCGCCGTTCATGATGAAGTCGATAGTGCTGTCACCATGAACCCGTGTTTCGCGGATGCGTTGCGTCGAGACGCAGTTTACAGGAGGTCCGATCGGGGTCGCGGCAGGGATATCGTCGCGCCGCGCCGAAGCGACGCCAGGCAGAGCGGTCGCGATCAGGGCGGTTGCCATCAGAATAATACGCATTTGAGCTCTCCTAACGAGGTTCGAATGGTGCCTCGAATGTCTTTTTCTGGTCCGGCGATAATGACTTGAGCCTGAACGCGCAGAGATCGACGACGGGACAACGCCAGCATTCGGGCGTCCGTGCCTTGCATGTGTAGCGTCCGTGCAGGATCAGCCAATGGTGCGCGTGCGTTCGAAAGGGTTGGGGGGTCTGGCGTTCCAGGATTGTCTCGACCGCCATCACAGTCTTGCCCTTGGCAAGGCCAGTGCGATTGCCGACGCGAAAAACATGGGTATCGACCGGGAAGGTTTCGGCACCCAATGCCACGTTCAGGACCACGTTTGCGGTCTTGCGCCCCACACCGGGCAGTGATTGCAGGGCGTCACGGTCGGTCGGCACCTCTCCACCGAACCGCTCGACCAGCAGGTGCGAGAGCGCGATGACGTTCTTTGCCTTGGTATTGAACAGGCCGATGGTCTTGATGTGCGCTTTCAGGCCAGCCTCGCCCAGGGCGATCATTGCCTGCGGACCGCGCACGGTCGCGAACAGCGCGCGCGTCGCCTTGTTGACGCCGGCATCGGTCGACTGTGCTGACAGGACGACCGCGACCAGTAATGTGTAGATATTGATCGATTCCAGTTCGGTCTCGGGTGAGGGGTTTAATTCCGCCAGCCGCCGGTAGAATTCGAAGATCTCGACCTTTTTCACCGGACCTGCGCTTTCACAGGCCCAGCACGTCGGCCATCGTATAGCGGCCCGGCGGTTTGTCGGCGAGCCACAGCGCGGCCTTTACGGCACCGCGCGCGAAAATGCCCCGATCCTCGGCGCGGTGTCCCAGTTCGATACGCTCGCCCTCAGTCGCCAGGATGACCATGTGATCGCCCGCGACCGATCCACCGCGCAGCGAAGCAAAGCCGATGCTGCCCTCGTCGCGGGGCCCGTCGCGGTCGAAGCGGCTAAGCTCGGGCAGGCTCTTGCCACGCCCGTTGGCCGCCGCAGCACCCAGCAACAACGCAGTCCCTGACGGCGCGTCGACCTTGTAGCGGTGATGCATTTCCAGCACCTCGATATCCCAATCGGGCCCCAGCCGCGCCGTCGCCTGTTCGATCAGCGCCGCCAGCAAGTTGATGCCGAGGGAAGTGTTAGCGGCCTGGATGACGGCGATTTCGGACGCGACCTCGTCGATCAGCGCGTGATGTGCGGCGTCGAGGCCAGTGGTGCCGATCACGATGGGGGTCCGGGCCTCACGCGCTGCGGTCAGGTGCGCGCCGAGAGCCAACGGTGAAGAAAAGTCCACGATAACGTCGCTGATTGCGGCAAGCGCCCCGGCATCGCCGCCGATGTCGATGCCGCCTGCGTGGTCTGCCAACGCTCTCTCGATCGCGAGGACGATCGCCTGCCCCATCCGCCCGGCGCTTCCAAAGATCGCCACGCGGGTCAATTCCCGACGCTCTCGCCCGAATGCCCGACCATGTTCGTCCCCTGCGATGCCATGGCGTTAGGTAAGGCCGCCCGCGCGGCTAGTCCAGCCGCTCGATCAGCGCCTGTGCCGCTGCCGGATTGCGAATCTTGGCACCTGAAATCATGTAGACAAACACGTCACGCCCGCCTTTTGCCCAGCCACGCGCCGTTTCCGCCCAGCCATCCAGCGCCTTGCTGTCATAGCCGGTCGGCACATCTTCGACCGCGCGTTGCAGCCGGGCGTAGGTAAATTCGCCGCTGACTTGCTCGATCTTTGGAAATTCGTCGCTGTCGGCGAACACGATCGCGGCGTTGGCTTTTTTCGCAAGCGCGTAGAACGCGGGATCGATGAAACTTTCATGCCGAACCTCCAGCGCATGGCGGAGTTTCACGCCATCTTGCTGGTCGGGCAACAACGCCAGGAAGGCAGCAAAATCATCGGCCTCGAAATGCTTCTTCGCGGTGAATTGCCACAGGATCGGTCCCAGCTTGTCGCCCAATTCGACGATCCCCTGTTTCAGGAACCGGTCGATCGACTCTGCTCCTTCCGCCAGCACCTTGCGATTGGTCGTGTAGCGCGATGCCTTCACGCTGAAAACAAAGCCGTCGGGCGTGACGTCCGCCCATTTGGCAAAGGTCGCAGGTTTCTGTGACCCGTAGTAAGTGCCGTTGATCTCGATCGAGGTCAGGTGCCCCGCGGCATATTCCAGCTCGCGCTTTTGGGGCAAATTTTCGGGAAAGAACGGGAAAGAAAACGCCGCGCCACGGTTCGAAGGTCCAGCCGCCCACGCCGACACGAATTTTTCCACTGGCCACCGTGATCTCCTGTCATTCTCCATTGTCGAACGCGCGACGATCTTGCAACGCCGCCGCTCAACAGAAAGAATTACCGTATGATAGCATTGTTTGTTCTTGCAATCGCGCTGGCGATGGATGCTTTCGCAGTTTCGGTCTGCCAGGGCGCAGCGGCGCGGCACGGCTGGCGCGAAGCGTTACGCATGGGGGGCGCGTTTGGGCTCGCACAAGGGGTGATGCCCGCGCTGGGCTGGGCATTCGGGGTCGCGCTGGCCGGTATAATCGAGGCGATCGACCACTGGATCGCCTTTGTTCTGCTCGGCATCCTCGGGGCAAAGATGATCTATGAGGGATTTCGACCAGATAACGGGCAGCCCTGCAACGCACTGGACGGCCGCGCGCTTTTTACGGCCGCTGTCGCCACCAGCATTGATGCGGCGGCCGCTGGCGTAACGCTGCCGACGTTGGGCCTGCCGGTCGTCCTGTCATGCGTGGTGATCGCCATCGTCACCGGCGTGTTGTGCGTTTTAGGCGTGCTGACGGGCGCGCGTCTCGGCCAGCAGATCGGCAAGCGCGCCGAAATCGTTGGCGGGCTGGTCCTGATCGCCCTCGGGACGCACACGCTCGGCCAGCATCTCGGGTGGTTCTAGCGCTATAGGCCTAGATGAACGCCAGTCGACAGCGACGTTTCGCGACTGTTAATAGTCAGGAGACAATAGCAGGTCGCACAAGCAAAGGAGAGATACGATGAAAATACTCACCCTCGCCGCAGGTATCGCCCTCGCGCTCGGCGGCATTGCATCGAGTGCACCCGCGTCGGCGCAATATTACCAGGATTATCACGACGATGGTGGTCGTAGCGGTTACGACCGGGGCGATGACGGCGACCATGACCGGGGCTACGAGCGCAGAAGCAAATGGGACAATCATTCGGACAAGCGGTGGGGTAACGACCGGCGCTGGCGGAACGATTACCGGGATGATCGACGCTGGCGTAATCATGGTCGTCGTTGCTGGACAGAATGGCATCATCACCGCAACGTTCGCGTCTGCCGCTAACGCCTGACCGCGACTATTCGACCCAGTCGAGCCCCATGTCGCGGTACAGCATACGGTCTTCGTCCCAATTGGGCGCGACCTTGACGTGCAGGTACAGATGCACCTTCACGCCAAGCATCGCGCTCAATTCGGCGCGGGCCTTGCTGCCGATTTCCTTTAACCGAGCGCCGCCCTTGCCCAGCACGATGGCGCGCTGGCTATCACGGGCGACCAATATCTGCTGGTGAATTTCCAGCGATCCATCCTGCCGTTCGGTATATTGTTCGGTGTCGACGGCGCAGGCCTGCGGCAGTTCCTGGTAAAGCTGGTTGAAAATCTGTTCGCGCGTGACTTCGGCCGCCATCGTGCGGTCGGTGGCATCGCTGACCTGGTCGGCGGGGAAATGCCACGGCCCCTCGGGCATGGCCGCCACCAGTCGCGCCTTCATGTCCGCCACGCCGTCGCCAGTCGAGGCACTGATCATCAGCGTTTCGATGAAGTGGATGCGATCGTTCAGCGCCTGCGCGTGCTTCAGCAACTTCGCCTTGTCGGCGACATCGACCTTGTTCAACACCAGCAGCTTGGGTTCGGGGCGACTTTCAAGGCCGCTGAGAATCGTCTCGACTTTCGCGCCAAGTCCACCTTTCGCGTCGATCACCAGAGCGATCAGGTCGGCGTCGGCGGCACCGCCCCATGCTGCCTGGACCATTGCGCGGTCAAAGCGGCGCTTGCCCTCGAATATGCCCGGCGTATCGACCAGAATGATCTGGGTCTCGCCATCCAGCGCGACTCCCATCAGCCGGGTTCGCGTCGTTTGCGCCTTGGGACTGACAATCGCGACCTTTTGGCCGACCAGTGCGTTGACCAGGGTCGATTTTCCGGCGTTGGGCGCTCCGACAATGGCGACGATCCCGCAATGTTGGGTCACTTTAACTTCTCCAGCATCGCAATCGCCGCAGCGGTTTCCGCCTCTTGCTTCGAACTTCCGGTTGCGCTGGCCTCTCCTGCCGGGCCGACGTTCACCAACACGGTAAAGCGGGGGGCGTGGTGCGGACCGCTGCGGTCGACGATCGCATAGACCGGCGCGCGCCGATTGTTGGCCGCCGCCCATTCCTGCAGCGCCGATTTCGGATGGCGCGGGGCATCGGCATGCCCTTCGACTAGCGCTTTCCAGTGTCGTCGCACGAATGCATCTGCAGCATCGAAGCCGTGATCGAGATACAGCGCCCCGATCAGCGCCTCGGTCACGTCGCCTAGAATATTGTCACTGTCGAACGCACCATCGTCGCGCGCCTGTTTGCCCAGTTTCAGATAAGGCGCAACGCCGATCGCGCGAGCAATGTCGGCGCAGACCACCCCGGTCACGAGCGCGTTAAATCGTCGCGACAACTGCCCTTCGCTTTCGGTTGGATAGGTCGCAAACAGCCAGCGCGAGACGGCCAGCCCCAGCACCCGGTCGCCCAGAAACTCGAGCCGCTGGTAACTGTCGCTACTGGCACTGCCGTGGCTCAACGCCCGCTCATACAGTCCGGTGTCGCGCGGCGCGGTGCCCAGCGACGTCGTGAGCCAGTCGGAAAGCGCGGTCAGAAACCTTCCCCGATGCGACGCCAGCGCGCGGCGGACACCCAGGTCCACGGCAGGATCCAGTTGGCCGAGCCGTCGGTTGAGAACACGCTGAATTGCGCTTTGCCGACGATGTTCTCGATCGGCACGAATCCGAAACCGCCCGCCTCGAACCGGCTGTCGCCGCTGTCGTCACGATCGTCGCCCATCATGAAGATCATGCCCTCTGGCACGGTATAGACTTGCGTATTGTCCTGAGGGGTCACGCCGAAGTCGAGCACATTATAGCTTTTGCCCTGCCCGGCAGGTGATCCCGGCAAGGTTTCACGGAACTGCATGTATCGGCAGATCGGTTTGCCGTCGAAGGACCGGTCGTTGGCGGCTGGGGTCAGGCAGTGCGTGTTGGGACTGACCGGCTGGACGAAATCAGCAACCCGCACCTTCGGCACGCCAGCACCGTTGATGAACAACTGGCCGTCGCGCATCTGGATGAAGTCACCCGGCAGGCCGATCACGCGCTTGATCAGGTCGGTATCGTTGGCCGGCGGCGACTTGAACACGATGACATCGCCGCGTTCGGGCAATTTGGCGAACACCCGGCCCGGGATGAGGGGCATCGACCACGGCAGCGAGTGTTTTGAATAGCCGTAATTCCATTTCGTGACGATCAGATAGTCACCGACGAACAGCCGGGGCAGCATGGATTCGCTGGGGATACTGAACGGCGCGAAGATGAAACTGCGCAAGATGAACACGAAGATCGCCAGCTTGACGAGGAACTCGGCGAAGTCCCGCGTCTCGGATTTGTGCTTGGCGGGCGCCGGGATGGGGGCTGCGGGGGTTTCGGACATAGTGCGCGCATTGCGTCGGTCTCCCGATAGCGTCAAGCGCGCTTGAATTATTGCGCTCTGTCGGTCGCCATCGCGCGCCGCCTTCTCTATGCTCCATCGCCCAAGCATGGAGGTAACAATGCCTGATTCTGTTTCCCAGCCGAACCCGGTTTACGACCAGTGGCAGCAGGAGCTAAGAAGTTTGCTGATCAAGATCGGACAGCACCCGTCGGCCGACCTCGACAGCGAGCGCGACCGCGTGGCCGTCCTCAACGCACTGATCGCCAAGCGCGCCGGGGGAACCCACGATGCATGACTGGTCGGCGATTGAGGCGCTTCCAGAGATCACTCTGAAAGATCTGTTCGCGGTGGAAGGCGACCGGCTGGACAAGATGGTCGTCGACCAGTCGGGTATCCGGTTCGACTTTTCGAAGACGCACCTGTCGGCTTCGGCCGTCGCCGCTTTCATCGGACTGGCAGAACAAGCTGGCCTGGCCGACAAACGAAGTGCGCTGTTTGCGGGCGGGATCGTCAATCCGAGCGAGGGCCGTGCCGCGGGGCATACGGCGGAACGTGGCGAAGGGGGGGCGGAGGCGGTGGCCGATGCACGGATGTTTCATGGCCGGATGCGCGCGCTGATCGACGCGATCGAGGTAGAGGCGCTGGGACCGGTTCGCCACATTTTGCACGTCGGCATCGGTGGATCGGCGTTGGGCCCCAACCTGATTTTCGACGCGCTTGGTCGCGATGCCACGACGTACGAAGTGGCCATTGTCTCCAACGTGGACGGTGTCGCACTGGAGGAAGCCTTTGCCAGGTTTGACCCGGCGGCAACGATCCTGGCTGTCGCATCGAAGACTTTCACCACCACCGAAACCTTATTGAACGCATCCAGCGTGCTGCAATGGCTGGAGGAGGGCGGGGTCACCGATCCACTCGGACGCGTCATTGCGCTGACCGCCGCTCCGGATAAGGCGGTCGAATGGGGCGTTGATGAAACGCGCGTGCTCCCTTTCAACGAAGCCGTTGGCGGGCGCTATTCACTATGGTCCTCGATCGGGTTTCCGACCGCGCTGGCGCTTGGCTGGCAAGCGTTCGAGGAATTGCTGGAGGGCGCCGCCGAAATGGATCGTCACTTCCGCAACACCCCGTTGATCGAAAATGCGCCGGTGATCGGGGCTTTCGTCGATCTGTATTACGCGCAGGTCCGCCATGCCGAGACGCGTGCGGTGTTCGCCTATGACGAACGGCTACGGCTGTTACCTTCCTATCTCCAGCAGCTGGAAATGGAATCGAACGGCAAGTCGGTGACGGCAGAGGGCCAGCCGCTCGGTCGCGACAGTGCCGCGATCACATGGGGCGGGGTCGGCACCGATGCCCAGCATGCGGTATTCCAATTGTTGCATCAGGGGACGCATCTGGTGCCTGTCGAGTTTATCGTCAGCATCGAACCCGGCGACCTGCTCGACCCCGAACATCATCGGCAGTTGTTGGTCAACGCCTTTGCCCAGGGTGCGGCGCTGATGGCGGGCCGGGCCAATGACGACCTGACGCGCAACTATGCGGGCGACCGGCCGTCGACGACGATCCTGCTCGACGACGTCGACCCACGAACGCTGGGCGCGCTGATCGCCTTTTATGAACATCGCGTTTTCGTGAATGCGGTGCTGCTGGGCCTCAACCCCTTCGACCAGTTTGGCGTCGAGCTTGGCAAGGAGATGGCAAAGGGCAGCGACGATCCCGCCGTTCGTGCAGGATTCGACGTGTCGACACTGGCCTTGATGGAAAAGGCGGGCGTCTGACCTATATCGGTGAGGACAGATATTATCTCGGAGATTGCATGACCCACGACTATGACCTGTTTGTTATCGGTGCCGGTTCAGGTGGTGTCCGCGCTGCGCGCGTGGCGGCGGCACATGGCGCGCGCGTTGCGGTTGCCGAGGAACACCGGGTCGGCGGCACCTGCGTCATCCGTGGGTGCGTGCCAAAGAAATTGCTCGTCTATGGATCGCACTTCGCCGAGGACCTGGCCGATGCGCGGCGCTTCGGATGGGAGGTTCCCAAATGTGATTTCAACTGGGCGACCCTGCGCGACAACGTGCTGGACGAAGTCACCCGGCTCGAGACGATCTATGGCGAGACCCTTTCGAGCCATAAGGTCGAGGTTTTCAAGGAACGTGCCGTCCTGACAGGGCCGAACAGCGTAAAGCTGGCGGGCGGGCGAGAGATTACCGCGGGCAAGATTCTGCTCGCGACCGGCGGCTGGCCCGTCCGACCCGAGTTTCCGGGGTCCGAACACGGCATCACCTCGAACGAAGTGTTTCATCTGGAAACCCTGCCGAAGCGGATCGTGATCGCGGGCGGCGGCTATATCGCCAATGAATTTGCCGGTATCTTCAATGCGTTCGGATCGAAGGTCACCATCGTCAATCGCGGGGACGTCATCCTGCGCGGATACGATGCACAAATCCGCGACCGGCTGCTTCAGATTTCGATGATCAAGGGCATCGAGTTCAAGTTCAACGCGCCGTTCGAGGAGATCGTGAAGCGCGACGATGGCAGCCTGGAAGTGCGGATTGCGGGCAGCGACCCCATCCATGCCGACCAGGTGCTGTTCGCCACCGGTCGCGCGCCCAACGTCGGCGGGCTCGGCCTGGAAGCAGCAGGCGTCGTCCTGAACGACAAGGGGGCGATCAGGGTCGACGACGACAACAAGACCAGCATCGATAGTATCTATGCCGTCGGCGACGTGACCGACCGTATCCAGCTAACGCCGATCGCCATCCGCGAGGGGCAGGCGTTTGCCGATACCATCTTCGGCAACAAGCCCACGCGCGTGGACTATGCCAATGTGCCAAGCGCGGTGTTCAGCCATCCGCCGATCGCCGCCGTCGGCATGACCGAGGCGCAGGCGCGCAATACGATTGGCACGGTGAAAACCTTCACCTCTGACTTCCGACCGATGAAGAACGTACTGGCAGGCCGCAATGAGCGCGCGTTGTACAAGATGGTGGTCGATGCCTCCAACGATGTCGTCGTGGGGCTGCACATGATCGGCCCTGATTCAGCCGAAATCCTGCAGGCGGCGGCAGTGGCGATCAAGGCCAAGCTGACCAAGGCGCAGTTCGACGACACCGTGGCGCTGCACCCGAGCATGGCCGAGGAACTGGTGCTGTTCAAATAATGCCCGACCCCGTCCCCGGCACCGTTCTCGTCACCGGCGGCAGCGGTTACATCGCTGGTTACACGATCCGGCAGTTGATGGCCGAGGGTTGGACGGTGCGGGCCACGGTCCGCTCCCTTGCCCGCGAAGCCGACTTGCGGCGGTTGCTCGACGTCGACAATGCGCGGATCAGTTTTCATCAAGCCGATCTGGAGCACGACGCGGGCTGGGCCAAGGCAGTGGCGGGCTGTTCGCACGTTGCCCATATCGCATCGCCGTTTCCGGCAGGAGCGGTCAAGAATGCAGACGAGTTGATCCGTCCGGCGCGGGACGGTGTGCTTCGTGCGCTGAGGTTCGCGCGCGACGCCGGCGTAACCCGGTTTGTCCAGACGTCGTCGTCGGCGGCTATCGCCTATGGCCACGACCCCGAACGCGCACTTTATACCGAGGATGACTGGACCGACCCGAAGGTGCCTGGACTCGCCGCTTATGTCCTGTCGAAGGCCATCGCTGAGCGCGCCGCGCGAGACTGGATCGTTGCCGAAGGACGCGGCATGGAATTCTGTTCGGTCAACCCGGTCGCGGTGCTGGGGCCGGTGATGGGTCCTGATTATTCAACATCGGTGATGATCGTCGAAAAGATCTTGTCGGGATCGATCGGGGGTGTTCCTGACATCGGCTTTGCGGTGGTCGATGTCCGCGACGTCGCGGATCTTCACGTCCGGGCGCTTAATGCCCCTGACATGGCGGGCGAACGGTTTATCGCGTCGGGACCATTCCTGAAAATT
>NZ_JANXNX010000112.1 GCF_025353885.1 Sphingomonas sp. | reverse complement strand
GCGGGCATTTTCACCCAGCGCGCGTCTATCGCAATCCGCATCTGTTCTCGCAAGGGTGATTCTGGTCAACAGCCGGACGGGCCAAACTGGATCCGCCGGTTTCCCGTCACCCCGGCGCAGGCCGGGCCCTATACGGGCGTCCGAAAGAAGTGCTCCCGTCCAGAAACTTGAATAGGCCCCGGCCTACGCCGGGGTGACGGGAAACCGGCTGATCCAGTTTGGCCCGTCAGGCTGTGGACCAGAACCACCCTTGCGAGAACAGATGCGGATTGCGATAGACGCGCGCTGGGTGAAAATGCCCGCCACCCAGCCAAGAGGATCACCCGGCTGCAACTAGAAACGCAAATGGCGGATGTGAGACGTTGATGCGGGCCGACGAAACGCCCCAGCCGCCGCTTCATCCGGTGATCCGTACCGATATTCAGCTGTTGCGCGCGCTCGCCATTATTCTCGTCATCCTCCACCACGCGCGCTTTCCCTATCTGCCCGCCGGGTTCCTGGGCGTGGACATTTTTTTCGTGATTTCGGGCTTCCTGATGACCGGGTTGATCGACAAGGCGCTAGCCGAGGGGCGGTTCACCTTCGCATCCTTCTATGCCCGGCGTGTGCGGCGTTTGCTCCCGGCGGCCTATGCGACGCTTATCGGGACCGCGATTCTCGCACCGCTGTTGATAGACGCCGCCGAATATCGCGGTTTCGTCGGGCAATTGGCGGGGTCGTTCACCTTTGTCGTCAACATGGTGCTATGGCAGCAATCCGGCTATTTCGCCAATGCCGCCACTCTGAAACCGCTGCTCCACATGTGGTCGCTGTCGGTCGAGGAGCAGTTCTACATCGTCCTGCCGCCCCTGATGCTGCTGTGTCCGGCGCGGTTCCGCCTGGCCTTGGCCGCGGTGCTGGTAATGGCGAGCGCCGCCCTATGCTTCATGCTGGTTGATATCTCACCTTCGGTCACCTTTTATTTTCTGCCGACCCGGGCTTGGGAATTGGGAATGGGCGCGGTCATCGCGCTTGCATTGCGCGGGGGGGTGATCGTTCCTGCGCCCCTGCGCGCCACGCGGCTCCTCTGTTGCGGGTTATTAGCAATCGTCCCCTTTGTTTCCGGCGAGGGAGGGCATCCGGGGCTGCCGGCGTTACTCGTGTGCTTTGCCACAGCGGTACTTATGATTCCGACCGGCAATCGACCCTTTTTTAACGCCTGGCTAAAGCCGCTGACGCTTATCGGCGATCGTTCCTACTCGCTGTACCTCGTGCATTGGCCGATCTTCGCTTTTGCCAATCAGATTTTCATCAGACCTGTCCCCGCCTATGTAAATGCGCTGTTACTGATATTGTGCTTTATAGTCGCCGAGGCCCAATATCAGTTTGTTGAACAGCGCTTTCGGAAGCTCGCGATAAATCCGCGAAGTATTGCGTTACTGGTTCTTGTCCCGATTATTGTCGTAGGATCGAGTTTCGCCCTGAGCCGAGCCAATGCATTGCCAGATACACTGGCACGATCTCCTAACACTGGCCTGTCGCCCGTATGCGAATACTTTCACGGGTTCACAGCTGAACGGATTTGCCAAACCCAGGACGACCCAGAGACGATGGTCTGGGGTGACTCGTTCGGGATGGCGCTGACTCCCGGCCTTGCGGCAACTTTGCCGCAAGGCCTTGTCCAGGCAACGAGAAGCGTATGTGGCCCGTTTTTGGGAATTTCTCCAATAAACGATGCAAACTTTTCGCGTGGGCGCGCCGAAACTTGTCTCGATTTCAATAACCAAGTGCTGGACTATCTTTCACGTCATCCCGAAATCCGAACGGTCGTGCTGACCAGCGCGCTCATCCAGTATTCGGCTGGCGGAGACAACAAGCACTGGACGGTGCTGGTACAGACGCCAGCGGGGCCGGTCGCGCGCGAACAAAGTATCGGGGACGTTGTGCAAGGGCTTTCACACACGGTTTCCGCAATCCGCGCGCTTGGTAGAAAAGTGGTCATGTTCGCGCCGCCGCCGTCCATCGACTTCGATACGGGCCGCTGCCTGATGCGTGCCGAAGCCGGACTATTCACCATCGGGGCTTCCGGCGACTGCCGCTTCACGCGGAGTGCCTATGAGGCCTATCGCAAGCCCAATCTCGACCTGCTGGCTGCGTTTCGTGCACGCAACCTGGTGCCGATCATCACGTTAGACCAGCCGCTGTGCGGGAGCGGTGAGTGCCTGACGCGACTGGATGGGACGATGCTCTATGCCGACGACGCGCATCTGAGCAGTCCCGGTTCGCGGCTGCTGGGGACGCGGATGAACTGGGGTGCGATGGTCGCGCGGACGGCGCGCTAGGGACGGTTGATGCTGAGCGCGACTGCCTCGGCGACCTTGATGCCGTCCACCGCCGCCGACAGGATGCCACCCGCATAGCCCGCGCCTTCGCCCGCCGGGAACAGTCCGGCGGTGTTCAGGCTCTGAAAGCCGTCGTCGCGGGTAAAGCGCACCGGCGACGACGTGCGCGTCTCCACCCCGGTCATCAGGACGTCGGGATGGTCGTAGCCGGGGATCTGCCGCCCGAAAACCGGCAGCGCCTCACGCATCGCGGTCACGGCAAACTCGGGCAGGCAGGCGGCCAGGTCGGTCAACTGGACGCCGGGCCGATACGAGGGGACGACTTCGCCGAGCTCCTCCGACGCCCGTCCGGCAAGAAAGTCGCCCAGCTTTTGCGCAGGGGCACGATAGTTCGATCCGCCCGCGACATAGGCCAGCGACTCCCAGTGGCGTTGCAACGCGATGCCCGCCAGCGGATCGCCGGGAAAGTCGCGCGCCGGGTCGATGGCGACGACCAGCCCTGAATTGGCATTGCGCTCGTTCCGTGAATATTGGCTCATGCCGTTGGTGGCAACGCGGCCCTCTTCCGAGGTCGCTGCGACCACCGTTCCGCCCGGGCACATGCAAAAGCTGTAGACCGTGCGACCATTCGAACAATGGTGCGACAGGCTATAATCCGCCGCGCCGAGGATCGCATTGCCCGCGTCCGCCCCAAAGCGCGCGGTGTCGATCCACGACTGCGGATGTTCGATCCGCACCCCGATCGAGAACGGCTTGGCCTCGACATGGACGCCTGCGGCATGGAGCATCGCAAACGTGTCGCGCGCGCTATGGCCGATCGCCAGCACGACATGATCCGCCGCCAGCGTCTCGCCGGTGTGGAGGTGCAGCCCGCGCACCCGCCGCTGGCCCGCGCCATCGCCCGTACTTTCGGTGGCGATGTCGAGCCCGACGACGCGACTGGTGAAGCGGTATTCGCCGCCCAGCGCCTCGATCGTCGCGCGTATGCTCTCGACCATCGTGACCAGCCGGAAGGTGCCGATATGCGGATGCGCCTCGGTCAGGATTTCAGGCGGCGCGCCCGCCTTGACGAACTCGGTCAGCACCTTGCGGTCGAGGTTCCGCTGATCCTTGATCCGGCTATACAGCTTGCCGTCGGAAAATGTCCCCGCGCCCCCCTCGCCGAACTGGACGTTGGATTCGGGGTCGAGCACGCCCCGCCGCCACAGGCCCCAGGTGTCCTTGGTCCGCTCGCGAACCACCTTGCCGCGGTCGAGGATGATCGGCCGGTATCCCATTTGCGCTAGGATCAGCCCCGCGAACAGCCCGCATGGCCCCGCCCCGACTACCACCGGCCGCGCGCCGGTCCTGCCGGACGCCTCCGCCACGAAGCGATAGCGCGTGTCGGGCGTGCGCTGGACATTGCGGTCACGGGCAAAGCGCGCCAGCACCGCCGCCTCGTCTTTCACGTTCACGTCCATCGAATAGACCAGCAGGATGTTCGCCTTGTCACGCGCGTCATGGGCGCGGCGAGCGATAACGTGGCGCACCAGTTCGCGCGGCGTGATCCGCAACCGCTTGCAGATCGCGGCGGGCAGCGCTTCATCGGCGTGATGCAACGGCAGTGTCAGTTCGGTCAGGCGCAACATGGTCGCCGCCTTAGCGGCTGGCGCAACGCTACGCCACGCCGGGCACCACGACTTCGATCGCCCGCTGCGCCACCCGCACCATCACCGGCGTCCGTGCCAGCAATTGGCCATCGATCGAGACGTGGTGATGCGGGCGCGTGTCCAGCGTCATCTCGCGCCCGCGAAAGTCACCCGCCGCCTCCAGCTTGTCTCGCACCTCTTCAAACAGCGCGGCTCCCTTTCGCGAAAACGCATTGACGACCAGCACGGCCTGGCCGGGGACGGGTAGCAGGGTCATGTCGCCCCAACGCGTGTCAGGCCGGGTCGGTTGCCCCCGCCTGCCAGCCCGTGCTGCCAAGTCGATACCGCGTTTCGCTGGCTTCGACGAAGTTCGCGCCATCCCACGGAATAACCTGCAACAACAGTTCGTCGGGCCGGGTGACGTGCAGCCAGTTGAAGCTCTGCGGTTCGTCGTTGCGCAGCCGCGTCGATGTCGCCGTGCCCGCCTGAACGACAAGGATTGGCCCGGCCTCTTCGACCATGCGACCGGGCGCATTGGCATAGGTGCGGTGGAAATGCCCCGCCAGTGCCACGTCGACGCCCGCCGCACTGGCGCCATCGACGGCGTCGCGATGCCGTCCCACCGCCTCGCTCAACTCGTTACCTTCGCCGATGGGCATGGCGAATAGCGGGTGATGCGTCACCAGGATCCGCAGTTTTTCGCCGACGACCGCCCCGAACCGGTCGTGCATCATCGCGATCTGATGATAGTTGATCCGCCCATCGCGAATGGTCAGCGACCGCGCGGTGTTGATGCCCAGCACCGCGACGTGTTCATCCTCGAACCAGGGGCACAGTCCCTGGTCGATGAACTTCCGATAACGATCGAGCGGCGTCGCGAACCGCCGCACCACGTCGTACAGCGGCACATCGTGGTTGCCGGGGATTGCCAGCACCGTCAGCCCGGCCGCACGCAAGCGGTTGAGATAGGCCCCCGCGGCCCGAAACTCCTCGACCTTCGCCCGTTGGGTAAAATCGCCGCTTATGATCACCAGGTCGGGGCGACGCTGTTGCAGCCAGGCCTCGGTGGCCGCGACCAGCTTGTCATCATGGGCGCCGAAATGAATGTCCGACAGATGCGCGATCCGCGTCATGCCCGGCCCATCCCCGCACCTGATTTGCTGTCTGCTGTATCCTTCACCCGCGCATCAACCGCCGAACGCCGCACTGGTTGCAGGCCCAGTGGATGCAGACGTGCTGGATGCAGGCGTGTTCCCCCCAACTCGTCACCCCGGCGCAGGCCGGGGCCTATACGGCTGTCGGGTCGCGTGCGCCCTTTGCTGAAACTCGTATAGGCCCCGGCCTCCGCCG
>NZ_JANXNX010000046.1 GCF_025353885.1 Sphingomonas sp. | reverse complement strand
GCCACGGCGATCGTGCGAAGTCCGTCCTTTTCGGCAAGGCTATGGACCAGCGCGAGCACGGTCGCGCGTTCGGCATCGCCCATGACTATGGGCGCCTTTTCGTCGCGAAGCGACGTGCACAGAGCCACGATCGCCTCGGGTGCGCCCTTGATGATCAAGGCCTCGCCTTCGGGACCCTTGGCGAGCAGGGATCCCAGACGACGGGTGAAGTCGAACGGGTGCCGTCCGAGCAGCGTCCAGCCGCCCGTTGCATGCGGGTTGGCGGCGATGAGCGCGGCATCGAGCGCGCCGCGATCACCACCCAGGATCGCGGCAATCGCGGCAAGACGTGCGGGACGGGGATCGTCGCCGCCGGAAAAGGCGATGCTGCGCGCGAGCGTGATCTCGGCTGAGGTGAGCGTCCCGGTCTTGTCGGTGCACAGCACGGTCATGGCGCCGAGATCATGGATCGAGGCCAATCGCTTCACGATCACTTTGCGTCTCGCCATCCGGATCGCGCCGCGCGAGAGGGTCACCGTCGTGATCATCGGGAGCAATTCGGGTGTGAGTCCGACCGCGAGCGCGACGGCAAACAACAAAGATTGTAGCACTGGCCGCCCGAAAAATACGCTCGTCGCCAGCACCACCAGTACGAGCGCCATGGTTAGGCGCGCGGTAAGCAGCCCATAGGCGCGCAGATCCTTCTCAAAGGGCGATGTCTCGGCGGGTTGGCCGAGGGCGGCTGCCGCTGCACCGAAAATCGTCGCGCGCCCGGTATTGACCACCAGAGCGCTGGCTTCGCCGGTCTGGGCGACCGCGCCGCGAAATAGCGCGCCCGTCGCCTCGCTCGCGGAGCGACCGGCAGCGGGTCCGGGTCGCTTTTCGACGGGATAGGGCTCGCCGGTAAGCGCCGCTTCATTGGCGGCAAATGCTGTGCTCTCGATGACGAGGGCGTCTGCCGGGATGATATCGCCGGCGCGTACCCGGATAAGATCGCCGGGGACGACCTGATCCACTGGCACCTGGAGATACGCGCTGTCGCGCCTGACCTCCGCGGTCAGCGCGACCGACTGGCGCAGGATTTCTGCGGCGTGCGCGGCATGCCCCTCCTGCAGCGTATCGAGACCGATCGAGACGACAAGGATCACCGCGATGATCGAGCCGCCGATCATGTCGCCAGTCCCGGCCGAAACGATGGCCGCGACCAGCAAGATCAGCGACAAAGGTTCCAGCAGGCGCCGCGCGATGGCGCGGGCGGCCCCGATCCGCTTGCCTTGTGCGTCCGAATTGGCGCCGTATTTGGCCAGTCTGACAACCGCTTCAGCAGCGCTCAGACCGTCTCGGCTACAATGTAGCGCAGTGCAGGTTTCCTCGGCGGATTTCGACCAAAACGGTGGCTCGGCATTCGACACCGTGGCCGTCTCGCCAAGCGGGGCGGCCATGATAGTGTTGGCCTTCGGCATCGTCATCGGCCTCCTCGCAATCGGAGGCGATCAGTGATCACCTTAGTAAAAGACGTTGTAACGCGCCTGGATGATCTCGCCATCAAAGCGGTCGATCAGAAACGCGTCATTGCCGACCCGCACCCACACAAAACCCGAAGGCGGCGCAAACAGCGAATAGAGCAGGAAATTGCTGATCCAGTAATTGCGCGCGTAGTAGCTGGACGGCAGACGCTCGCCATAGCTCCAGCGGCGTTGGGAATAGCCGCGAGGCATCTGGTATTGGCCCGCGCGATAGTGGCGTTGAACCTGTACGTTCCGCCTCAGTTTCTGCACGCTCGGCGAGCGCGCCGACGGCCGCGACGGTGTCGTCATCGCTGCCGCCGGTCGCTGGCGTGCGGGATTGCGCTGCGTTTCAACCGGACCAGATCTTGCTGGCTGTTGCTGAACGACGTTATCGGAGCGCCGTGCCCGCCTGTTCCCTTGAGACGGACTCCCGACCGACGATCGGCCGGGTTCTTCCATCCTCTGCGCTGCCGGAGCGACGCTTCGCGTGGGCCCGCGGCCTTCGTTCGCTCCACGGGATTGCTGCGTAGGGCCTTGCGAGCGCTCAGCAGGCTGGTGGTTCGCCTGGCCGGCGCCTTGGTCGGGTCGGCGTTCGCCATGATCCTGGCCGCCGCCTTGCCCTGGTTGCGCCGCAACCACGACTGGTACGGCCAGCGCCAGCGCCAGCACGGTTGAGGCGGTTGAATACGTCGATCGCCGGCTCATGTTCTTCATCTCCTTGGGATCAGGGGCCGATCCGGACGATCGATATGCTATCCGCTGGAGCCCGTGAGACTGTGCCGTGCTCATTAGCGAGCGGCAGCGGAGCTTCGAAGGCTCGGAAAACACTCACGCCGATGTGGCCGAACCTTTCGCAACGCGGGGGCTCGCTTGGTCCGCGCCGCTGCAGACCGACATCCTGTCGCACCGACCGCGAAGGGTCGCGACCCGCGACCTTCAATGTTGAGTAGTTTCCGACCCTGCCGACCGAAATTCGGGGTTCCTATAGTTGGGGCCTGCCCGTCGAGCCGGCGCTCGCTCGAACATTTTTATGGTCTCAAGGCAGCCAGGCTGCGGGGCCATTGCCCATCGTCTTACAATTGGATATTCGATCATGAAAGCGCTCGTTTACGAAGGCCCGAACCGGAAATCGCTTCAGGACCGGCCCAAGCCCGAAATCATTGCCGCAACCGACGCCATCGTCCGAGTAACGAAGACCACGATTTGTGGCACAGATCTTCACATCCTCAAGGGCGACGTCGCGACCTGTAAGCCCGGCCGCATTTTGGGGCATGAGGGCGTAGGTGTCATCGACACGGTCGGGTCCGCAGTCACGGCGTTCAAGGCTGGCGACAGCGTCCTCATCTCCTGCGTCAGTGCCTGCGGGCGCTGTGTCTATTGCCGCAAGCAGATGTATTCGCATTGCACGACCGGCGGCTGGATCCTTGGTAACAGCATCGATGGCACGCAGGCCGAATTCGTCCGCATTCCCCATGCCGATTCGAGCCTCTATCCGATTCCCGAAGGCGCCGATGAAGAAGCCCTGGTGATGCTCAGCGATATTCTTCCGACCGGGTTCGAATGCGGCGTATTGAACGGCAAGGTTCAGCCGGGCAGCAGCGTTGCCATCGTCGGGTCAGGGCCGATCGGCCTGGCCGCACTCCTCACCGCGCAATTCTATTCACCCGCCGATATCATCATGATCGACCTAGACTATGGCCGGCTGGAGATCGCCAAGCGCTTCGGGGCGACCGCGACGATCAACAGCAGGGACGGCAGGGCGGCCGAGCAGCTGATGGCGATGACCGAAGGGCGCGGCGTCGATACCGCGATCGAAGCAGTCGGTATTCCGGCCACTTTCGAACTGTGCGAGCAGCTCGTGGCCCCCGGCGGGGTCATCGCCAACATCGGTGTCCACGGCAAGAAGGTCGATCTTCATCTCGAAACCCTGTGGGACCGGAACATCACCATCACCACGCGGCTCGTCGATACGGTCAGTACGCCGATGCTGCTCAAGACCGTGCGCGCCGGCAAGATCGATCCGACCCGCCTGATCACACACCATTTCACGCTCGACCACATTCTCGACGCTTACGAGACCTTCGCTAACGCCGCCACTACCGGAGCGCTGAAGGTCATCATCGCGGCGTGAGCCGCAGCCTACACCCCATCATGAAGGACGACACGCCATGACCTATCAGAGCGTCAACCCTGCCGACGGCAAGCTTATCCAGTCATTCCCTGAGATTTCGGATGCCGAACTGGAGGCGAAGCTCGCGATCGCCGCGACATGCTTCCAGAGCTGGAAGAGCACAAGCTACGCCGATCGCGCCGTGATCGTCGCCAGAGCCGCCGCCCTCCTGCATGACCGGGCCGAGGAATTCGCCCGCACCATGACGATGGAGATGGGCAAGCGCATCGACGAGGCGCGCGGCGAAGTCGAATTCAGCTCGAACATCCTCACTTATTATGCCGAGAATGCCGAGCGCTCCCTGGCGCCCGTCAAACTCGAGCCGACGATCGGTGCGGCACATATGGAAAGCAGCCCAATCGGCATGATCTTCGGCGTCGAACCCTGGAACTTCCCCTATTACCAGCTCGCCCGTGTTGCCGGGCCACATCTCATGGCGGGCAACGTGCTGCTGGTGAAGCACGCCGGCTGCGTCCCGCAATGCGCGATCGCCTTCGAGAAATTGTGGATCGATGCCGGCGCGCCGGCCGGACTCTACACCAACCTCCTGATCTCGCACGCACAGTCCGACGCGGTGGTCGACGATCCCCGCATCAAGGGCGTCGCGCTGACCGGAAGCGTGGCCGCCGGACGCAGCATCGCCGCGCGTGCCGGCCAGAATCTCAAGCCCTCCTCGATGGAACTCGGCGGCAGCGACGCCTTCATCGTGCTCGAGGATGCCGATCTCGATTTCGCGGTGAAATGGGCGGTGTGGGGGCGGATGTATAATACCGGCCAGACCTGCTGCGCGGCCAAGCGCTTCATCGTTGTCGAACCGCTGGCTGACGCCTTTCTCGAGAAGTTCAAGGCGGCGCTCAGTGCGCTGAAGGCTGGTGATCCCATGGACGCCAGCACAACGCTCGGTCCTCTGTCGACGGAGTCCGCGCTGATCGACCTGCTCAAGCAGGTCGATGGCGCGGTCGCGCATGGCGCCAAACTGGTCATGGGCGGCAAGCGGATCGACCGGCCGGGCGCCTATATGCAGCCGACCATTCTGACCGGGGTCGAGCCAGGAAACCCCGCCTTCCGCGATGAGTTCTTCGGTCCGGTCGCGATGCTGTTCCGGGTCAAGGACGAGGACGCCGCGGTCGCGCTCGCCAATGATTCGGACTTCGGCCTCGGCGGATCAGTTTTCACAAAGGATGCGGCGCGCGGCCAGCGGGTCGCGAGTCGGGTCGATACCGGCATGATGTTCATCAACAACATCAGCTGGTCCGACGCAAAACTCCCCTTCGGCGGGATCAAGAATTCGGGCTACGGGCGCGAGCTCGGCGACATGGGCATCCAGGCCTTCGTCAATAAGAAGCTGGTGCGCACGGCCGATCTTCAGGCGCCCGCCTGACTTCGATCCGCGCCATAAATTGCCCGGAACTGGAGCCCATATGTACGTCAATATTGCCGTTCTCAAGGAGACCCAGCCGCATGAACGGCGGGTAGCGCTGGTGCCGGGCCTCGTCGCCAAGCTCGTCAAGCTCGGCGGCCGGGTGCACATGCAGAGCGGCGCAGGCGAGTCTGCCAGCCTTTCCGACGCGGCCTATCCGGATGTGGCCATTGTCGCGGATCGCGACGTGCTAGTCGCCGACGCGGACGTTGTACTCGCGGTACAGCCGCCCGCGCTCGAGGTCATCGACGCGATGAAGGAAGGCGCTGTCCTTATATCCTTCATCTATGCCGAGCGTCAGCCCGCGCTGGTCCAGCGCCTGATCGACCGCAAGATCACCTGCTTCGCGATGGAGGCGGTGCCGCGTATCACGCGGGCGCAGTCAATGGATGCGCTCTCCAGCCAGTCGGCGCTGGCGGGCTATTATGCGGTCCAGTTGGGCGCGACGCATCTCGCCCGGATCCTGCCCAAAATCACGACGGCGGCCGGGGTCGTCGGACCGGCAAAGGTG
The DNA here is from genome assembly GCF_025353885.1 of Sphingomonas sp. Lineage (GTDB taxonomy): Bacteria > Pseudomonadota > Alphaproteobacteria > Sphingomonadales > Sphingomonadaceae > Sphingomonas_O. Next base: position 23,461 of record NZ_JANXNX010000046.1, on the reverse strand, counting down.
CTCGTGATGGGGCTGGGTGTAGCTGGGCTGGAAGCATTGGCAACGGCCCATCGGCTCGGTGCCATCACCCAGGGCTATGATGTCCGACCCGAAACCCGCGAACAGGCACTTTCGCTTGGCGCGACGTTCTTGGAAACTGGCATCGATGCCCGCGGCAAGGGTGGCTATGCGCGGCCGCTGACCGCGGCGGAACAGGCGACGGTCGATGCCGCGCTGACTACCATCATCCAGCAGGCCGATCTCGTCATCACCACGGCAGCGATACCCGGCCGGACGTCGCCCCGATTGGTAAGTAGCGCGCAGGTCGCGGGCATGAAGGCAGGCTCGGTCATCGTCGGCATCTCGGCCGAGGGAGGCGGCAATTGCGAGGACTCCGATCCTGGGAAGACGGTGAAGGTCGGCCGCGTGACGATCGTCGCGCCCCTCAACGTCCCTTCGCTGCTCGGCGAGGATGCCAGCGCGCTATACGCTCGGAACCAGTTCAACCTGCTCGCGCTGATGATGAAGGACAATGTCATCGTCATCGACTGGGCTGACGAGATCCTTGAGAAGACCGCGTTGACCCATGCCGGAAAGCGGCTGAACAGGCCGCCGATCGAGCATGCGACGGGCGGGCAGCCCGGAACCACGCCCGTGGTCGTGACGCGGGCGGCCTGAGCGATGGACACGCTTCCCATTAGTGCGTTCGTCGCACTCTACATCTTCATGCTGGCTGGGTTCGCCGGCTGGGTGATAATCGGCAACGTCCCGGCGATCCTGCACACACCTTTGATGTCGGGATCCAATTTCGTGCACGGCATCGTCGTGGTCGGCGGCATCTACGCGTTGCTCAATGCCGCATCGCCGACCGAGCAGGCGATCGGCTTCTTCGCGGTCCTGCTCGGCGCGGGCAATGCAGCGGGTGGCTATGCGGTGACCGATCGCATGCTCGCCATGTTCCAAATTGGCGCGGCAAAGCCCACGAAACGCCCTCGCGCCAAGCACCCGAAAAAGGGCTGAGGATTATGTTCACGACCCTTCCGATGCTGTTGATCGGTGCGACCGATCTCGCCGCTGCCTTCCTATTCCTGTTCGGGCTCAAGCGCATGTCCTCGCCAGTGACCGCGCCGTCGGGCATCAGGCTGGCCGGTATCGGCATGCTGGCCGCCATCGCCGCGAGTTTTCTCTATGCGCTGCACGTCTCGCCGGCCGCGAGTCCGCATCTGCTCGCCAATGTCGCTCTGGCGTTGGTCGCGCTCGCGGTTGGCGGTAGCTTCGCCTGGTGGAGCGGCCGCAAGGTCGCGATGACCGCCATGCCGCAGATGGTGGCGCTCTATAACGGCATGGGCGGCGGTGCCGCCGGTGCGATCGCCGCAGTCGAACTGTTCGGCGGCCACGTCCAGGACCTGAGCGTTGCGATCGTCACGCTGCTGGGCGCGATGATCGGCTCGGTCTCGCTGTCAGGGTCACTCATCGCTTGGGCCAAGCTCGATGGAATCCTGTCGCACCCGCTGCGCGTCCCGGGGCAGCGGGTCGCCAATGGCACGGTGTCCGTGGTAACGCTATTGCTCGGCATCTATATCGCTGTGGTGTTGCAGAGCGGCGTTGCGCCGGTCATCGCCCTGCCGAGCCTGATCGCGCTGTTCTTCGGGTTCGGGCTGTTGCTTGGTATCATGATCACGCTGCCGATCGGCGGCGCCGACATGCCGGTGGTCATCTCGATCTACAATGCCTTTACGGGCGTGGCCGTGGGTCTCGAGGGCTATGTCCTGCAAAATCCGGCGCTGATGATCGCGGGCATGGTGGTCGGCGCCGCTGGTCTCCTGCTCACTCTGCTGATGGCCAAGGCGATGAACCGCTCGGTCGCCAATGTGCTGTTTACGAACTTCGGCACGCCCGTTGCTCACAAGCAGGGTGATATCGTGGGTGAACTCAAGCCGATGGCACCGGGCGATGCCGGTATCGCGATGCGCTACGCGAACAAGGTCATCATCATTCCGGGCTACGGCCTTGCGGTCGCGCAGGGTCAGCAGAAGCTCTACGAGTTCGTCAAGCTGCTCCAGGCTGCCGGGGTCGAGGTGAAGTTCGCGATCCATCCGGTCGCCGGGCGGATGCCGGGACAGATGGATGTCCTGCTCGCCGAGGCGGGTGTGCCCTACGACCTCATCGTCCAGCTCGACGACATCAACGATGACTTTGCGACCACCGACGTCGCGCTCGTGATCGGCGCCAACGATGTTGTCAATCCGGCCGCCCGCACCGACCCGTCGTCACCGATTTTCGGGATGCCGATCCTCAACGCCGACAAAGCCAAACAGGTGTTCGTCGTCAAGCGTGGCGATGGGAAGGGCTATGCCGACATCGTCAATCCGCTCTTCTACGGCGCCAATTGCAACATGGTCTACGGCGATGCCCAGGCCGTTCTCGTCAAGATGATCGAGGCCGTGCGCGGCTTGGGTCTGTCCGTCGCTGCCTGATCTCCCCTTTCGTTCCAGGATGACCCCATGAGCCAGATGCAAGCCGCCTTCGTCGAACAGTTCGGGCAGCCGCTCGTTCTGCGTTCCTGCGCCATACCCGTCGCCGGCCCCGGTCAGATCCTCGTCAAGGTCGAGGCCTGCGGGGTCTGTCATACCGACCTTCACGCAGCCAAGGGCGACTCGCCGCTCAAGCCAACATTGCCGTTCATCCCGGGACACGAGGCGATCGGGATCGTCGTAGCGCTCGGTGCCGGTGTCAGCATCGTTAAGGAAGGCGACAGGGTCGGCGTGCCATGGCTGTATTCCGCGTGTGGCCACTGCGAATATTGCCTGTCCGCCTGGGAAACGGTGTGCGCCGATGCGCAGTTCGGGGGATACACCCAGAATGGCGGCTTTGCCGAGTATCTCGTCGCCGATCCCAACTATGTCGCGCATATCCCTGTCGGCCTTGGTGCGAAGGAAGCGGCACCCCTCATTTGCGCGGGCATCACCACCTACAAGGGCATCAAGGAAACCGAGGCGAAGCCGGGCGAGTGGATCGCGATCTCGGGCGCCGGCGGGCTTGGTCATCTCGCGATCCAATATGCCAAGGCGATGGGGTTGAAAGTCTGCGTGATCGACATCGACGACGGCAAGCTTGCCCACGCGACCCGATTGGGTGCTGATCTCGTCATCAATGCCAAGACGGGCGATCTGGCCGAGACACTCAAACGCGAGACCGGCGGCGGTGCGCATGGCGTGCTGATCACCGCGCCGTCGCTGACCGCGTTCAAGCAGGGCGTCGCGGTGACCCGCAAGCGGGGAACCTGCGTCCTCGTCGGCCTGCCGCCGGGCGAATTCCCTGTGCCGCTGTTCGACGTCGTCGCCAATTGCATCACCATCCGCGGCTCGTTCGTGGGCACACGCAAGGACATGGCGGAGGCGCTGGCCTTCGCGGCGGATGGCAAGGTGAAAGCCGATATCGAGCTCCAACCGCTCTCCACCGTCAACAGCGTCTTCGAGCGCCTCGAACACGGCGAGGTACCGTCACGCGTCGTCCTCGATTTTACCGTGGCTTAGCCGACAATGATGGACTTAGGCCGTACCCTTTTGACCGTTGACCAGATGGGCGAGGCCGATCGTCTGGCAGTCGCCGCAGGCATCGCGTCTCTCGATCTGATGGAGAATGCCGGAGGTGCGGTTGCGCTGGAAATCATCAAGCGCTGGACGATACGGTCGATCACGGTCCTGTGTGGCCCGGGCAACAATGGCGGGGATGGCTTCGTTGCCGCGCGCCACCTGGTCGCGGCCGGCTGGCCGGTCCGCCTCGCGTTGCTCGGAACGTCGACACAGCTGAAAGGCGACGCCCGCGTCAATGCCGATCGCTGGTCGGCGGTCATCGAGCCGCTCACCCCAGCTGTGCTCGATGATGCTGACCTTATCGTCGACGCGCTGTTCGGCGCAGGACTCGATCGACCGCTGACAGGGCCTGCCGCCGACATTCTCGCTTCGGCTACGGCGCGGGCCGTCCCGATCATCGCGATCGATGTCCCGAGCGGACTGATGGGGGATACCGGCGTCGCGTTAGGCGCGGTCGCCGCAGCGCTGACCGTCACCTTCTTTCGCAAGAAGCCGGGCCACCTGTTGCTCCCGGGTCGAGGGCTTTGTGGGGATATCGTCGTCGCAGACATCGGGACGCCGGCGGGCGTGTTCGAGACCATACTGCCCGACACCTTCGAGAATGACCCCGCCCTTTGGCTGTCCGAGCTTCCTTGGCCGATCGATGGGGGCAATAAATATGATCGCGGGCACGCGCTTGTCTGGGGCGGTTACCCGACGACGGGCGCGGCGCGGATGGCGGCGCGGGCCGCCGCGAGAGCCGGGGCAGGGCTGACGACCATTGCCGTACCGCCCGCGGCATTGGCGGTTTACGCAGCCGCGCTCACGAGCATCATGGTCCATCCGATCGCAAGCCCCGAGGCGCTCGAGATTGTGCTGCGCGATCAGCGCATCTCCGCCATGCTAATCGGGCCGGGCGCCGGGGTCATCGAGGAGACGCGCGGCGCGGTCCTGGCGATGCTGGCGACCGGACGCCCAACCGTTCTCGATGCGGATGCGCTCACGATTTTCCAGCATGATCTGCTGTCGCTGAAGCACGCCATATCGGGACCCTGCGTGCTGACGCCGCACGATGGCGAGTTTGGGCGGCTGTTCGAGGCCAGCGGTGACCGGCTGGTGCGCGCGCGGGCAGCTGCGGCAGAGAGCGGCGCCGTTGTCATTCTTAAAAGTAGCGATACCGTCATTGCCTCGCCCGATGGGCAAGCGATCATCAACAGCAATGCCCCACCAACGCTCGCGACAGCAGGTTCGGGCGACGTGCTGGCGGGCATCATAGTCGGACTCCTGGCGCAAGGCATGACGCCCTTTCTGGCGGCCGCCGCCGCCGTCTGGCTGCACGGCGCTGCGGCTGCGCATTTCGGTCCCGGCTTGCTGGCAGAAGATTTGCCCGATGGCTTGCCTAGGATTTTCCGGCATCTCCAGGATGCGACCTCAGCTATGCCGGCGGCGAAGCGCTGACCGCGGGTCAGCGCTCGCGCAGGGTAGTCAGGACATGCTGTGCGATCATGGCCTCTTCGTCGGTCGCGATCACGCGTACATCGACCTTGCTGCCTGCTGTACTGACCTGAAAAGCGCCCTTGTCATTGGCAGCCTGATCGAGTTGCACGCCAAGCCAGCCCAGTCTCTCGCACACCGCAGCGCGGATCTTTGGCGCATGCTGGCCGATCCCTGCGGTGAAGACGATTCCATCGACACCGCCCAGCGCGCTGGTCATGGCGCCGACCTCCAACGCGATCCGGTAGGTGAACAGCTCGATCGCCTCTTGCGCTTGGGGTAGATCGCTCGCCAGCAGGACACGGATGTCACCGCTAATCCCGGATACGCCAAGGAGGCCAGAGCGGTTGTAGAGCATGTCCTCGATGTCGGGCAGGCTATGGCCGAGCCGACCCAGATACAGGATCACGCCGGGATCGAGGCTGCCGCAGCGAGTGGCCATCACCAACCCATCGAGCACGCTGATCCCGAATGTGTTGGCGATGCTGACACCCTTGTCCAAGGCGCACAGGCTCGCACCCGCACCGAGGTGCGCTACAATCACACGACCCTTTGCCAGCGCCGGTAGTTCTATGGTGACGCGCCTGGCGATATATTCGTAGGACAGCCCATGGAAGCCGTAGCGCCTGACGCCCGCATCACTGATGGCACGCGGCAGTGCGAACCGCTGGGCCACGAGCGGCATCGTGTGATGAAAGGCGGTATCGAAGCAGGCGACCTGATCGATGCCCGGCCGCGCCTTCGCGACCGCCAGGATCGGGGCGATATTGTGCGGCATGTGGATAGGGTCGAGCGGGATGAGCGCATCCAACGCCAGGAGCAGCGCGGGCGTCACCCGTTCGGGAATGATATGGTCCGCGCCGCCATGAACGATCCGGTGGCCGACCGCGCGCAACCGGGCGTGGCCGGCGGTGACATCGACAAGGGCCAGCACGGCGTCGAGCACATCGGCGAACGTGTCCTCCCCATGGCTGGCCCAATGCCGATCGGCTACCGCGCCGCCTGCGTCGTCATGGGCCAACAGATGCGGCGAACTCCCCAACTCGGAAATCTCGCCTCGTATCAAGGGGCGTAACGCGGGCGCGGCAAACAGCGCGAACTTGAGGCTCGATGATCCGGCGTTGAGTGCGAGGATCGAACCCTCAGCGATACCATCGCCTTGCCGCGGGCCGTTCATTGCACGCGATCAGCCGACCGCTTCGACTGTCGCTGGCGCTGCGGCATGAACATCGACCTGCGACGCGTCCGCCATTTCGAGGATACCCTTGGCGAGAGCGATCCGGCTCGGCGTGTCGTGCGCCATCACCAGGAAGGAATCGGCCTCAATGGCGGTTTCATAGTGGAGCACACTGTCCTTGGGTATGCCCAAGCCATAAAGCGCGGCCGCGATTGCGCTGAAACCCCCGACCAAGACCGCGCCCTCTATGACAGCTACGATGGCTGCGGCAAGGTAACCGAGTGCCACCACCGGTCCAACGACCGGCAGCGTCAGCACGACTCCGCCGAAAAACAGGCTCCACAATCCGCCCCAAAAGGCGCCGCGCGTTCCCCAGAAACGGATCCGGTCGCCCTGATTGTAGAAGCCCACCACCTGCTCATCGACATGATAGCCTTTGCCGATGACGCTGAGATGCTTGATGTCGAAGCCGGCGAGGTTGAGTTTCTTCACGGCTGCCTCGGCGGCTGCATGATCAGCAAAGACGGCGACGACGGCTTCGGGCTGGTCCATGGATATCCTCGGTCGGCATGAGATGGGGAAGGGTAGTTCCTTCTTGATGGTGCCCGTCTACGAATGACGTCGCTCTCTCGGCAGGCTCGGAAACTACTCAATGCAGTGCGCGGGCGCCCTTGCGCGCGTCGGCCGTGACTGGCTGCAGAGCAATATGGTCTGGATGATCCGCTTGGTCTCCTCGATATCGCGGACCGGTATCGCGTCTACACCTGCGTCCATCACCGCATGATCATTGCCGCCGGGATAGAGGGCATCGCCTACAAACATAATATCGCCAAGCGATATACCAGCGGTCTGCGAGAGCTTGACGATACCATAGCCTTTGTCGACGCCCTGGCGCGTTATGTCGATCGACGTCGACCCACCGATCCGCACGGCGAAGCCTGGAATCATCGGGCTGAGCATGGCCTGGATCTGTTTGCGCCGAACGAAATCGGGATCCCATGCGCGTTTCGCATTCGGCGGCGCCTGCTGACCAAGTGCTGAAAAGGTGATCTGGGTAGCTCTATCCTCGATCCTTGCGCCCCAGCTTGGCGCACTGTCGAGGCGAAGCGCCGCGATGACCGTGTCGAGGGCTCCAGTTATCAGGGCTCGTTCAGCGGGATCGAGCACCTCTGCATAGATGAGCCGCCATTCTGTGTCATAGCGATAAAGCTTTGTGCCCGATGTAGGGAGCAGGAACAGGCGCGCCAGATCGCTGCTGGCGGGCAGCTTGCCAATCAACTGCGCTTCGAATTGCGGCCAGTCTCCGCCTGACATAACGGCGACAGCGACCCTCTTGGTGAGACGCGCGAGCAAGGCCGCCATCTCGGCATCGATCGGCTGCTTGCTGACCGCGAGCGTTCCGTCGAGGTCGAAGGCGACCAGTTGCTTCATGGCTGAGGAGCCTGCAGGTCCGGGAACAGGACCAGAAGCGCACTGGCCATCCCGCCGACTGCGATCGCCACAACAATGAGGCCAAACAGCTTCTCGGTCACTAGCAGGGCCTCCGCGCCGATGATGCGCGTGATCGGGGTTGCCAGAAAATTGAGAGCGAGGAACAGCGCGGCGTTCGCGACGAAGGCAATCACCGCGATCGTGTAGACCGGTTCGGGGCCACTCCCCCACGCGATGATCACCGACAATACGCCTGGCCCTGCATAGATCGGGAAGCCAAGCGGGGTGACGCCGATGCTGAGCGGCGTGGGGGATGGCCGGCCGTCGGCACGATCGATCCTCGTGTTCGAGGCTGCGTGCAACCGCGCCTTTCCTTCGGATCCAGCCGGCTCGGCGATCGCTGTCGGCGCGTTGATCATCTGCCAACCAATCACGGCCACGACGGCCATTCCGGCAAGGCGCAGAGCGGCAACGCTTACACCGAAGAAGGACAAAGCGGCATTCCCCGCGAAAAGGGCCACCAGCCCGGCAAATACATAGGTGGCGGCCGCGATGAGCGCCGTCCGGCGGCGCTCGGGCTCGGACTGGCCTTCGGTTGCGGCAACGAACAGCGGCACTGCCGCGATCGGCGCGGTAATTGCGAACAATGCCATGAACATGGCCAACAAGGCGTTTTGAGCCACCAGTCTTCCCGACATCATCTGAAATCCGCCCCTCAATCGACGAAGGCGGCTCAGCATGCGTCTCTGGACCAGCAAGCGGGCCACCGGGAGGATCGGAAATCACTCAGGTGCTGGGTATATTCCGAAGCTATCCCCGGTGCGGGCAAGCGCGGAAGGTATCGATGATCCCGATCGACGCGACCACCGGCACGTCCGGCTGAGGCGGCGCTCTCCCCTCACGTCGCATCGAGGTGACCCATGGCGTCGAACGTGCCCGTAAATCATCTGCCGATCCAGTTGCGCGCCGACCCGGCGCGTGTGGTGCTTCGTCCTTTCGTACCGGCCGATGAACCCCTGCCGCCCGGCAGCACCGATCTGACGCGGGCACAGTGCCTGGCGGACCGGGTGCTCGCTCTGACCGAGGCTGAACTGGCCGAAGAACTTGCGCGGGTCATCGCCAGCCTGTCCGATCGCCATCGCGGCATCGAAGAGGTGCTGCTGCGCCGCTTCCATGAGGTGAACGGCATGATGATCGCGGCGCGGGCGGTCAGCAGCGAGCAGGCGCACCTCATTGGTGCGTATTTCTGCGAGGAATATTCTTTCGAAGCTGCCGCCCTTTTCAACCCCAGCATCGTCGCGCATCCCGATCAGTCGGGTGTCGCGGCGGGCGCGGTTCGCTTCATCCTGTCGCTACGCGGCGTGGGCGAGGGGCATGTGTCGTCTATCAGCTTTCGCACAGGCATTTTTTCGCCGGATGGCACGGTCGTCCTGGACCCGGCGAGTCCGCAGGCGATTTCACCGCGGATCGAAATGATTCCGGATGGCGAACCGGACGATTCGGGCGTGCGGCTGTTCTGTGAACAGAGCCGCAGTCTCTCGGAGATCGTGATCTTCCCGATAACCTACCGCCAGCGCCACGGCATCGAAGATCTGAGGTTAGCCCGCTTTGTCGATGACGATGGCCATGCCACCTATCTCGGCACCTACACCGCTTTCAGCGGCGAGGAGATCCGCGAGGAGCTGCTGCGGACGACCGATTTCGCGACCTTCGAACTCAATGCGCTGCGCGGACCGGCTGCGGTCAACAAGGGCATGGCACTGTTCCCGCGGCGGATCGACGGGCAATATGCGATGCTGGGCCGCCTCGATCATGAGAATATCTGGCTGCTGAAATCGACCGATCTCTATCATTGGGATACGGGGATAAAAATCCTGTCGCCGCGATGGGTCTGGGAGTTCGTCCAGCTCGGCAATTGCGGGTGCCCGATCGAGATTGAGGAGGGCTGGCTCGTCCTGATCCACGGGGTCGGCCCGGTGCGCAATTACTGTATCGGAGCGTGCCTGCTCGACAAGGCCGATCCGAGCAAGGTGCTCGGGCGGCTAGCAACGCCATTGCTCCGCCCGGGGCTCGTCGAACGCGATGGCTATGTGCCCAACGTCATCTATAGCTGCGGCGCACTGCTGAGCGGGCGCACCCTGATCCTGCCTTACGGTATTGCCGACAGCTTCGCGACGATGGCGACGGTGTCGGTCGACGCGCTGTTGGCCGCGATGACGTGATCCAGCTTCGCTTGTAGGGGTTTTCCGATCCTTGATCGCAGACAGCAGTGCAGGGATCGTTGTCTTTATGCCTTGCTGTGCGGGCAGGAGAACCGAGCGATGATCAACACGAAGAAATCCAAGCATGTCGTCGTCCTGTGCCATCCGGAGCCCAATAGCTTCAACGCAGCTGTGGCGGCAAAATACTGCGCCGTCGTCGAGGAGAACGGCCAGGAAGCGGTGCTGCGTGACCTCTACCGCATGAAGTTCGACCCTGTGCTGCAGGCTAACGAGCAACCGGGATCATCGGCATTCCTGCAATCGCCGCATGTAGCGCACGAACTCGACATCATCGCGGACGCTGCATATCTCGTTCTGGTCTATCCGATCTGGTTTGGAACGCCGCCCGCCATGCTCAAGGGCTATGTCGACCGGGTCTTGGGATCCGACTTTTCCTTCCGAGCGGTCAAGGCGCGGGATGCCAAATCTCGGCTGGCCGGCGCGCACTTGCTGAGCCTGACTTCCTCGGGAACCTCGCAGATCTGGCTCGACGAGCAGGGCGAGTGGCAGTCGCTGGTGACGGTATTCGACCATTATCTCGAACGCGCCTTTTCGATGGCGTCAACCGAGCATGTCCATTTTTCATCGATCGTCGAGGGCTTGAGCGAACGCTTCTTCCTTCAAAATATGGAAGAAGTCAGGGAGGCCGCTCGCAAATCGTGCAGTATCGCGCTTAACGAAGTCCGCAGCGGGGAAGCTGAGCGGGCTTCCAAAGAACGCGCATGGTTGCGCGGCGACGAAGCTGGTGAATCTTGAGTAGTTTCCGAGCCTGCACCGATGCGTACGGTGGCGGCTATCGTGAGGCTTCCCGGCGTGGCCCGATCGGCGACTGCCCAATGATCGGAAGCGCGCGCCATGGACATACGCCTCGTAGAGCGAGAACCGGATCGACCATCTAACCATGCGGAAACGGCTACAGCGATGGCCCAGCTCGATGCCGACGCATTGCGTCTGACCGATGCCTATTGGCGGGCAGCCAATTATCTGTCGGTCGGACAGCTCTATCTCTACGATAATCCCCTGCTGCGTGAGCCATTGACGCTCGATCATGTGAAGCCGCTGATTGTGGGCCATTGGGGTACGACCCCGGGCCAGAATTTCATCTATGTCCACCTGAACCGCGTCATCAAGGCGCACGACTTGAACATGATCTATATCGCTGGCCCCGGCCATGGCGGTCCCGCGCTGGTCGGCAATACCTATCTCGAGGGCAGCTACAGCGAGATCTATCCGAATGTCAGCCAGGACGAAGCAGGCCTCAAGAAGCTCTTCACCCAATTCTCCTTTCCTGGCGGCATATCGAGCCACGTCGCGCCAACCACGCCAGGATCGATCCATGAGGGCGGAGAGCTCGGCTATTCGCTTAGCCACGCCTTCGGCGCGGCCTTCGACAATCCAGACCTGATCGTCGCCTGCGTGGTCGGGGACGGCGAGGCCGAAACCGGGCCACTCGCGACCGCATGGCAGTCGAACAAATTTCTAAGCCCAGTCACCGACGGCGCGGTGCTGCCGATCCTCCATCTCAACGGCTATAAGATCAGCAACCCGACGATCCTCGCGCGCATCGACGGCGATGACCTCGCTTATTTCCTGGAAGGGTGCGGCTGGTCACCGCGTTTCGTGGAAGGTTCTGACCCTGATACCATGCACTTAGCGATGGCATTGGTGATGGACACGGCGATTGCCGACATTCGCCAGCTTCAGGAAGATGCCCGCTCGGGCAAATCGAGCCAGCGCTCCCGGTGGCCGGTGATCGTCCTGCGCTCGCCCAAGGGCTGGACCGGGCCCAAGGAGGTGGATGGTCTTGCTATCGAGGGTACGTTCCGGTCGCATCAGGTACCGCTTCTGGTCGATGCGAACCATGCCGGGCATGTGGCTGCGCTCGAAAGCTGGATGAAAAGCTACAAACCCGAAGAACTGTTCGACAACAAAGGACGGCTGCTTCCCGAACTCGCGGCGCTGGCACCGGCCGGCGACCGGCGAATGGGGGCGAACCCTCATGCCAATGGCGGCATGCTGCTGCACGATCTGCGTCTTCCCGACTATCCGACTTATGCTGTCGCTGTACCGGCTCCGGGTTCGGTCGCCGCGTCTGACATGGGGACGCTCGGGCCGTACCTACGTGATGTCGTGACGCTTAACCAAAAGGCTGGCAATTTCCGGATTTTCGGCCCCGACGAGACGCTGTCCAACATGCTGGGCGCGGTGTTCGAGGCGACCGATCGCCAATGGGAAGCTGGCATCGAAGCCAATGACGAATTCCTCGCGCCGACCGGTCGCGTGCTCGACTCGATGCTCAGCGAGCATCAGAGTCAGGGCTGGCTGGAGGGCTATCTCCTGACCGGTCGGCACGGGGTGTTCAACAGCTATGAGGCGTTTATCCGGATCATCGATTCGATGTTCAGCCAGCATGCCAAATGGCTCAAGGTCACCTCCGAGCTGCCCTGGCGCCGCGACATCGCGTCGCTAAACTATCTGCTGTCCTCGCATGTCTGGCAGCAGGACCATAATGGCTTCACCCATCAGGATCCGGGGTTCCTCGATCATGTGATCAACAAGAAGGCCGACATCGTGCGTGCCTATCTGCCACCCGATGCCAATTGTCTGCTGTCGGTCATGGATCACTGCTTGCGCAGCCGCCAATACGTGAACGTCGTGATCGCCGGCAAGCACGCCATGCCGCAATGGCTGACGATCGACGCCGCAGCTTCGCATTGCGCCCAGGGCATCGGCATCTGGCAATGGGCGAGCAACGATCAAGACGGCGAGCCGGACGTTGTCATGGCCTGCTGTGGCGATACTCCGACGCTCGAGGCGCTGGCAGCGGTTTCCATTCTGCGCGCGGCACTGCCCGACGTACGCGTTCGGGTCGTCAATGTAGTCGACCTGATGAAGCTCCAGCCCTGCGCCGAGCATCCCCATGGTCTGAGCGACGCGGACTATGACTCGCTTTTCACGCGTGACCGGCCAGTGATCTTCGCCTTCCACGGCTATCCGGGGCTGGTCCAGCGGCTGACCTACCACCGAACCAACCGCAACATGCACGTCCGCGGCTATCAGGAAGAGGGCACGATCACGACGGCGTTCGATATCCGGGTGCAGAACGGTCTTGATCGCTTCCACCTCGTCATCGACGTGATCGACCAGCTACCGCAGACTGGAAGCCAGGGCGCGTATCTCAAGCAGGCGATGCGCGACAGGCTGGTTGCGCATAAGCACTATATCGATCGCCATGGGCAGGACCTGCCAGAAATCCGCGACTGGATGTGGGGCGCGTCGACGTGAACCCGGGGCCTCTGGCCGACATTGCCGCGCAACTCATGGCCGGCGACAAGGGTTTGCTCGCAATCGACGAAAGCAATGGCACCTGCAATCGGCGGTTCGCAGCGCTCGGTATCGTGCAAAGCGAGGAAAACCGGCGGCGCTGGCGCGAACTTATCGTCACTACGCCAGACCTTGGTCAATCGATCAGCGGCGTCATCCTCTATGACGAAACTCTCCATCAGGCGACGGCCGATGGCCGCCTGTTCGTCGATCTACTGGCTGAGGCGGGCATCCTCGTCGGCATCAAGGTCGATACCGGCGCAAATCCGCTTGCAGGCTTTCCGGGGGAAACCATTACCGAAGGACTGGATGGCCTGCGGGAACGGCTGCACGGCTACGCCGGGAAGGGCGCTCGTTTTGCCAAATGGCGAGCCGTGTTCAACGCCGAGGATGGCACACCCAGTGCGGCCTGTATCGATACCAATGCCCAGGCGCTGGGCCGCTATGCTGCGCTGTGCCAGGAGGTGGGGCTTGTGCCGGTCATCGAGCCGGAGCTGCTCATGGCGGGCGACCATGATATCGAATATTGCGCGAAGCTGAGCCAGATGATCCTGGAGACGGTATTCAGTCAGCTCTCCGCGCAGAGGGTTTTGCTCGAAGGTATGATCCTCAAACCGAACATGGTTCTTGCCGGATCGGATTGCGTCGACCAGGCGACGCTCCAACGGATCGTGGACGCAACCGCCACTTGTCTTTTGCGCGCAGTTCCTGCGGCCGTGCCCGGGATCGCCTTCCTCTCGGGAGGGCAGTCGCCAGAATTGGCGTCGGCACGCCTCAACGCAATGAATGCGCGATCCCAGCGGAGACTGCCCTGGCCGCTCGCTTTCTCCTACGCCCGCGCGATCCAGCAGCCAGCACTCGCTCTTTGGGCAGGTGAAGACGGCAATTTTGGGCTCGCCCAGCAAGCGCTCGTTCACCGCGCCCGCTGCAATCGCGCCGCGCGGCGCGGCGAATATGTCGCTTCGACCGACTTGCCTTCCTGATGGAAGAGAGTGCCAAGTCCGGGCTTCCAACACTCTACCTGATCCGGCATGGTGAAACCGCATGGTCGTTGTCCGGCCAGCATACCGGTCACACCGATATCCCGTTGACAGCACGGGGCGAGGTGATGGCGCGGGAGCTTGCACCGTTGCTCGATCTCGTGCCGTTCACCCAGATCTGGACGAGCCCGCGTCAGAGGGCGCGGCGAACATGCGAACTGGCGGCGAATGGACGGACAGCGACCATCGAACCCGACCTCGCCGAGTGGGACTATGGCGACTATGAAGGCCTGCACACCGCCGATATCCGCAAGACCAGCCCGTGGTGGAACGTATTTCAGGACGGTTGTCCCGGCGGGGAATCTCTCGACCAGGTTGTGTCGCGTGCCGACCGGTTGTTGGTTCGGCTGCGCCGCGCACAGGGAAATATCGCGCTGTTCTCGCATGGCCAGTTCGGGTGCGTCTTGGCGGCGCGTTGGGTAGATATGGCGGGCGGAGAAGGGGAGCATTTTGCGCTGGACCCGGCATCGCTCAGCGTCCTCGGGCCAAAGCCCGGGCACCCGCAAGTGCCGGTGATAACGCGCTGGAACGTCGTGCCCCTGGCGCGGCTAGACTATCGTAATCCGGAATGACAGTATTCCGCCGACCCGTGTTGGGCCGGCGGAGGGTGTCAACGTCAGCCGACGACGATGAGGTCGTTTTCGACAGCCGTGGTTCCAGGCGATCCCCAAGCCGTCGATGCAGCCTTCCAGCGATCACCGGGCGTGTGAACGGTGCCGGTAAGTTTGACCTTCCCGCCATCGGCGCTGACGTTGATAGTCTTGGGATCGAACCACGAACGATGCAGCGCGACGCCGATGTCGTGACCGATATCGGTCGTGTTGACGCGCGGCTTGACCGTCGTCTGGTTCGACACGCCGATGACACCGTGCAACCCACGGATCATCCGCTCAGCGGCATCCTTCTGATAGTGCCAGGCGACTTCGCCGGTGAGCGTGACCCAGCCCTTTTCGACCTGGACCTTGATGGCATCACGCGGAACCGTGACTTCCCAAGCGAGCCGATCGACCGCTGCGTGAGCGATATCCTCGTCGCTGCGTTCGGTGGGGAAAGCGAGGCGGACTTCGAGTTCCAGGGCTACGGCTTTCACGCCTTTCACCCGCGCAGCCGCCTTCTCGGCCGCGTGCTTTTCGTAATAAGTCGGCACATGACCGGTCAGCGTGACAACGCCATCGCTTGCCGTAACGCCGATATGCGCTGCAGTGATGCTGGGCTCCCAAAGAAACTCGGCGAGTACGGCTTCCTGAAGTTGACGATCCTGAGACATAAATTCTCCTGAGCTTTGAAATGGCAAAACGATGCAGTTATTTGCCGCATGGTTTCGAGGCACGGTGATCTGGAAGGACTTGTTGAGCCTTGGGGGCGGCTCGCAATCCCTTGATCTAGTGTTCAGGATATTAGACCGCTGCATGGTCGATGGCAGGATCGGAAACTACTCAGCGATACCAGCGTCGCCTAATCAAGGTTTCCCGTAGGTGCCATCGGTCTCATGCGCGAGCGCTCACGGAACGAGGACGGCGGCCCCTTCGAAGCGACCTACACGAAGGTCGGCCAGCGCCTCGTTCGCTTGGTCAAGTGGGTAGGTCGTGGTGCGCGTTACGATGCCGATCTTGGGCGCGAGCGCGAGAAAGTCCAGACCATCCTGGCGCGTGAGGTTTGCGACCGAAACAAGCCGTCTTTCCTCCCAGAGCAGCGCGTAAGGAAAGCCGGGAATGTCGCTCATATGAATGCCGGCGCAAACCACGATTCCACCCTTGCGCACCGCCTTGAGCGCGAGCGGTACGAGGTCACCAACGGCCGCATAGATGATCGCCGCGTCCAGGGACACCGGCGGCGTCTGGTCCGAGCCGCCAGCCCAGACGGCGCCCAGTCCCCGCGCAAAGTCCTGGGCGGCGGTGTCCCCGGGCCTGGTGAAGGCGTAGGTCGATCGCCCCTGCCATGAAGCAACCTGCGCCACGATATGCGCTGCTGCGCCAAAACCATATAGACCGATCTGCTTGCCTTCGCCGGCTATGACGAGCGACCGCCAGCCGATCAGTCCGGCGCATAGCAGCGGCGCGAGCGCGACATCCTCACCCACATCGCCGAGCGGGAAAGCAAAGCGCGCGTCGGCGATCACCGACGTGGCAAAGCCGCCGTCGCGGGTGTAACCGGTGAACAACGGGTCATCGCACAGGTTCTCGCGCTGCTGGGCGCAATATGAACAGACGCCGCAGGTATGCCCAAGCCAAGGGATGCCCACGCGCTCGCCAAGGCGTAAGCCCTCGACATCCTCTCCAAGCGCGTCGATCCGGCCGACAATCTCATGTCCGGGAATGATCGGCACGGGCTGATCGGGCAGTTCGCCGTCGAGGACGTGCAGATCGGTGCGGCATACCCCGCACGCCCCGACCGACACGCGAATCTGGCTAGGTCCCGGATGACGGTCGGCCAATTCTGTCCAGACCAACGGGCCGCTCACCTTGTTCATCACCATAGCATGCATTGGGTTGAGGTCCCCGCTTAATGAGAGAGGAGGGCGCATCGTCCGCCCTTCAGCAGGTCGTGCGTCACACCACCGAATGCCCATTCACGTAGTCGATTATGACCATAGGCTCCGGCCACTACCAGATCCGCGTGCTGCTCGGTCAGCATCGTCTCAAGTTGGGCAGCGTCGTCACCGTGCGCCGGCACGGCCAGAGACGTCGCCGCGATACCATGCTGCCCAAGCCAGCCTGCGACATCCTCGGCCCTGCCAGTTGCGTTCGGAACATCTGGCTTGTCGGCTATCTCCAGGACAGTGACCTGCTTTGCCAAAGCCAGCAGTGGCAGGGCATCAAGGGTCGCACGTCTGGCCTCCCGCGTATCCTTCCAAGCGACCACGATCCTTTCGAATGGAAATCTTGCGCTCGTGCGCGGCACCACCAGCACGGGTCGGCCAGCGCGCATCACGAGATCGCCGACACTCGCATGCCGGGAAGAGTCGAACGGATCAGCGGTTGCCACGCTCGTGATGATCACGTCTGCGCAACGAGCCTCGCTCGCCAGATAATAAGGCAGCGCGTCCGTCGTGTAGCTCGAACGCCATTCCAGTAAGTTCCCGGTAGCCTTCAACGCATCCCGAAATTCGGTTCCGGCAGTGCGCAGTTCGCCTTCAAGTTCGTCCTGACACGCGGCGATTGCCTCGCCACCGACATAGCCATCGCTATAGACAAATTGCATCGGCTGGCAGGGGGCGATGCCGACCACTTTCGCACCCAGCTGGGTGCCAAGCTTGGCGACGACCCGCAGCAACTCGCTATTCGATTGGCCAAGGCCAAGATGCGCCATGAGCGTCTTGTACGTCATCGTCAGTCTCCTCGTGTTGCGTGGCCGGACCGGCACGCACCGCGCGGGGACGATCGACCCGGCGCCGGTATTGGTTGGTGCACTCGCCATGGATCCTGCGGCAGGCTCGGAAACTACTCAGCCTTGGGCGGAGGGGTCTGCCTGTGGTGGCGTCTGTGTCTGGACGATCCCCGCATCAGGATGATGCCTGGGAGAAGCGGAAGCCACAAGGTAAAGCCACGCAAGAGCAGAGTTCCCGCGAGGGCTGCGGGCACTGGAACACCCAGCAGACTAAGCATTCCGGTCGATCCCGCCTCAAAGCTCCCGAGGCCCATCGGAATTGGGGCGAGCGCCGCCAGAATCGATGCGCCCAGCATGGCGATAAATGACGTACTGTACCCTGTGGGATGCCCGAGCGCGAAAAGGCAGGCTTGGAGTGTCGCGGCGTCCACAAGGAAAATTGCGGCGTTGCATCCGCCCACACCGAGGATCAGCGCCTTGTCCGCGAGGAGCTTAGCTGGTGCTTCGCCGACGACGTGGAGCAAGCTGCGTACGACGAGCAAATGCTCCAGAAAGGGTGAAAGCGGATGGCTGCCCCTTCGTCTGAGCCAAAGAGCCAGGCTGGGGATCGCGAGGGCTACCAGCAGGAATGTTGTGACAACCCCAGCGAGAAGGGGGGTCGCCTTACCGTGCAGCCACAAAAGCAGCAGCATGACGAGCGCGAAGAATGCGAAAGCGACATAATAACCGATCATGGAGACCAACAATGCTGCCACAGCGGCGCCACGCGGTACGCCCAGTTTAACCAGCCGATCGACGAGCAGAATATTGCCGCCCATGCCGGCGGCCGGGATCATGGCGTCGGCAAACAGCTTCGAAAGCGCGACAGGCACCAGCCGGGATAGTGGGAGCGGAGAACCGGCCTTATCGAGGACAAGCTTCCAGCCAAGCGATACACTCGTATAGGTCACGGCCTGTAGCGCTGCCGCTGCCACAAGCCACAGTGGCTGCGCACGGCGAAGCATCGCCCCGAAGCTTGCGAGGTCGCCGAAATGAAAGACGGCGAACACGAGTGCGCAGACGCCCAGCAAACCAAAGAACCAGCCAGAAAGATGGCTCTTGGCGCGCTTCTTCTCCGCGGTAGCCATCAAGGCGTCGTCGAACGTAACTGGTCGCGAAACGTGGCGAGGCGTGCCCGGTAGCCGTCGGCATCGCCATATTCCAGAAATTGATGATAGCGTCGGTGTGGATCATGGACCTTCAAGGCATGTTTGATCGGACACCAATATTGCTCAGTGCGGCTGCTGATCTCGCGCACATAACCAACCAGACCATTACCATAGGCGCAGAACAGGCAGTTCAGCGCCTCGATCCAGTTCAGATAGGCGAGATGCTGGCGGTCGAAAATGATATAATCGGCCCGCCGAACCCGGGCGATTCCATAAACCCGGAAGCAGATCGCCTGGTAGAGTCCAACCCAGAGATCGACTAGCAGCAGAGGGACGATCAGCGAGTAAATGATGGGTGCAGTCACGGTCGCGCCGAAGCTCGATTCAGCCAGAAAGCGTGAGACTTTCATCCGCACGGCGCGTTGCTCTGCAACGATGCCTTGCTCGAAGCCGACGAGCTCGGCTGAGAGGGTCACGCCCAAAACTTTGCGCCGAGCCTCTATTTCCCTGTCCAATTCGCTTTGAAGGTGGACAATCTGATCGGCTAGATCCTGCATATGCTGCGTCATCGGCCCCCCACCGCGCTGAATGATGCACTATACCCGCACACGAGCATGGACCGATAGGCTCGGAAAACCCTCAGTGGCGGATTGGACCGGTGCACAACGCTCGCGGAATCTAAAGATCAAACCCCGGCTAGGGACAGCGGACAAATTAGCCGACACGGATGACCGGGGAGGTCAAGCGGCTCGCAAGGCCTAATAGATCCCACACGCCATTCCGCCGATCGCGAGCGGAGCGTGTGGATCGGCTCCTGTCCGGAATCTAGCTGGCAATGCTCAGGCGCTGCGGCGCGCATCCCTTATCATGATCCCTAGGTACGGGTGGCGGCATAGCGGCTAGCTAACTTTCCCAGAATCCTGTTCCATGCGACGCGCAGCAGGAATTTGCGCCTAAAGAGCGAGTACGCTTGCGGCACTTGCTTGCAGGTTGGCGAAGTTTGCGCCCGCGTCCAGGCATGTCCAGCCTTCAGGAACAATCACATGCTGGTCGGCTTGTGATTGGGCCACGGCAAGATCGGCATCGGACGCCTCTGGCGGTCGTGCTTGGACGCGCGCGAAACGCGCGCGGTCGTCGAGCCCCAGCCAAAGACCATCGAAAGCGACGCCCGCTTTTCCTGCGACCTCGGCAATTTGTGAGCGCTCGTCGCCCTGCATGAACGTAGCGTCTGCGATCACGCTTTGTCCTGCAGCGAGCACCTGCGCGGCAATCCGCTCGATTTCGCGATAGACAGCCCGCGTGGCATCCGCCGTGTAACTGCCGGGCGGCAACCGCACCTCCGGGGCAACGCCCGCGAGTCGCTTGCGTAGGACGTCGCTGCGTAAGATGCGCGCGCCGGGGGCGCCCCCAAGACACCTCCCAAGCGCGCGGGCGAGCGTCGACTTTCCCGTTCCTGACAAGCCGCCGATCGCGACGAGACGCGGATCAGTGCGTGCCATCACCTGCTCGGCAAAGGCCAGATAGCGCAGCGCCCGCTTGCAAGCTTCTTCAGATCTGTCCATCCCGTGTGCCTGCGCCGCCTCAACATGCGCGCGCACGCAAGCGCGCACCCCCAGGAACAGCGGCATGAGCCCGACGGCAACCTCATCGAAAGGCGAGCGGTCAAGATAGCGATTAAAGATGAGGTTGGCGGCGTCGGCTCGACCCTGCTCGCAAAGGTCCATAAGCAGAAAGGCGAGATCATAGAGCACGTCGCACGTTGCCAGCTCATCATCGAATTCGAGGCAATCGAACGGCACCAGTCGGCCCTCGACCAGAGCGATGTTGGCGAGGTGAAGATCGCCATGACAATGGCGCACCTTGCCCTCGCGCCGACGCAGATCGAGGAGAAGAGCGTGCTCGTCGATCGCCGCGTAAAGGGCCCGGTTGAGACCGGCCACCCGGTCGGACGGGAGGAGGTGCGGATAGCGGACCATGGCTTTGGCATTGCCGTCGATAACTCTGCGTAGGCGGATCGCACCGCTTGGTTCATCGACGATCACCGCCTTGCGGTGGAAGTCTACCAGCGCATCGGCGAGATCGCGCAGTGCCCGGTCGTCGACAGCATTCCTCGCCAAGGCGTGCGACAGGAGGGCATCGTCGGGAAACCGCCGCATTTCCAATATCCAGTCCTTGGCCGGTCCCTCACCGCCAAGCATAAGGCCGCCTTGCCTGTCTTCCTTGATTGGATGGACGGCAATATAAAGATCTGGCGCCGTCCTGCGATTGAGCCGCAACTCAGCATCCAGCGCCGCTTTGCGTTTCTCCGCCGTAGAGAAATCGAGATAGCCAAGGTTGACCGGGCGCTTAATCTTCCAGGCGCGGTCACCGTGGAGAAAGATGCTTGCTGCATGGGTATCGATGCGCTCGACCGGCCCGCAAGCGGCGAACGCCGCCCCGGAGTCTAGCCAAGCCGCGACATCAAGCTCGTGGCAGGGCTGAAGATTAACGCCAGTCGTCACAATATTCCTTGCACCGGTGGGAGCAGCGCAGCGTTGCGGCGGTCCTGCTACTGGGTCGGCCTGATCTTCACGTCATCGGTCAAACACTGATCTGGTTATCAGCGGCAGCAAAGTGCGGGACGGGCTAATCCGGTCTGCCATGAGCCGTCCCCACGGCGCCTTGATCGGCAGCGAGGCTGCGATTATGTCTACCCTATCGGTGCAGCGTCCGGATCGCATCGACGATCACCTTCGGGCTGTGCAGGCCTTCGTACACTGGCGGCGGAGCCTTATCGAGCTCGAGCAGCGTGTAGACTGCGGTCATCGCGCAGCGGATCGAATATTCCACCGTGAACACCACATCTTCGGGCTGCTCGGCAAACTGGCCGATGAAGGCGAGGTTGGTCGATCCCGTCGGCACCACCAAGGGACGGTCGCCCTTTTTACGCTTCATGAACTGGCTGGTGATATACGGCATCGCGCAGGGGATGCAGGTCGATGCCGCCAACACCGCCGCGCTGTCGGGCGCGCTGAAGTGCAAATGGCCCAGCACTTCCTCAAGGATCTCCGCACCGGTGCACTCGACGAGCGGTTTCTTGACGTAATCGCCGGGGCGATCATGGAACAGGCCATAGCCCCACCACACCGCGACGCCCTCAGGCTGGCCCGGAAAGAACGGCTGGTGATAGATCGACAGCGTCAGCAGCCAAGCGGATTGCTTGAAGGTGATCAGCCCGCCGGTCCCCGCCGCGCTGCCGCTGAAGCGCTCCATCAGTTCCAGGAACAGCGGGTCCTTGACCGTGACGGTGAAAGAGATCCACGAACTCTCTTCGATATTGCCATTGAACGCCGCAGGGTTGCCGAAGGCGGGGCGGCCCTCGGCGAGTTTTTCCCACAGGTTCCACGCGCCCGCATGGTTGGTCGCATCGAGCCCGGGGGCCTTGGTCATTGACCCGAACGCCTTGTCGGCGGTCATCGACCCGTTGGTGACGAACACCAAGTCACCAGGCGCGACCGAGATGGCGACTACGCCATCGGCCGTCAGCGTGGAAATGCTGGTAACAGTGATCGCCTCACTGCCCGCAGCGAAGCCCAGATCCTCGACGCGTACGCCGTAGCGGAACTGGACGCCGCGATCCCTCAGCCACGTGACGATCGGTACGATGATGCTGTCATACTGGTTGTAGACGGTGCGATAGATGTCGTGCTGGACGTCGATAGTCGAGAAATGGTGGACGAAGCGACGCAGGTACCGGCGGAACTCGATCGCGCTGTGCCACGGTTCGAACGCAAACAGCGTGCACCATTCCATCCAGAAATTGGTCTCAAAGAAATGCGGCTGGAAGCACTCGGTGATGCGCTTGTCATCGAGCAGGCTTTCGGGCTCACCGATCAGCTTGACCAGGTCGATCCGGTCGCGTTCGGTAAAACCCATCCTGTGCGCGTCGGGTACGCTGCCGTCCCGGTTGACCAGCCGGACCTTATTGTCCCACGGCCATGTCTTCGCGGCGCGGTTGGTTTCCTCTGTCACTGAAATCGTCGGATCTGTCGCTGCGGGGATGCCGTCAAGCAGGTCGAAGGTACATTGGTACATCGCCTCGAACATACGACTGCCGCTCATGAAATAGCCGTCCTCCGCAGTGCCGTGCGCATCGAACGCGCCGCCGGTCTGGTGGCTTTCCTCGAGGATCGTGATGTTCTTGCCGGCGACATCGCCATCGCGCAGGAGGATGACCGCCCCCGCAAGCGAGGCGATCCCGCTGCCGACAAATGTATAGTTGCTCATGAAAAGGCGATCCTTTGTCCGAAGGATCATGCTTTACCTGCGTTCACACCGCCGCGAGCAGCGTCGGAAACTACTCACGGCGCAAATGCATAGTGAGCGACGCTAGGGAGCGTCATTTCTATCCAGCAAAGGGGTGACATTTTTACTTAGCACTGACACGTGTTGTTCCTGCTATTTAGAGAAGTCACATTCTGCGCCATATAGAAATGTCACACTAACAGATAGCAGGGTTTGGGCGGAGCCAACCCAAAGCGCGCAGCCCGGACCCTGCTGGGCACCGAACTCTCGAGGTTAGTGTCGGACCCGCCGCGCAGCGGTGGGCCCGGTCAGGAGCCTAACTGTCGCGCCGCTCATGTCGTTTTGACGTACTTGAGCGTGCCGCGCTCAAGCAGTTCTGCATCGCTGAGTCTGGGGCCACGCTTGAGCTTGGGACGACCCA
>NZ_JANXNX010000106.1 GCF_025353885.1 Sphingomonas sp. | reverse complement strand
CTGCGGTCAGTTGACCATAAAGCAATTTTCTCCCGCGACCTTCAGCTTTCCGCAGATCGTGCTGGCATCGCCCCCGGCGTTCGCGCGCAACCGGTAGAAGGTGCTGCCGTTGACGGTGGCCGGTTCGACTGACTTGGCCAGCAGCGCCAGATAGGCAAACCGTTTGGTGAGCTTGACCCACGCAGCACTGGCCTGGGCCTCCGAATTGAAAGAGCCAAGCTGCACGAGTGCTCCCGATGCCGCAGCAGCGCCACCACGAACCGACGGTTTGGCAGGAGGAGCCGCTATCAGCTTGCCACCCGAAGCGGGCATCGACGCCGTCGCAACCTTGGCAGCAGGTGCTGCCGTCGTCTTCGCCAGACCCGCCTTGCCACTGGCGACCGGCGTCTCGGCGGTCGCGTTCAGGTCGATCTTGCCATTGGCCTCGGCCCCTTCGGAGGCGGCAAAGGCGCTATCGCCCTGCCCCTCGACCTTCATGCCGCCGGGCGTGTCGGGGCGAACCTTATAGTCACCCTCCTGCGCCGCGATCAGCTTGCCGTCGCCCTGTGGCCCCGGACCGCTGTGCCGTAGCAGCCAGACGCCCCCGATCACCAGGCCCAGCGCCGCAATCGCCGCGATCACGAAACCGGCCAGCTTGCGCGTCGAGACGCGATCATTGTCCTCGTCCTCGACAGCCTCGAGCCAAGGCAGCCGGTCATGGTCATTGAGCGGCAGTGGTTCGCGATCAGTATCGGTCAAATTACATCTCCTCGGCGGCGGTCACGCCCATTATCGACAAGCCATTACGGATAATTTGTCCGATACCATCAGCCATGAAAAGTCGCGCCTGTGTCAAATCGGGATCGTTAACTATCAACACCCGCCGATCAGGCCGATCATTGCCCACATTGAAAAATGCATGGAAGGCGGCGGCCAAGTCATAAAGATAGAAAGCGATGCGATGCGGCTCGCGACTCGAGGCCGCCGATTCAACGATTCGCGGAAATTGCGCAGCCAGCTTGACCAGGACCAGGTCCTCCGCATCCAGCTTTTTGACATCGGGATTCCCGGGCACAATCCCGGCTTCTGAGATCTTGCGACCAAGCGACATGATCCGCGCGTGGGCGTACTGAACATAGAAGACCGGGTTGTCCTTCGACGCCTCGACCACCTTGGCGAAGTCAAAGTCCATTTGCGCATCGGCTTTACGACTGAGCATTGTGAAGCGCACGACATCCTTGCCAACCTCGTTCACGACATCGGCCAACGTCACGAAATTACCCGACCGCTTCGACATCTTCACCGGTTCGCCATCGCGCAACAGGCGGACCATCTGGATGATCTTCACATCGAACGGCTTCGGCACGCCGAACTCATTGGCGGTCAGCGCCGCGACCGCCGCCCGGATACGCTTGACCGTGCCCGCGTGGTCGGCACCCCAGATGTCGATCAGCGCATCCGCAGTTTCCGACTTCTGGAAATGATAGGCCATGTCAGCGCCGAAATAGGTCCAGTCGCCGTTGGATTTTCGGATCGGTCGGTCTTGGTCGTCGCCGAATTGGGTGCTCCGGAACAGCGGGAGCTCGACAGGCTCCCACTCATCGTCGACTTGCCCCTTTGGTGCTTCCAGAAAACCGTCGTAGATCAGCCCATCGGCGCGCAGCCGCGCCTCAGCGGCCTCGGGCTTTCCAGCAGCCTGGACTTCGGCTTCGGATGCAAACACGTCATGATGAATACCAAGCAGCGCGAGATCGGCCTTGATCAGCACCAGCATCGCAGCGACCGCGCGCGTCCGGAACGGCACCAGCCAATCCGCTTCGGGGGCGTCGACATACCGCTCGCCGAATTCCGTCGCCAGTGCCTGCCCGACCGGGATCAGATAATCGCCGGGATAAAGCCCCTCGGGAATCTCTCCGACCTGGGCACCCAGGGCCTCGCGGTAACGCACGTGCGCAGACCGGGCGAGGACATCAACCTGCCCGCCCGCGTCATTGACATAATATTCCTTGATGACTCGGTGGCCCGAATATTGAAGCAGGGTCGCCAGCGCATCGCCGACCACCGCCCCACGGCAATGCCCCATGTGCATCGGTCCGGTCGGATTGGCCGACACATATTCGATGTTCACGATTGCATTCGCGCCGGTGTCTGATCGTCCGTAATCGCTCCCACCCGCGTGGATGCGGACCAGTTCGTCGCGCCACATCGCGTCGGCCAGTCGCAGGTTGATGAAACCCGGTCCGGCAATCTCAACCGATGTGACACCCGGCACCGCTTCCAGCAGCGGCTTCAGCTGTTCGGCCAGATCGCGCGGCTTTACGCCCGCTCCCTTGGCCAGCACCATCGCAGCGTTAGTCGCTAGATCGCCATGCGCGGGATCACGTGGAGGTTCGACCGTAATGTTAGTGCGATCCGCCCCAGCAACGAGCGGAAGCAGGTCGAGCGCGGCATTCAGATGCGCGGTATAATCGAGGTAAAGCGTCAACGAAACATCCCGAAACGAGGCGAAGCGCCGCTATTAGCGATGAATGGCGAAAAGGTCACGTTGCCCGCGTCGCGCCTTCCGTTCCGGCGTTATCCCAGCGTATCGCCCTGGTATTTTAGTTCCAAGTATTTTCCCTGCGTCGCCAACTTTTCAAGATCGCCTCGCGCCAGTTGCTCGCTCATGCGCGCCAGTTCGCTGTCGACCACAGTGAGCCCGTCGATCAACTGTTTGTCGGGGGCCATGCCGTCGATCCCGTCACGTCGCAAAGCCATTGGAACTCGGCCATAGCCCTTAACCAGTTCGGGCAATTCGTCGGCAATCAGGCGGCGGATTTCGGCGGCCGCAGGTTCGCGTTCGTCCAGCGTCTGTAGCTGCGGGGCGAGCGCTTCCAGCTTCAAACCAATCCCGTCACTCAACCGCTGCGCGGGGGCGGGCAACAGCGCACGCTGGCTCGCCAGCCAGCTTTCGGTACGGAGCGGAAGCAGCGCGAGCGCGGTCGTCGGCAGTGTGGCGGCATCGGGCAAGCGCTGACCCGGCATCATGACGATGCCAATGACGACCAGCGCAAAGACGAGGCTGGCGATCATTACGCCGGTCGTCCCGATGCCGGTCGGCAGGACCAGTCCGGCGACGATCACCGCCAGCAGGGTCGCGGCCGCCGCCCAGATGATCCGCATCACCTTGCGTCCGGCAGAGCGACGCTGGGCCGCCCGAGCACGCTGTTCCAGGCGAGGGGCTGTGCCGTGGCGACGCAGGGCTTCCTCTGCGCGCGCGAGGACGTCGTTCGAGTTCATGCAGCGCTCATACCGGTTCGAAGGGGCTCGGGGCGGCGCTGTGCCCGATCTGCGCCTGCGAGGCCCCCTCGGTGCGGGCGATGTAGCCGCGCGACTTCTCGACCTCCGATCCCAGCGCATCGATCGTCGTCTTCATCGAGACCAGGGCTTTCGCCTTAAATGTGTCGATGCTGTCCATCGTGTCGTAGATATTCTGGAACGCGCGTTTCAGCGTCTCCAGCGGGATCGTGGACCCAGCTGCCTGTTCATGGATCGCCGCCGTGTTTGCCTTCAGCAATGCGCCGGTCGAATCGATGATGTTTGCCGTTGTCGTGTTCAGCGCGGTAATCTGTTCCAGCACGAGCCGCTGGTTGGTCATTGCCTGTGCGACGGTGACCGCTGTTCGCAATGCCGACACCGTCGTGGTGGACGCCCGATCGACACCCTTCACCAGTTCGACATTGTTTTTCTTGACCAGGTCAAGCGCCAGATAGCCCTGCACCGTCACCGCCATCTGGGTCAGGAGATCGGTCGAACGCTGCCGAACATAGAACAGCGCGGTCTCGCGGATCGCCTTGGCCTTGGCGGGGTCGCTGCTTTCCAGTTCGAAGGCCTTCGCCTCCAGCTTGGCGTCGAGCGCCTTCGAAACATGAATCATCTGTTCCAACCGGCCCATCGCCGCCCACAGCGACTGGCGTTCGACCGAGATCGCTGCATTGTCCTTCAGCAACTCGTCCTTGCCGCCCTGAAGCCGCGTCAGGATCGACGCAATGTGCGACTGCGCCGATTTATAACCGTCGAAGTAATTTCGCATCTTGTTGCCAAAGGGCAGGATGCCGAACAATTTGCGCGGCGCGGTCAGGTTGCCGCGAGCACCGGGGTCGAGATCCTCAATCGTGCGGCGCAGTTCGGCGAGGTCGGTGCCGACACCGCTCTCTTTGTCCATCGCGCGCACCGGGCGGTCGAGAAACCGGTTCGACTGGCCCGCGGCATCTGCAATCTCGCGGCGGCCCATGTCCGAAATTTGGTCGACGCGCTTGCCAAACTCGGGAGAATTAACATCCTGCGCCGCTAATGCCTCGACGAAACTCTCTGCCTTGGCTTCGAGTTGGGTTTTCTGGGCATCCTCCAGCGGCACCAGTCCGCTGGCTTTTTCCGGCGAGACTACAGGCACCGGATCCGGGGCGGTCAGCACAAGGTCGGGAGTGTCAGCAATCCGGATGGCCATGGTCTTCGCCTTTTTGAAAGTCGCTCCTAGATAAGCGGGTTAGGGTGTATTATTCAAGTGACACAGAGATTGCATATCCTGCAATCACACTATCGCAGTTTGTGCTTTGGACAGGACCAAAACAGGCGTAACGGAACGCCATGACCCCAGCGGAAACCGCGCTCGTGCTGGCTCGCGCCCAGTTTGCGTTTACCATTTCGTTTCATTTCATATTTCCAAGCTTTTCGATCGGCTTGGCAAGCTACCTCGCGGTGCTGGAGGGGCTGTGGCTGAAAACCGGCAAACAGGTATATATCGACCTGTTCCGATACTGGGTCCGCATCTTTGCGATTGTCTTTGCGATGGGCGTCGTGTCGGGCATCGTCATGTCATATCAGTTCGGGACCAACTGGGCTGTGTTCTCCGACAAGGCAGGGCCGATCATCGGCCCGCTGATGGCGTATGAAGTGCTGACCGCATTTTTCCTTGAGGCCGGGTTCCTCGGCGTCATGCTGTTCGGCATGAAGAAGGTCGGCCCGCGCCTGCACTTCGGGGCGACGCTGATGGTGGCGGTCGGCACGTTCATCTCCGCTTTCTGGATATTGAGCGTGAACAGCTGGATGCAGACGCCGACGGGCTGGGCGATCAACGCCGTCGGCCAGTTTGTGCCGAAGGATGGCTGGCTGCCGATCATCTTCAACCCCAGCTTCCCATACCGCCTCGTCCACACCGTCATCGCCGCCTATTTGACCACTGCCTTTATCGTCGGCGGCGTGGGAGCGTGGCATCTGTTGAAGGGCAGCCGGACGACGGCCGTGAAAACCAGCTTTTCGATGGCAATGTGGATGGCCGCCATCGTCGCGCCGATCCAGATCTTTGCCGGCGACATGCACGGCTTGAACACGCTAGAGCATCAGCCGGTCAAGATCATGGCAATGGAGGGGCATTTTCAAAGCCATCCGGACGGCGCGCCGCTGATCCTGTTTGGCCTGCCCGACCAGGATGCCCAGACGGTACGCTATGCGGTGGAGATACCAAAGCTTTCCTCACTGATCCTCAAGCATGACCTGAATGCGCCGATGAACGGACTTGATACGGTCAAGCGCGCCGACCAGCCCCCGGTGGCTATTGTGTTCTGGACATTCAGGATCATGGTCGGAATCGGCTTTGCCATGCTGGGGCTTGGCTTGTGGAGCCTGCTTGCCCGTATGCGTGGCAAGCTGTACGACTGGAAATGGCTGCACCGTGCCGGGATAGTCATGGGGCCGTCAGGAACGGTCGCAGTGCTGGCGGGGTGGGCGACGACCGAAGTTGGACGTCAGCCATGGGTAATATCGGGCCTGCTCCGTACCGCCGATGCCTCGTCCGCAATCGCAACGCCGGGGGTCGCGACGTCGCTTGCGGCATTCGTCATCGTGTATTTCGCCGCTTTCTCGGCGGGCACCTGGTATATCCTGAAATTGATGGCAAACCCGCCGCACGAGAACGAGCCCGACAATGTTGCTGGCCCGATCCGAACCTCCGGGACTACACCTGCGATGGAGAATTCCTAATGGACCTCACCGTCGTCTGGGCCGCGATCATCGCATTTGCGGTTGCCATGTATGTCGTGATGGATGGCTTTGACCTTGGCATCGGCATCCTGTTTCCCCATTTCAAGGTTGGCAACGAACGCGACATGGCGATGAACGCCATCGCGCCAGTCTGGGATGGCAACGAGACATGGCTGGTCCTTGGCGGTGGCGGCTTGATGGCCGCATTTCCGCTGGCCTATGCGATCGTGCTGCCCGCTCTCTACGCGCCGCTGATCGCGATGCTGCTCGGCCTGATTTTTCGCGGGGTCGCGTTCGAATTTCGC
Source organism: Sphingomonas sp. (assembly GCF_025353885.1). Taxonomy (GTDB): domain Bacteria; phylum Pseudomonadota; class Alphaproteobacteria; order Sphingomonadales; family Sphingomonadaceae; genus Sphingomonas_O. The sequence continues at coordinate 28,181 of NZ_JANXNX010000106.1, read as the reverse complement.
TGGCGTGACGCCAACCATCGCAAGGGCTGGGACGCCGCATTCAGCATCGGATCATCGGTTGCGACGTTTGCACAAGGGATCACACTTGGCGCACTGCTGCAGGGAATCACCGTAACAGGGCGCAGCTATGGCGGCGGCTGGTGGGACTGGCTGACACCGTTCTCTCTGCTGTGTGGGTTTAGCCTGCTGGTCGGCTACGCCTTGCTGGGCGCTTGCTGGCTGGTTTGGCGGACCGAGGGACCGGTTCACGACGACGCCCGACGTTTCGCCAAATGGCTGACCCTGGCCATGGTCATGGCGCTTGGTCTTGTCAGCCTGGCGACGCCCTTTCTGGAAGGGCAATATTACACCCGGTGGTTCAGCTATCCCGGACTGCTGGTCGTTATCCCGATGCCGCTACTGGTCGGTGGCGCGGCGATCATGCTCTGGCGAACCGTCCACAAAGGAAGCGACCATTCGCCTTTCGTGTGGGCACTCGCCATTTTCGGCCTGTCGATGGCCGGGCTGGCAGTGTCGATCTGGCCCGATGTGATCCCCGGTCGTGTAACGATCTGGGAGGCCGCATCCCCACCCGTCAGCCAGCTTTTCATGCTGGTTGGGGCTGCGATCATGGTCCCCCTCATTCTCGCCTATACCGGCTGGTCGTACTGGGTGTTCCGCGGCAAGGTCGACGAGGACGGCTATCATGCGCACGACCATTAGGCAGGTCGGCTGGCTGATCCTGATCTGGGTTGCCAGCGTCAGCGCGCTTGGGGTCGTGGGATTTGCTATTCGGGCCTTGCTGAAGCCCTAGACAGAAATCTGGCGCTTATTCGGCGCGTGACCTGGCCCTCGCGCGCGGCTGCGACCGGCTCTCTTACTCAAACGCGTGCAACGCTCGACCACGCACCTAATGCCCCGACTTGTTGCACGGCGTCATTTCGGCTAAGCGCGCGCCAATTCCCAGTTCGTTCATCCAGGATATTTCATGAGCCTACGTAATGTAGCCATCATCGCGCACGTCGATCATGGCAAGACAACTCTAGTCGATCAGCTGTTTCGCCAGTCGGGCACGTTTCGCGACAACCAGCGCATCGAAGAGCGCGCGATGGATTCGAACGATCTTGAAAAGGAGCGCGGGATCACGATTCTCGCCAAGTGCACGTCGATCGAATGGGACGATCATCACGGCGAAAAGACGCGGATCAACATTGTAGACACGCCTGGACACGCCGATTTCGGCGGCGAAGTAGAGCGTATCCTATCGATGGTCGACGGCGTCGTCCTGCTGGTCGATGCTGCCGAAGGCGCAATGCCGCAGACCAAGTTCGTCACGGGCAAGGCGCTGGCACTAGGGTTGAAGCCGATCGTCGTCGTCAATAAGATCGACCGCCAGGACGCGCGCGCACAGGAAGTGCTGGATGAAGTGTTCGACCTTTTCGTCAGCCTGGATGCAAACGACGAGCAGCTTGATTTTCCGGTTATTTTTGCCAGCGGTCGTAATGGTTACGCCGGCGACAATCCGGATGTTCGTGAAGGTACGTTGACTCCGCTCTTCGAGACGATCGTCAAGCACGTCCCGGCGCCATCGGCCGACCCCGATGGTCCGTTCAAGTTTCTCGTCACGCTGCTCGATCGCGACAACTTCCTCGGTCGTATCCTCACCGGGATGGTGTTTTCGGGTTCGGTCCGGACCAACATGGCCATCCACGCGCTCGACCCGGATGGCAAGGTCGTCGAAACCGGTCGCGCGTCGAAGATCATGGCGTTTCGTGGCCTCGAGCGAATTCCGGTCGAAGAAGCCAATGCGGGTGACATCATCTCACTTGCCGGGCTGACGGTCGCGACCGTTGCTAACACGATCTGCGACCCAAGCGTGACCGAGCCGCTTCACGCACAGGCGATCGATCCACCAACGCTGTCAATGCGCTTTGCCGTGAACGATTCGCCAATGGCTGGTCGCGAAGGCACTAAAGTCACAAGTCGCATGATTCGCGATCGCCTGTTCCGCGAAGCCGAATCGAACGTCGCGATCAAGGTGACCGAATCTTCAGACAAGGACAGCTATGAGGTTGCCGGTCGCGGCGAGCTTCAGTTGGGCGTATTGATCGAAACGATGCGTCGCGAGGGTTTTGAACTCGGCATCAGCCGCCCGCGCGTGTTGTTCTCCGAAGATGAAACCGGCGGCAAGACCGAGCCCTATGAAGTAGTCATCATCGACGTCGACGAAGAATATTCGGGCACTGTCGTTGATAAGATGAACATCCGGAAGGCAGAAATGACCGACATGCGTCCATCGGGAGGCGGCAAAACCCGCATCACCTTCAGCGCACCTGCACGCGGGATGATCGGTTATCACGGCGAATTCCTGTCCGACACACGCGGCACAGGAATCATGAATCGATTGTTTGAAAAATATGGCCCTCACAAGGGCAAGATTGAAGGCCGCAAGAATGGCGTGCTGATCTCCAACGGTGCTGGCGAGGCGAATGCCTATGCCCTTGGTCCATTGGAAGAGCGCGGTATCCTGATGGTTGCCCCGCAGGAGCAGCTTTACGAGGGCATGATTGTCGGCGAAAATGCCAAGACTGACGATCTGGAAGTCAACCCGATGAAGTCGAAGGCGCTGACCAACTTTCGCGTGAGCGGCAAGGAGGACACCATCCGCCTGACCCCGCCGAAGCGCCTGACGCTGGAGCAGGCCATCGCCTATATCGATGATGACGAACTGGTCGAAGTCACGCCGAAAAGCATTCGCCTTCGCAAACGGTATCTCGATCCCAACGAGCGCAAGCGCGCAAGCCGCGCCAAGGCTGCCTGATCGAACACGCCGTTGCCCTTACGGGTGGCGGCGTTTCTCTTTGGCCTCTGGCTGGGTGGCCGCGGACGGGTAAAGGTATCTGTCGTCAAACTCGGCAAGCGCGTGAAGTGCCAAAATGTCGTGGACAACGACCTCCCCAGCTTTGAAATTCACGACCTTACGTTCGCGCAGGTCGCGAAGGACGCGATTGACGTGGACCGTGGTGATCCCGCAGGCCTCGGCCAGGTCCGACTGGTGGAGCGGCAGCGGGAACAAAGACCCGTCACTCAAGCCGACCATCTGCAGTCGCCTGCCAACCTCCGCAAAAAAATGCGCGACCCGGCCAATGGCTCCCAGTCGACCAAGCCGGAAAATCCATTCACGGTGCATGGCGGCGTCTAGCAAGGTGCTGAACCACAGCATCCTTCCCAGATTGGGGTGCTGGACGATCAATCGCGATAAATCCGGATGCGGGAAGTTGGCCACTTTCACCTCCGTCAGCGAGGCGATGTCATGGTCCAGGCGTTTCAGGGGAAAACCATGCAGATCGACAAAGTCACCTGGGACGTGCAGCGCGACCAACTGGCGGTGGCCATCCAGCCCATCCATGTAGCGGCACACGAACCCTTCGACCAGCAACATGCTGTGATGGATTTCCGTGCCGTGATGTACCAGCTCCTCGCGCGCCGCATAGGTGGTGACTGAGCCGACGGCACGCTCCAGCGCCTCCAATTCATGCTCGCTCAAATCCTCGCGATGGCGTCCCATCAAAAACCGGCTGGTAAGCATCCCACCTCCATCTTGCGCACCTTCCGGCACAGTTTCGTTCTTGCAACCAGCTATATCAGGAACCATCGCAATTGATCGAAGTTATTCGCGAAATCATTCGTTTAGCTCAATGCGTCGTTACGCGAGGGGTCCAGATGAGCAAGCAGAACGACATGGACTATTATCAGGGTCGCGCATTGCACGAGCGCGAGCTTGCCAGCATCTCCGCGGATGCGTCGATTGCTCGAATTCACGGCGAAATGGCCGAGCATTACGAAAAAATTGTCGCGGGCGCGAAAGCTGAAGCCGAGACACTTCCGGCCAGTTTCGGCGGGGGCTAATCAAGCCGTCCCGTTACATAGCTTTTAAAGTGAAAATATCAGCGGTCTAATGCAGTAATTGCTGGTAACGCTTCTTGCGGGCGGCGCACAACGGTTGCACCGCGAGGAAAAGCTGTATCTCGATGCCCGGCCCTGAAGATATCAGCCTTCACGGCCCGATCGTAACTCCCGGCGATCTTCCCGATGTGGTCACGACCGAACTTGGCTCCCACGTGGTCAAGAGCCTGGTGTGGCGCTCCGGCAGCCAGATTTTTGCCCAGTTGTTCACTTGGTCGGCCACCTTCATCGTTATCAGGCTTTTAGCACCCGCGGATTACGGTGTCTTTGCGATGACGTCGAGCGTACTGGTGCTCTTGAGCATGCTCAGCGGCGGCAGCTTTGCGAATGCGCTGATCCGTGCCCCGACAATCGATCAACATCATGTTCGCCAAGTGCTGGGCTTGCTGATTCTACTCAACGGCACGCTGGCGATTCTCCAGTTTCTGCTCGCCCCCGCGGTTGCCGCTTACTATCGGCAACCGATCGTTGCCGACCTGCTCCGGACGCAATGCCTGATCTACCTTGCCAACCCGCCATTAGCGCTTTCGGTGGCGCTGCTTAGCCGCAAAATGGATTTCCGGGCGCAAGCGATGGCCAACTTTGCTTCCGCCTTTGCGGGGGCTGGCACCGCCTTGACTGGGGCAATGGCGGGCTGGGGCGTGTGGACATTGGTGTTCGCGCCGATCGCAATGATCTGGACGCGCGCCATTGGCATGTCGATCGCCGCGCGACCCGACTTCACGCCCAGTTTCCGCTTTGCCGGGGCGGGAGCGACAATGAGTTTTGGATTGGCGGTCATCACCAGCCAGTTGCTATGGTTCGTCCAAACCCAATCCGACATTTTCATCGGTGGGCGGTTCCTTGATGCCCGGCATCTCGGGCTGTACTCGACCGCGCTATTCCTGGCGCAATTGCTGACCAGTAAATTCGTCCCCCCGATGAACGAGATTGCCTATTCGGCTTATGCACGGCTGCAGGATGATCGTCCCGCCATCGCCGCGGCATTCGTGCGTTCGACGGGGATGATCATGCTCGTATCACTGCCATTCTATGCGGGGATGGCGCTGACCGCAGAACCGCTCGTGCAGACCGTCCTTGGACCGCACTGGGTCGAAGTCGCCCCGCTCATCCATGTACTGGCATGGGTCATGCCGTTCGTGACACTGCAGATTCTATTCGCGCCGGTGACCAACGCGCTCGGCAAACCGCGGATGGCAGTCTATAGTTCACTGGCGGGCGCTATCATCATGACGACCTGTTTTGCAGTTGGCGTCCACCGCGGTGCAACCGGTCTTGCCGAGGCTTGGCTGTTCGGGTTTCCTTTGTTGACGATCATTACCGCCGCCATGTCGCTTCCCGTGATCGGGCTCAATGCCTTCACGTTGTTGAAGGAGATTGCCCGACCGTTGGTGGCCGCTGCCGCAATGGCAGCCATCGTCGCGACGACCGACCGGCTGCTCCCGCCGCTCTTGGTCACAGCACATTTGCTGATACTCGTCTTGACCGGTTTCGTGGCTTTCGCCACGGCAGCCCTCATTTTCGCCAGGCCGATCCTGAGCGACATCTTAACCCTTGCACGGCGGTCACGACGCTAACGAGGGTTAAACCGCCCGACGACCGCTGACGAAATGGATGACAACCATGATAACGGCCACAACCAGTAGGAGGTGGATAAGTCCACCGGCCACGTGAAACGCCAGGAACCCAAGCAACCAAAGAACCACGAGAACTGCTGCAATCATTCCAAACATTGGAGTTCCTTTCCTGTTTCGATATAATGGACTGATTCTGCCACTAAGAGAGCAACGCACCGGTCCATTTGCCGTTCCCGTGCCCGAATTCTATTCCGCCGACCCCTTGTCGGGTACCGGTTGAGCATCGCTCTCCGAGGGGAAATCGCCCTCCTCATCGGCACCAAAAGTGGGTTCGGGCGCGCGATCCTGCGTCTTGCGCCGACGCAAATTTTCGCGAAGTGCCGCTGCCAGTTTTTCGGGATCTGCTCTTGCCATGACAGATTGATAGTCCGTCACGCCTTGACCAGTCCACCCGCTTTGTTCATAGGCGCGCCTCTATTGGCAGGTTATCCGGTCAATGTGCTGCCGTAGCTCAGTGGTAGAGCGCATCCTTGGTAAGGCTGAGGTCCGGAGTTCAATCCTCCGCGGCAGCACCATTTTTCATAGACCTGGCGGGTCGTTTGCTTAGCCAGACCTTGTCCCGGGTAGTGGTCAGAACCACAGCGCTGATTGTTCCCCAGCGATCGGCACATTTGAATTGACGATCACACTACGATGTGATTATCTTGGGTAATGAACACATCCTTTATTGAAAAACTAAGAGACCATGTCGCCGGCGGAGGGGTTTCGCGCTCCGGTCTCGCGCGCGCAGCGGGCCTTCATGCAAACAGTCTGCGTGATCTCGATTCTCCTACGTGGAATCCCACGGCGGACACGTTGCGCAAACTTGAGGCATATCTGTTGTCGAACGACCACACCCCGTCGCTGGTGCCGATCGAGGACATTATCGACGAGGCCCGCAATGGTCGGATGTTTATCCTGGTGGACGACGAAGACCGGGAAAATGAAGGCGACCTCATTATTCCCGCCCAGATGGCGACCCCGGACGCAATCAACTTCATGGCGACACACGGACGCGGGCTAATCTGCCTTGCCCTCTCCAAGTCGCGCGTCGACACTCTGGACTTGCAGTTGATGAGCCGTGCCAACGGGACCCGGCACGAAACCGCGTTCACGACTTCGATCGAGGCGCGCGAAGGCGTCACGACCGGCATTTCGGCCGCTGACCGCGCGCGCACCATTTCGGTTGCCATCGACGCCAGTAAAGGGTCCGGCGACATCGTGACACCCGGCCACGTCTTTCCGCTAATCGCACGTGAAGGCGGCGTGCTGGCACGCGCCGGTCATACCGAAGCAGCGGTCGATGTCGCGCGTCTCGCGGGCCTTAACCCGTCAGGCGTGATCTGCGAGATCATGAAGGATGACGGCACCATGGCGCGGATGGGTGACCTGACCGCGTTTGCCCGCTTGCACGGCCTGAAGATCGGGACGATCCGCGATCTCATCGCTTTTCGGCAAAAGCATGACCATCTGATCGAAAAGCGTACCGAGATGCGGTTTGTCAGTCGCTGGGGCGGCGACTGGACCGCGATGACATTCTATAACAAGGCAACCGGCGACGAAACGGTCGCATTGGTAAAAGGGTATATCGACCCCGCCAAACCGACGCTGGTGCGCATGCACACGCATTCGATCTTCGTTGACACGTTCGGCGAAGAGAATGGCCGATCGGGACTACTCTCAGGATCGATGAAAGTCATCGCGGAGGACGGTGCCGGCGTTATTGTCGTCATCAATCGCACCATGCAGGACGGTTTGAGCCGCGCGATGAACCTGCGGGCGCAAGGCAAGAGTTCTGGCGCGCCCGAAGTAGAAGAATTGCGTGATTATGGCGTCGGGGCGCAAGTTCTTGCCGAATTGGGCGTACAGGACATGATCCTGCTGACCAATACTCACCATACCCTCATCGCGCTCGACGGTTACGGCCTGTCCATAATCGGCGAACGCCCAATCCCCGGACCGGAAATGAATTAATGGCAAAACTGCTTATCATCGAAGCGCGGTTCTATGCCCCGCTCAACGATCTGCTGCTACAGGGTGCACGCGAAGCGCTTGATAACGCGGGTCACCACCATGACACGATCACGGTGCCGGGCGCGCTCGAAATTCCGGGCGCGATCGCCCTGGCGGCGGAAAGTGGGCGCTACGACGGCTATGTCGCCTTGGGGATAGTCATCCGCGGCGAAACATATCACTTTGAAATCGTCGCCGGAGAAAGCGCGCGTGGGGTCATGGCGTTGACGATGGATGGCCTGGCAATCGGCAACGGCATCCTCACCGTCGAAAATGAAGCCCAGGCGCTGACCCGCGCGCGTCCCGATGAAAAGAATAAGGGCGGGGAAGCCGCCAGGGCCGCCCTCGCGATGATGGCGCTCAAGGAACGGTTCGGCGCTTAGGCTGGACATGTTGACAAGTCGCAGTCCGACCGCCGGGTCCAGCGCCGACAGCAATTGACGCGAACCGACGAGAACCGCATGGGGCTATCATGCGTTTCTTTTCTGACAATGCGGCCTCTGTTCATCCGGCCGTCCTGAACGCGATTGCGCGCGCCAATCGGGTTGATACTGCCTATGACGGCGATGCGCTAAGCCAGTCGCTGGATGCAGCTTTCTCTGACCTGTTTGAGACCGAGGTCTGCGCTCTGTGGGTGGCGACGGGGACGGCGGCTAATTCGCTGGCACTGGCGGCGCTGTGTCCGCCGTATCGCGGGATCGTTTGCCACCGGGACGCGCACATCCAGAACGACGAGGCAGGTGCCCCGGAGTTCTATTCCGGGGGAGCCAGGCTTCTGCTTGCGGACGGTAATGCTGCAAAGCTGACGCCCGGCACGATCAACGTGTTGCTGGACGGGATCGCTAACGACGTTCACCGAACGCAGGCCGCAGCGATTTCGATCACCAATGCTACCGAATATGGCCAAAGCTATGCGCCGGAGGAAGTCGCGGCAATCGGCGCGCTCGCCAAGACGCGTGGCCTGCGGCTCCATATGGACGGCGCGCGATTTGCTAATGCGATCGCGCATACCGGCGCGGCCCCCGCGGATGTGACGTGGCGCAGTGGCGTGGAAGCATTGAGTTTCGGCTTCATCAAGAACGGCGGACTGTCGGCAGAGGCTTTGATCCTTTTCGACCGGAGCCTGGTGCACGAGCTTCGTGTCCGTCGCAAGCGCGCCGGGCATTTGTCGTCGAAGGGACGGTATCAGGCGGCCCAGTTGCTGGCGATGCTGGACGACGATCTGTGGTTGACCACCGCTCGCGCTGCCAACGCGGGCGCGACCCAGTTGGCAGCGGCGGCGGCGGGCCGCCTGCTTCACCCGGCCGAGGCGAACGAGGTCTTCGTTACGCTCGACGCCTACCAGGCCGCCGCGCTTCGTGCGCAGGGCTTTGATTTTTACGACTGGGGGCCGGGCGAGGCGCGCTTCGTAATATCTTGGGACCAGCCTCAGGCAGAGATTGATGCGCTCGCAGCCGCCTTGAAAAACCTGTGATTTGACCAAAGCCCCAATGCTGACAGCGCGGGTATTGATACCCTTTGCCGTGGCGACGATTATCTGGGGCTCGACCTGGATCGTTATCCGCGGCCAACTGGGCGTGGTGCCTCCCAACTGGTCGGTTTGCTATCGTTTTCTCGTCGGCGCCGTGGCAATTACTATCCATGCCATCGCCACTGGAGCGCCGCTGAAGCTCGACCGCAGAGAACAGTGCTTTGCCGCCTTGCTGGGCTTCACACAGTTCTTCCTCAACTTTAATTTTGTTTATCAGGCCGAAGGGCTGATCACCTCCGGTCTGGTCGCAGTCGTATTTGCGCTTTTGATCGTTCCAAATGCAATCTTCGGAAGCATCTTCCTGAAGCAACCGCTGACCGGGCGGTTTCTGTTCGGTTCGATGATCGCCTTGGTCGGTGTCGGGCTGTTGATCCTGCAAGAGGCGCGTGGGGATGATGCTAGCAGCCATGCCTCGATCGTCGGCGTGGGATTGACCCTCCTTGGCGTACTTTCTGCGTCGGCCGCCAATGTCCTGCAGGGAACAAATGCTGCTCGGGCCATGCCAATGGCGGGAATGCTGGCTTGGGGAATGGTTTGGGGCGCGGCGATCAATGCCGGTGTCGGGCTGGCCACGACCGGCGCGCCCGTTATCGAATTGACACCCACCTATCTCGGCGGCGTGCTGTATCTGGGGGTCATGGCGAGCGCCGTCGCATTTACCTGTTACTTCAGCGTGATCAGGGCCATCGGTCCCGCGCGCGCTGCTTATTCCAGCGTTATCACGCCGGTCCTGGCGATGCTGCTGTCCACGCTATTCGAACATTATCACTGGACGTTGCTGGCCGGGTCGGGCGCCGTCGTAACGCTGGTTGGGCTCGTGATCGCGCTCAGGAGCCGCAAGCCAGTCCTAAAATCGGCGTAGCGCGGTTGCCATCCGAGAACGCGTTTCGCCTTGCCGTTTGCCACGCGGCGGTTCTCGGCATAAAAACTGCGCGCCATCGGTGACAGGCTGTCGAGTGCGATGAACGGCGGCGCTGGCAGGTTCAGCAATGCAGCCGCCGCCTCGATCACCTCGTCTTGCGAAGTCGGATAATCGTCCGCAAGATTATATATTCCTGCGGGAGCCGCAATGCCAGCAACCACGCCGCTCACAATATCGTCGACATGGACCCGGCTGAAAATCTGATCGGACAGGCCAATGCGATGGGCCTTGCCTTCGGCCACGCGGTCCAGCGCCGAGCGTCCTGGCCCATAGATGCCGGGCAGACGAAACACATGTGCGCCAAGTTTCTGCCAGTCGAGGTCAGCCCGGTTGCGGTTGGCGCGGCGGCCCCTGACTGGCGCGCTTTCGTCCACCCACGCGCCGCCGGTGTCGCCGTAAACCCCGGTGGAGGAAAGGTAACCGAGCCAGCACTTCCCTAGTATGTCACCATAACGCGCCATCACTGGGTCGCCATCTGCATCGGGCGGCACCGATGACAGGACGTGCGTTGCCAGGCCCACCCCAGCGCGCACCCTGGCCTCATCCTCGAACGAAGAGCCCGCACGGCCAGTGCCTGCCACGTCCCACCCGTCGGCGCGCAACCGGTCAGCAATCCGCGACGCGGTGTAGCCCAGTCCGAAAATCCACAGTCGCGCCATAACCACCCTCGCCTCCCTGCGATTGCCCATGGCGTCGGGCGTGGCAAGCGCAGTTTCCCCGAGGCTGCCGGTTGTGCCCCACCGCCCGCGCTTCTAGTTAACAGTAATGCTCGATATCCAGACCACCACCGCCGCCGCTCCCCTTTCGGAGCCGCAGGTCGTCCGCCGCGAAGATTATCGACCGCCAGACTGGCTGGTGCCGCAGATCGCGCTCGATTTCGATCTCGATCCGGCACGGACACGGGTCAGCGCGCGGCTTACGGTCACGCGCAACGGCGACCACGAGCGGCCGCTGATGCTTGACGGCGAGACGCTGACGCCGCTGTCGGTGCGGGTCGATGGCCAGGGGATCAACTGCTGGCGGATCGAGCAGGGGAAGCTGATCGTTCCCTTGACCGGCGACGATCATGTCATCGAAACCGAAGTCGAACTGTCGCCGGAACGTAACACGCAGTTGATGGGCCTGTATGCCAGCGGGGGCCTGTTGTGCACTCAATGTGAGGCCGAGGGCTTCCGTCGCATCACCTTCTTTCCCGATCGCCCCGACGTGTTGAGCCGTTATTCGGTTCGGATGACTGCGGACAAGATTACGTATCCGGTGCTGCTGGCCAACGGCGACAATATCGCGAACGGCGATGCGGGAGAGGGGCGACACTGGGCCGAATGGACCGACCCGTTTTTGAAGCCGAGCTACTTGTTTGCGCTGGTTGCAGGCGATCTGCGAGTCAATCGGGACAGCTTTACGACGATGTCGGGGCGCAAGGTCGAACTCGGCATCTGGGTGCGGAAGGCCGATCTGCCGAAGACCGCCCACGCCATGGCCTCGCTGAAGACTTCCATGAAATGGGATGAGGAGGTTTACGGGCGCGAATACGATCTAGAGGTGTTCAACATCGTCGCGGTCGACGACTTCAATTTCGGAGCGATGGAAAACAAGGGCCTGAACGTCTTCAATTCGCGTTACATATTGGCTGATGCAGAGACCGCGACCGACCTTGATTTTGACAATATTCAAGGCGTTGTCGCGCACGAATATTTCCACAACTGGTCAGGCAATCGTGTCACCTGTCGGGACTGGTTTCAGCTTTCGCTGAAAGAGGGTTTTACCGTCTTTCGCGACCAGTGCTTCTCCGCCGACCAGGGTTCGGCTGCGGTTCAGCGGATCGAGGACGTGCGCGCCCTGCGTGGCAGCCAATTTCCCGAAGATAGCGGCCCACTCGCACACCCGATCCGGCCAGACAGCTACATGGAGATCGGCAACTTCTAAACCGCAACGATCTATAACAAGGGTGCCGAGATCATCCGGATGATCCACACCTTGCTGGGAGCCGAGAAATTCCGCGCAGGGTCGGACCTGTATTTCGAGCGGCACGACGGGCAGGCGGTGACCTGCGACGACTTCGTCGCGGCGATGGCGAATGCCAGCGGTGTTGACCTAACAATATTCAAACGCTGGTATGCGCAGGCGGGAACGCCCCGGCTGACCGCGACGATCTCGCACGATGCGATCCGGCAACAGGCGACCCTGACCCTGTCACAGGTCGTGCCGCCCACACCTTCGCAACCGGTTAAGCAACCAATGACGCTCCCGATCCGGATGGCGCTGTTCAATCGGGAGACCGGCACCAGCACGGGCGAGTCGCTGGTCGTTCTCGAGACCGATAGCGCGACCCTGACGTTCGATGGATTTTCCGAACCGCCCGTGCTGTCGATCAACCGCGATTTCTCAGCTCCAGTCGTGCTGGACACCAATCGCAGCGAAGCCGATCTGGCGTTCCTGGCCGCGGTCGATGACGATCCTTTCGCCCGTTACGAGGCGATGCAACAATTAATGATCGATACGCTGGTTGGGGCCGTTTCGACTGGCAAGGCAAACCACACAGCGGTCGTCGAAAGTGTCGGCGATACGCTGGCGGACACGACGCTGGATCCAGCCTTTGTCGGAGAGGCAGTCGGGTTGCCGAGCGAGGCGTTTATCGGGGACCAGATGCTCGTCGTCGATCCCGATGCGATTGCTGTTGCGCGAGAGGCGTTGCGGTCGGCACTGGCGACCGCGCATCTTGCAAGATGGCGAGCGATCTATGCCGAGAACGGCGACCGCGCGTTTAAATACTCGCCGGCTGCCAAGGGTGCGCGGCGGATTCGCAACGTCGCTCTGACGTATATCATTGCCGCCGATCCGGCCGAGGGCGCACAGCTGGCGTTCGACCAGTTCGCGGCTGCCGACAACATGACCGACCGTTTGGCGGCGCTCACGGCGTTGGCCAACAGCGATGCCGAACAGCGGGTTCCCGCGCTCGACATTTTTTATCAGCGCTATCGTGACAACGCGCTCGTGCTCGACAAATGGTTTACCGCGCAAGCCATGGCTACGCGTTCCGACACGGTCGATGCGGTGATCGCCCTGGAACGCCATCCTGATTTCACGCTGGCCAATCCCAATCGCTTTCGGGCGCTGGTCGGGGCGTTCGGCGTCAACCAGCGCTGGCTTCACTCGATCGACGGACGGGGCTATGCGTTTTTCGCCAACCAGATCATCGCGCTCGATCCGGTAAACGCCCAGACGGCGGCAAAGATGGTGCCCTCGCTGGGTCGATGGCGGCGGTTCGACAGTGAGCGACAGGCGCTGATGCTTGCGGCGCTGGAACGTATCCTCGCCACGCCGGGATTGTCGAAAGATGTGTTCGAGCAGGTTTCCAAGTCGCTGGCCTAGGTCGATCCCTAGCCAGGGCTTAACCAGTCGGGCACGCCTTGATCGCTTTTGCCTCCGGCCGGACCCCTCGCGGTTCATAGGCGGCCAGATAGCCACCCGCCGACGGCATGACCTGCATATCCACGCGCGCATAGCCAACCGCGGCAAACTCGCAGTCGAGCAATTTCGGCGGCGTCCCGTGCTGATTGGTCGGACGATCCGCATCGACCACAATCACGCGGCCACGTGCGTTCACCGCAGGCCGCAAGTGCCAAAGGAACGCGTACGGGCTGGCGATCTCATGATACATGTGCACCAAAAAGACACGGTCAAAACTTGCCTCGGGCAGTTGCGGGTCGTCGGGCTGGCCCAGCTTCACGCTCACGGTGTCGAGCCGCTCGCGTGTCACGCGCTCGGCCAGCGCATCGCGGACCTTGGGAACGATGTCTTGCGCCAGGACCCGCCCTTTTCCGCCAACGCGCGCGGCGAGCCGGATGGTGTAATATCCCTCACCCGCGCCGATGTCGGCTACCGTCATGCCCGCCTTGACGCCCGCACGATTCATCACTTCGGTGGCTTCGCCCGCCGTGTCGCGCGTATCCTCGTCGGACCAGCGTGCCGACACGATCGACGCCACCGGGCGATGCGCTGCCGGAAAATCGCTCGCGCGCGGAGACTGCGGCTGGGCATGGCACGCGCCCACCATTAGCAGCGAAAGCACCCCGGTCGCTTGCGACAGGGCGATGATCCGGCTCAATCGACATCCTCCACTTCGACCGTCTCGCCGGTCACGCGCTGCGACAATGCCGCCGCCATAAACTTGTCGAGGTCCCCGTCCAGGACATCGCCGGGTGCGGTCGACACCACGCCGGTGCGCAGATCCTTCACCATCTGATAGGGTTGCAGGACATAGGACCTGATTTGGTGACCCCAGCCGATATCGGTCTTGCTTGCCGCCGTCGCATTGGCTTCCAGCTCGCGCTTCCGCAATTCGGCTTCGTACAAGCGCGCACGAAGCTGGTTCATGGCCTCGGCCTTGTTCTTGTGCTGCGAACGCTGATTCTGGCACTGGACGACGATGTTGGTCGGGATATGCGTGATGCGAACAGCGGAATCGGTTGTGTTGATGTGCTGTCCACCCGCTCCCGACGCGCGATAGGTATCGATTCGCAACTCGCTCTCGACGATCTCGATGTCGATATTCTCATCCACCACCGGATAGACCCAGACGCTGGCAAAGCTGGTGTGGCGCCGGGCCGCCGAGTCATACGGGCTGATCCGCACCAGCCGATGCACGCCGCTCTCGGTCTTGGCATAGCCATAGGCATTCTCGCCCTTCAGCATCAGCGTCGCCGACTTGAGCCCCGCCTGCTCGCCCGGATGGCTGTCGACCAGTTCAACCTTCATGCCGTGCCGTTCGGCCCAGCGCTGGTACATGCGCGTCAGCATCCCGGCCCAGTCCTGGCTCTCGGTCCCGCCAGCCCCCGCATTGACCTCGACATAGGTGTCGTTGCCGTCTGCCTCGCCGGCCAGCAGCGCCTGCACCTTGTCCTTTTCAGCACGTATCGCGAGCGCGGCGAGACCAGCGACACCCTCATCGACCATGCCGACATCACCCTCGGCTTCCGCCATTTCCATCAACTCGGTCGTATCGTTCATTTCAGTCTGGATGGCGCGCGTGGCGGTTATGGCCTCGTCCAGCCGACGACGCTCACGCATGACCGCCTGCGCCGCCTTCGGATCGTTCCAGAGCGACTGGTCCTCGACCTTTGCATTCAGCTCGTCGAGCCGCTTCAGCGCGCGGTCCCAGTCGAGAAAACGGCGCAGCAGTTCGAGTGCGGCATTGATTTGGTCGATGTGAGCCTGCGCTTCGGCGCGCATGGTCTTTTCCTTAAATTAACGCGGGCAACTTGTCTTTGGCAGCAGTCGATAAAGTCCGTTAGTAAATGCCGCCGTGGCTTTGCAAGAAATCGCTGTCCGCCCGATTGGGGGCGGTGGGTCTCGCCGTGGCTTTCGGACGGATCGCCTGTGGCAATTCGTCCCTGCGAATGGACCGGCGCGGCTCGCTTTCAGGCTTGAAAGCCTCCCATATGACCGGAGACTTGGGATCGTCGTTGTTTGGCCAGACGCCATATACACGTTTGCCCGATCGACGGTCGATGCGAACCATCCTGATCCCGGCCGTGGCGCGGAAGGGGATGACGGGCATGTTCTTCATCGCACCCTTGGCAAATTGATCGAAGATCGGAGCAGCGATACGGCCACCCTGGGCATAGCCGCCCATCGAACGCGGCGTGTCGAAACCCATGTATACGCCAGCAATCAGGTCCTGCGATCCGCCGACAAACCACACGTTGGTCGGGCCCGATGTCGTGCCGGTTTTGCCAAAGATCGGACGGTTCAGGTCACGCAATACCGTCGCAGTGCCGCGCTGAATCACACCCTCGGTAATATGGACGATCTGATAGGCAGTCATGGGGTCGATGACCTGCTTGGCGCGGGCGGGCGGGCGGGGCATCGGCTTGCCATCATAGTGTGGCATGTTGCAGCGGTCGCAGGGTCGGCTATCGGCACGATAGATTATTTTGCCATTGCGGTCCTGGACGAAATCGATGAGCGTTGGCTTCAGCGCGCGACCGTTATTGGCAAGCATCGAATAGGCGTTGACCATCCGCATGACGGTCGTTTCCCCCGCACCGAGCGCAATGGCCAGCACCTTGGGATAGGGCTTGCCCGGCGCGCTGATGCCGACCGCGTCCGCCATCTTCACGACATTATCCATGCCGGTCTGGCTCGCCGCGCGGACCGTCATCAAATTGCGCGACTGTTCGACGCCCCAGCGCATCGTCTGCGGTCCGGCCCCCCGCGCGTTGTCAAAATTGCGGAAGCATTTCTGACCAAGACGGGCGCCCTGATAGACGCAAAACGGACCATCTACGATGGTGGTCGCGGGCGTCATGCCGTGGTCAAGCGCTGCTGCATAAACGAATGGCTTAAAGCTCGAACCGGGCTGCCGCAGCGCCTGCGTTGCGCGGTTGAACGATGCCAGTCGCGCGTCAAAACCGCCCTGCATCGCTAGAATCTGTCCGGTATGCGGGTTCTGCGCCATCATGCCACCCGATATCTCGGGCACGTTACGCAAGGCCCAGTTGGTGCCCTCGGGAGCGACCACAATGATGTCGCCCGGCTCCATCGACTTGAACGCCGATGTCGCAGTGCCATGGCGGGGCATTGATGCTGAAGCCGCCGACATTGCGCCGGTCGCCCCGTTTGCGAACCCGACCTGCGCGCCGTTGCTCGACTTGGCCAGCACGACGGCGGTGCGCCAGTCCTTGTACGATATGCCGATGTTGGCGGCGGCCAGCTTTCCGATCCACGCGTCATCGATGTCGATATGGCCGGCCCGCCCGCTCCAGCCATGGCCGCGATCGTAGCGGAGCAGGCCATCTCGCAGGGCGTCCTGCGCGTGGGTCTGTATGATCGGGTCGAGCGACGACCGCACCCACAGGCCGCCCGAATACACCGAATAGGGACCGTCCTTGGCGGTTTCCCCGAACTTGGCGATCAGCGAGCGACGAACTTCTTCCATGAAATAATCGCCAACCACGGCCTCGCGTGCGGCGACCCGGTTGACCGCACCCAATGGCGCAGCGCGCGAGGCGGCGTATTGGCTGTCGGTGATATAGCCGTTCCGGTTCATCTCTCGCAGGACATAATTGCGCCGGTCGGTAGCCTTTGCCGTGGCACGGTCTGGGTCATAGTTTGACGGGGCCTTGGGCAGGATCGCCAGATAGGCCGCCTCAGGCAGGGTCAGTTCACCGACGTCCTTGCCGAAATAAGCACGCGACGCTGACTGCACGCCATAGGCATTGCGACCCAGAAATATCTGGTTGAGGTAGATTTCGAGGATCTGTTTCTTGGACAGCGCACCCTCGATCCGATAGGCGAGGATGGCTTCCTTGACCTTGCGCCCGATGGAATACTCATTGCCAAGCAACAGGTTTTTCGCGACCTGCTGCGTGATCGTGGAACCGCCCCGCGCACGCCTGCCGCTGCCGATTTTACTGACATAGTCGATCAATGCCCCCGCCACGCCGGTGTAATCGACGCCGCCATGCGAGAAAAAGGTTTTGTCCTCCGCCGAAATAAAGGCGTCGATCACCAGCTTGGGATATTCGTCGAACCCCAGTTGCACCCGCCGCTCGCGCGCATAGCTGTGGATCGGGGTTCCGTCGTAGCCGCGCACGTTGGTCGGCAGCGGTGGTTGATAGGCCAGCAGTTGTTTTGCATCGGGCAGGTCGCGCGCAAAGACCAGCCAGATCGCCAGCCACCCGACCAGTACCGCCGCGATCCCCAGCACGACGAGCTTCCCCAGCCGGTGCGCCCAGACACCCCGCCCCCAGCCCAGCGCGGCACTTCCTTCGCGGGTCAGTCGCAGTCTCAGCGGTTCGTCGTCGGGTTCGGCCATTACACTGGCGGCTCTAGCAAGTTTATCCGCCCTTGCCAGCCATCATCAACCACTGCCTTATCGCGCTTGCCAGGTTCGGTGGGTTGGCGGTCGCGATGCGCTCGACGTCGATCTGCGCGACCAACGCGTTCAGCGGCAACGACCGCGCCAGAGCAGCACCGCGGAGCGCATCCCAGAAGATCGGTTCCAGCGTGATCGCCGTCTCGTGCCCGGCGATCGTTACGGAATGCTTGACTGGCGATCGGTAGGCGAACGCACCGTCGCTCAATACATATGCTGCCCGCCATTGAGCGACAACGTCGACCCGGTGACGAACCCGCCATCCTCCGACACCAGGAAGGACACCCCACGCGCGATTTCGTGGGCCTGCCCCAGGCGGCCGACCGGGATCTTCGCCACGATCTTTGCCAGGACGTCGGCGGGCACTGCGGCGACCATGTCGGTGTCGATGTAACCGGGCGCGATTGCGTTGACCGTCACGCCTTTGCGAGCGCCCTCTTGCGCCAGCGCCTTGGTAAACCCGTGAATGCCCGACTTGGCGGCGGCATAGTTGACCTGTCCGTATTGCCCGGCCTGCCCGTTGATCGAACCGATATTGACGATCCGGCCCCAGCCCCGTGCGACCATACCGGGAAAACAGGCCTTGGCCATGTTAAAACAACCGCCCAGATTGACGCGCATCACGTCGTTCCAATCTTCGAAGGTCATCCGCGCCAGCGTCCCATCGCGCGTGATCCCGGCGTTGTTGACGACGATATCGACCGGCCCCAGTTCTGCCTCGACCCGGGCGCAGCCGTCCAGGCATGCCTGGTGATCACCGACATCCCAGCGGTAAACGGCAATCCCGGTCTTTTCGGAAAAAGCCTTGGCTTTTGCATCGTCGCCGCCATAGTTCGCCGCCACGGTAATTCCCGATTTCTGCAAAGCCAGGCTGATCGCTTCGCCAATTCCGCGCGTTCCCCCGGTAACGATTGCGACGCGTGCCATATATCTCTCTCCCGATTATCAGGCTCAAGCCTAGACAGGCGCGCTCCAGCCTTCAAGTTCGCGCGCAAGTAATTTTCGCAGCATCGCCATACCCGGCTCACTGTCGTTTAGGCACGGCAGGCAGGCGAAATCCCGGCCCCCTGCCGCCATGAAAGTCTCACGCCCACGAATCGCGATCTCTTCCAGCGTTTCCAGATTGTCGGCAGAAAACCCGGGGGTGACCACCGCGACCGACTTCACCCCCTCACCCGCGACCCGCGCCAAAGTGGCTTCGGTCGGTGGTCCCAGCCATTTCGCACGTCCCAGCTTCGATTGGAAACTGACCACCAGGTCACGGCCCAAAGCTGCGCTCAGCAGTCGGGCGGTCTTCTGGCACTGGCAATGATAGGGATCGCCCTTGATCAGGGTCGCCTCCGGCATCGAATGAAAACTCGTCACCAGCACTTCGGGTTCAAAACAAAGTTCAGCCAACGACGCCGAGATCGAAGCCGCAAGCGCCGCGATATAATCTGGATCGTCATGATAGGGGGGCAGCGTTCGGATCGCCGGTTGCCAGCGCATCGCCGCCAGCGTCGCGAAGGCCTTGTCGTTTACAGTCCCGGTCGTTGCCCCCGAATACTGCGGATACAGCGGCGCAATCAGGATGCGTTCGCACCCCATCGCCTTCAGCGCGTGCAGTTTGTCCGGAATCGTCGGTTGGCCATAGCGCATTGCATAGTCCACCGTCACGACCGGACCGAAACTGTCCGCGAGGCCGCGCGCCTGCGCGCGCGTGATGGCATCGAGGGGCGAACCGTCGTCGGTCCATATCTGGCCATAGGCGTGCGCCGACTTTGCAGGCCGCGTGTTCAGCACGACACCGCGAAGCAGCGGCTGCCACAGGATCGGTGGTAATTCGACAACGCGACGATCCGACAGAAATTCGCGCAAATACCGTTTGACCGCGACCGGCGTTGCAGCGTCGGGGGTTCCCAGATTGATTAGCAGCACGCCAATGCGCGGCGGTGCAACCGGCGGATGGTCGGCGGGTTTGTCCACTAGGATTTCGTCTCCATTCCGCCGATCGGCGCCAGCAAGGGCAAGCTGCGATACCGCCGCCCCGTAGCAGCAAACAAAGCATTGGCGATGGCGGGCCCGACCGGCGCGACCGATAGTTCACCGACGCCACCTGCGCGGTGCGGCGTGCCGACCAGTTCGATGATGATGCGTGGTGCATCGACCAGCCTTGGCAGGCGCAATGCGCCCAGCTGTTCGGGCCCAGCCAGTCCGCGTTCGATGCTGACTGCCGCCCCCGTGGCCGCCGACATCCCAAAGATCATGCCGCCCGCGACCTGTTGCCGGACGATGTCGGGGTTGATAATTTCGCCGCAATCCACGACCGCCACCAGCCGATCGACCTTTACCCGGCCATCGTCACCGATGCGCGCCTCCGCCATCACTGCGACGTGCGATCCTGCCATCGAATGACACGCGAGTCCCTGCGCAGTGCCGGGTCCGCCGCCGTTCCAGCCGCCGAGCGAAGTGCATTTCGATAGGCACAGGGCCAGCCGCGGATTGTCCCCCAGCAAGCCCATGCGGAATGAAAATGGTTCGATCCCCTGCGACGCCGCCAGTTCGTCGATAAAACATTCGGTGAAGAATGCGCTCGCCCCGTGGGCGCGCCCTCGCCAATCACCCGTCGGGACACCGATGCCCGCCGGATGAAGGTCGATCGCGACATTGGGGATCGCATAGGGCGGCACGGCACCCGCCACCGACGCCGGCACCGACACCCCGGCCTGTGCCGTCATTGCTTCGTGCGCGCCGACGCTTCCGACGATTCGCGCCTTCAATTCGGCGGTCGTGGCGGGTGTCGCAATCTTGCCCAGCCACGCCTCGATACGACCACCAGGCGCCATTCGTGCGGCCATTCGAGCGGCGGCGGCGGGCCGGAACCGATCCTGCCGCATGTCCTCTGCCCGCGACCAGACCAGTTGCACCGGACGCTTCATCTTCTGCGCCAGAATGGCTGCCTGCGCCGCGATTTCGATTTCGTAACGCCGCCCAAACGATCCGCCGATCAACATGGGATGCACTGTCACCTTGGCCGGGTCCAGCCCGATCGCCCGCGCCGCCGCCTGCCCCGCCAGCCCCGGCACCTGCGTGCCGATCCACAATTGCATCTCACCATGATCGATCGCGGCGGTGGCGCTTACCGGCTCGATCGCGGCATGGGGTGCCAGGCCGATTCGATAGTGGGCAGTCAGCACCTGCGCCCCGCGAAACGCCGCGCCGACGTCGCCGATGCTGGTGATCCGGGTTCCATTCTCGAACGCTGCGTCCAACGCCGCGTCGATCTTGCGATCATCGGCCAGCCCGCCTGTCGTCTCGAACTTGGGCCGCATCGCCAACAGTGCCGTGTTCGCCGTCCACCAGTTTGTCGCGACGACGGCCACCCAGCCGTCGGTCTGCACCACCGCTAGAACACCTGCGATCCGCTCCGCCGCACGCCGGTCAATCGATTTCAGCCGGGTATTGCCGATCGGCCCCTGCGCGATGCTGGCATAGACCATGTCGGGCAGCCGAATATCGGCGGCATATTGGGCGCTGCCATCAACCTTCGACGGGGCATCCAGACGGGGCAACGACTGGCCTGTCAGCCGGTTGTTGCGGCCCTCGCGAAGTCCGATGTCTCTCGGCAGCTTCGCCGTTGCCGCTTCAGCGGCAATCTCCCCGAACCTGACCCGGTCCTCGCCCCGAGTTACGAATCCGCTCCCGGTGTCGCACGCGCGCCAGTCGGCATCCCAGCGTTTTGCGGCGGCAACGCACAATAATGCCCGCGCCGCCGCGCCCGCCTCGCGCAGCCGATCCTCGAACCCCCGCACCGACGTCGATCCGCCGGTTACCATTAACCCGTCACGCAACAGCCATAGATTGGTTAAACCCTGGCGCTCGCCGTTGTCACCGTCCCATTCCTCGACGAACAGACTGTTGTTATACAGTGGGTTAATTGGTGCAGGCTCGACCCCGATCGTCCGCCAGTCCGCGCCCAATTCGTCGGCCACGATCTGCGGCAAGGTGGTGTAGACCCCCTGCCCCATCTCGACCTGCGGCACGACAACCGTCACATGTCCGTCCATCCCGATCTTTACGAAGGCGTTGAAAATCCGTTCATCGCGCGTCGCATTTAGATTGGGTCGATAGGTCCGGGGCCACGCGCCCCATCCAATCAGCAGCCCGACCCCCGCACCGCCGCCGATCAACAGGCCGCGACGCGTCATAGTGCGGGGGAAACGAAGCGAACGATCGACGGCCATCAGTCGACTGATAGGCAAGCGCGTGGGTTCACGCCAGACCTAGGCGTCGACCGACTGCTGGATGAATATCTGGCGATACTGCGCCCGGAGTGCGACCTTGTCGATCTTTTCGGTCCCGAGCTTTGGCAACGGCGTCTCGGAAATCCAGACCTGGGCTGGCACCTTGAACGCGGCTAATTGTTCGCCGAGGAAAAACCGCAGGGCTTCCTCGCTCAGGTGATCACCGGGATGATAATGGACCAGCGCCCCAACAATCTCGCCCAGCCGCTCGTCGGGCAATCCGAATACACAGGCCTCGGCGACGGCGGGATGGGTATAGATAGCGGCTTCGACTTCTTGGCAGCTGATATTTTCGCCACCGCGAATGATGATGTCCTTCTTGCGGTCGACGATGAAGATATAGCCTTCGGGATCAAGATAGCCGATATCGCCCGTTCGGAAATAGCCGTCGGTCGTCGTCGCTGCCGCCGTGGCTTCGGGCCGGTTCCAATATTCGCGGAAATTGGCGACCGTGCGAATGCAAATTTCCCCGCGTTCGCCCTGCGGCACCGATGTGCCCGCATCATCCAGAATGGCGACGTCGACCA
The DNA here is from genome assembly GCF_025353885.1 of Sphingomonas sp. Classification (GTDB taxonomy): domain Bacteria; phylum Pseudomonadota; class Alphaproteobacteria; order Sphingomonadales; family Sphingomonadaceae; genus Sphingomonas_O. Next base: position 5,465 of record NZ_JANXNX010000106.1, on the reverse strand, counting down.
GCGGTTTCGAAGCCCTGCCCGTCGAATTCGGCTTGTCGAGATAGTTGGTGAGGAAGTTGCTGCAGCCGACGGCATTGGTTTCAGTCAGCCCGTAACCAAGGGCGGGTGGCGCGGGCAGTTCCTCGTTCAGCCGCCGGACGTGTTCGGGCGGGCGCGGCGCGCCCCCGGCAAAGAAGGACTGCACCGTCGACAGGTCATACTGGCTACGATCAGGGTGATTCAGGATCTCCCAGCTCATCAGTGGCACACCTGTAAAGTTGGTGACCCGCTCGCTTTCGATCAGCTGCATCGCCCGCAGTGTGTCCCATTTGGGCATCATCACGATCTTGCGACCGATCGCGAAGCTGACGAGCATCATCGGAACTTCACCGGTAACGTGGAACAGCGGCACTGTCATCAGGACGGCATGTTGGGGGGCATCTGCCTTGATCGTGCCATTTTCGGTTCCGAGCCGGAGGACCACCATTGCCGTGGCCAGATAAGAGAAGGTCGCCTGAACGACCGCGCGGTGGGTCGAACACGCGCCCTTCGACTGGCCCGTCGATCCACTTGTAAACAGGATCGTCGCCAGGTCGTCGGGTTCGACAGTCGGCAATTCGACGGCCCCCGTGCCGCGCACGATGATATGTTCCAGGGCCTCGGCAAGAGGCAAGGCAACATCGACCGAGACGATTTCGCACGCAGGAGGATTGCCGCACTGATTGAGCCGCTTCACGCGCGGTGGGTCGGCAAACACCAGCCGGGCCTCGACATCGGCAACACCGTTCGACAGTTCGGCTCCCTGCCACCAGCCGTTGAGCAGCGTGGCGACGCCGCCGGCCATCAGCGTGCCCATGTACAGGATGATCCAGCTGGGGGCGTTCCGCATCGCGATGCCGATCCGATCGCCGGGCTTTATGCCGAACCCGGTGACCAGCGCTTGGGCCACGTCGACGGCGGCAGCATAGCCTTGCGTGAAGCTGATGCGCTCGTCGCCATCGACGATGAAGTCGGCATCGCCGTGTTGCGCGCAGAATTCGGCGAAATAGGCATTAAGCGTCGGCGGGGCGCTTGCGATCATCGGAACCAGGTTTCCACCGGGCAGCGCAAACGTCGTCAGCGGCAGCAGACCATCCGCATTTGTAAGGTCGCCGATCGCTTGTTCGATCCGCAGGTCCAGTTCCGATAGCATCGTGTCGTCTCTCCGCTTGGTCTTCGCCAACACGCTCTGTATGGAGCGCGAAACTCATGGGGAAAAGCTTTGATTGCACAGTTCGCAAGTGACGCTACGGCAGCCATCAATTGGAGCGACCTGCATCTGTCGCCGATCGCCCTCGACCTCGGTTTCTTCAAGCTCCGCTGGTATAGCATCGCCTATATTTCGGGGATTCTGGTGGGCTGGTGGTATCTGCTGAAGCTGCTCGCGCAGCCCGGCGCACCGATGGCGCGGCGTCATGCCGACGACCTGGTCTTTTACGTCACGCTGGGCATCATCCTCGGCGGGCGGATCGGCTATATCCTGTTCTACAAGCCCGAGATGATCGCAACCCCGTTCGAGATGCTGAAGCTGTGGGAGGGCGGGATGTCGCTCCACGGCGGCTTCCTGGGCGTCATCCTCGCGCTGCTGTATTTCACGCGCAAGCACCGGCTCAACATGATGCGGATCTGCGACTATGTGGCCTGCGTGACGCCGTTCGGGCTATTCTTTGGGCGGCTGGCAAATTTCGTGAACGGCGAGCTGTGGGGGCGACCGACGACGCTGCCGTGGGGCATCATATTTCCGGCAACGGGCGACGGCATCCCGCGCCATCCCAGCCAGCTCTATGAGGCGGGGCTGGAGGGAATCGTGCTGTTCGCGGTGCTGAACCTGATGTTCTGGAAGACCGATGCGCGTTACCAGCCTGGCAAGCTGGTCGGCACCGGACTGGTCGGTTACGGTCTGGCGCGCACTTTGCTGGAACTGGTGCGGCAACCCGATGCGGGGCTCGAGCATCTGTCGTGGGGCCTGACGATGGGGCAGACGCTGTCGATCCCGATGATCCTGGTCGGCCTCTATCTGGTCGCGACCGCAAAGGCCCGGCGCGTGCGGGTCGAGGGTACGGCGGGTCTTGCCAGCGTCGCTTGAAATCGGCGCGCTGCCTGAACGACTGGCGCGGGCGATCACGCTGGGCGGGCCAATGTCGGTGGCGCAGTTCATGGCGGCTGCCAATGCCGAATATTATGCGACCCGCGCCTCGGTCGGGGCCGACGGCGATTTCATCACCGCGCCGGAAATCAGCCAGATGTTCGGTGAACTGATCGGGGTCTGGCTGACCGACCTGTGGGACCGCGCGGGACGACCGGCGGTGCATTATGTCGAACTCGGCCCCGGTCGCGGGACGCTGGCGGTGGATGCGGGGCGGGCGATGGCGCGCGGCGGGATGAAGTTGGTAGAGCATCTCGTTGAGACCTCTCCGCGGTTGCGGGACGAGCAGCGGCGGGTTTTGCCGGGCGCGATCTGGCACGATGACATCACGACCCTGCCCAAAGATGGCGCGTTAGTTGTTGTTTGCAATGAGTTTTTTGACGCGCTGCCGGTTCAGCAACTGGTCCGCGCGCCTGATGGCTGGCGACAGCGGATGGTCGCGTGCCAGGATACGCTGTTCCTGCCGGTATCGGGAAAACTGGTGCCGGAAACGATCGTGCCCGAGTCGCTGCGGGATGCGCCGGTGGGCAGCATCGTCGAGACTTCGCCGCCGGGCGTCGCCATTATTCGCGCGCTATCACAACGACTTGAGCGGCAGGGCGGCGCGGTGCTTGTCGTCGATTATGGCTATGACGGACCCGCGGCCGGTGAGACTTTGCAGGCGGTCCGCCACCATCAGCCCGCCAATCCGTTCGATGCGCCCGGCACCGTCGATTTGAGCGCGCACGTCGATTTTGCCACCTTGGGTGCCGCCGCGACGCTGACCGGATCGATCGTCCACGGCCCGGTGTCGCAGCGCGATTTCCTGGGGAGCATGGGAATCGCCGCCCGCGCGGCGGCGCTGGCGCGGCAATCCCCGGCACGGGCAGATGAGATTGTCGCGGCACATCAAAGACTTACCGCGCCAGACGCGATGGGGATACTGTTCCGGGCGATGGCCATCACCGCGCGCAACTGGCCCATCCCGAGCGGCTTTTCATGATGATGTGCGATATTAGCCAATCGGGCTTGTTATCGGGTGTCCCGCATGGGTTTTTGGGTCGGAATGGCGGTGTTTCGAACGGAATCGTGAGCGGCCTGAATGTCGGCCTGGGGTCGCAGGATGACCCGCTGGCGGTGGCCGAGAATCGGCGGCGGGCGGTCGCGGCGGTGGCTCCGGGGGCGCAACTGGTGACGGTCTACCAGACCCATTCGGCGGATGCGGTGACGGTCGAAGCGCCCTTTCCCGACGACGCGCGCCCGCATGCCGACGCGCTGGTGACCGACCGCCCCGGACTGGTGCTGGGCATCGTCACGGCGGATTGCGCGCCCGTCCTGCTGGCCGATGTCGAGGCCGGAGTCGTCGGCGCGGCGCACGCGGGGTGGAAGGGTGCGCTGGGCGGGATCACCGATGCCACAGTCGCCGCGATGGAACGGCTTGGCGCGCGCCGCGACCGGATTACAGCGGCAATCGGACCCTGTATCGCGCGGGCGTCCTATGAGGTGGACGACGCGTTCCGGATGCGCTTTGCCGCCCACGATCCCGCCACCGAGCGCTTTTTTGCCGACGGTCGGCGGGCGGGTCATTTCCAATTCGACCTGGAAGCGTATGTCGCACACCGGCTTGCGGCGGCGGGCGTGACGCGCGTGGCGGCGCTGGGGCTGGACACCTATGCGCTGCCGACGCGGTTCTTTAGTTTTCGGCGGGCGACGCATGGCGGCGAGCCGGATTATGGGCGACAGATTTCGTTGATTGCGGTGGGTTCGACCGTCACCCCAGCTTAGGCCGGGGCCTGTGCGGACGTCGGATTGGGTGTGCCTTTATCACATGTGCGACCGATGAATAAGCCCGTATAGGCCCCGGCCTTCGCCGGGGTGACGGTATCGGGATGCAGCTCGACGCGTTACAACGCGCATCATGAGAAGATGCCAAGGAAATCCCGATGACCGATGAAGCCGAATTGACGGGCGTCAGCCCGCGCCGCCGCCCCAAGCAGGACATCCTCGAAATCGGCGGGCGGCGGCTGTCGCCCGAGACGCTGATGATGGGCCACGGGTTCGATCCCGCGTTATCCGAGGGATCGCTGAAGCCGCCGATTTTTCTGACTTCGACGTTCGTCTTTGAAAATGCGGCGGCCGGAAAACGGTTTTTCGAAGGGATCACCGGCAAGCGACCGGGCGGTGCGGAGGGGCTGGTCTATTCACGCTTCAACGGTCCGAACCAGGAAATTCTGGAGGACCGCTTAAGTATCTGGGAAGATGCCGAGGACGCACTGGTGTTTTCCAGCGGAATGTCGGCGATTGCGACCGTCATGCTCGCACTGGTCAAGCCCGGCGACGTCATTGTCCATTCGGCACCGCTTTATGCCGCGACCGAAACGCTGATCGGGCGCATCTTGGGCCGGTTTGGCGTGCATTGGCTCGACTTTCCGGCGGGCGCGACGCGCGACGAGATCGATGCGGTGATGACGGCGGCCAAGGCCAAGGGCAATGTCGCGCTGGTTTATCTGGAAAGCCCGGCGAATCCGACCAATGCGCTGGTCGATGTGGAGGCGGTCAAGGCGTCGCGCGACGCCGCGTTTCCGGGTGAAAAGCCACCGATCGTCATCGACAATACGTTTCTGGGGCCGCTGTGGGCGAAGCCGCTGAAACAGGGTGCCGACTTGGTGATCTATTCGCTGACCAAATATGCGGGCGGGCACAGCGACCTGGTCGCGGGCGGCGCGGTCGGGTCGAAGGTCATGATCAACCCGATCCGGATGATGCGCAACACAATCGGCACGATCACCGATCCGCACTCGGCATGGATGTTGTTGCGCAGCCTGGAGACGCTGGAACTGCGGATGAGCCGGGCGGGCGAAAATGCGGCGAAGGTGTGTGCGTTCCTGCGCGAACAGCCGCAGGTCGAAACGGTCGGGTATCTGGGTTTCTTGGAGGCCGGATCACGGCAGGCGGACATCTATAATCGCCATTGCACCGGGGCGGGATCGACGTTTTCGCTGTACCTGAAGGGCGGCGAGCGCGAGGCGTTCGCGTTCCTGGACGCACTGAAGATCGCCAAGCTGGCGGTCAGTCTGGGCGGGACCGAAACGCTGGCCAGCGCGCCCGCCGCGATGACGCACATCTCCGTGCCGCAAGAACGCAAGGATGGGCTGGGGATCAGCGACAATCTGGTGCGTATTTCGGTGGGGGTTGAAAATGCGGACGACCTGATCGCCGATTTCCGGCAGGCGTTGGGGGCGGTTTAGGGGGCCAGACAATCGGCCCGTCACCCCGGCGCAGGCCGGGGCCTATACGGCTGTCGGATCGGAAGCATTTCTTT
>NZ_JANXNX010000067.1 GCF_025353885.1 Sphingomonas sp. | reverse complement strand
GCTCGACCCCAACGGCGCCTCGGTGCTGACCGCGCATCTGTTCCGCAATTTCGGCCGCCCCAACCAGCGGGAGCAGATCGTCGATGTCGAACTGACCGAGGATTCGGAAGGGTCGAAGATGCTCGGGCGGATCCTCGTGCCGAGGGTGGTGAAACCGGCAGAATAGCCGGCACACCTCGGCACACGAGCAACGGCGGCCTGGCGGCACGTTCTCTGTTCCGCTCTGTTATTCGCGCGATAACAGCGGAAGATAACTTTTTTTGAGCACATCGCTCATAGTTTATCTTTGATATTCAGTGTGTTGGCGTCAATCCCATGCCAAGAACAGGGCTCGGAACAGAGCCCGGATCAGGCATAACAGGGGCCGGAACAGAGCGATAACAGGCAATAACAGAGAGCGAGCCGGGGCCCCCGTTTTCGTGATCGACGATGAGAAAGAGCCGGCAACCGAGGCTGCGGTGATGGCAGCATATTGGAGGTTTTTGCGGCGCGGTTGAATCGGGATGTCGCGCACGCCGTCCAAGTCGATTCAACATCAGGGGCGACATACGTAGTGTCGCCGGCATGTGTACTCCTGCTCTCCGCGCCCGTCTGCCCGTCGATCCCGCCGCGGCATCCATCAACCCCGCCAGTCCCCAGTCCAGACCGCCCCGCAATCTGGGCATTGCCCTCGCGGCTTTTCCCGCTTCCGCTACTGCCCCGCCACAGCCGCCGGTCGGGCCATCGTTTCAGCCGGCCCTCGCCGATGACCTGTCCGCCCTGCGCGGCCCGCAACGCCCTGTTCCGCCCGTAGCGGCGCGGCCCGGTGGTGATGACCCGCTCGCCGTCATCATGGAGGGTATCCGGCGCGATCAGATGAAGCAGCAAGGCGCCCCGGCGCCCGTCGCTGCGCCGCCCCCCGCGCCGCGAACACCCGTGAAAGCGGCGCCTGTGCGGCAAGCCCGGCCGGTGCCGGTCGCGCAACCGAAGGCAGCAGCAACAGCCGGCACTGCCCCGCTTTTGCAACGGCGCTGGCCGGTGCATGGCTATGGCGGTGCCTCGGATGGTTCGACATCGAGAAAGGGTATCAAGGGACCCAACGGCGCCGAATTTTACGGCGATGGCCGCTTCGACCCGACCGGTGCCCATCGCTGGCGGAGCGGCAAGCCGCATATGGGCGTCGATCTGCCACAAAAGCCGGATACCCCGGTCCAGGCGGCGGCCGACGGGGTGGTTTCGCACATCAAGCCGGAATTGGGACCGCTCAAACACTGGACGCAAGATGGGCACGGCAACCGGGTCAAGGTGTTCAACCTGGTGCCGAAAAAGGACAAAGCGGGCAACGCCGTGCTCGATGGAAATGGCAAGCCCGTCATGGTCCACCAGATCGGCATGACCGGCTATGGCAAGAGGATCTGGATCGACCACCCGGACGGCACCCGAACGACCTATAATCATTTGCGTGACAGCCCGGCCCTGGCGGTCGGGGCAAAGGTCAGGGGTGGCCAGGTCATCGGGCTCGTCGGCACCAGCGGCAACGCGCTGAGAGGAGGAAGCCACCTCCATTTCGAGGTGCAGCGATACGACCGAAAGAGAAGGATATGGGTTCCAATCGACCCGGCAGGCTGGATCAACGGGACGCAGTGAGACTGCGCG
>NZ_JANXNX010000058.1 GCF_025353885.1 Sphingomonas sp. | reverse complement strand
CGAGACGCGCCATGATCCCTATATGGATGCGATGCCCATGGATTCAAAGATCGACCACATCCCGCTGCCGCAGGTGCTTGGCGACTGGTTTGCGGCCAAGGGCTGGCAGCCGCGACGTCATCAGCTCGAAATGATGGCAGCAGCGCGGGCAGGACACCATGCCCTGCTCGTCGCGCCGACTGGATCGGGCAAGACGCTCGCCGGATTCATGCCGACGCTGGTAGAGTTGATTGAGCATCTGGTTGATGGGCTTCACACACTTTATATCTCGCCCTTAAAGGCGCTGGCCGTCGATGTGCAGCGCAACCTGCTGACCCCGATTGCCGAGATGAGCCTGGACATCAGGGTCGAGACGCGCACGGGCGACACGCCGTCCGACCGCAAGAAACGTCAGCGCGAACGTCCGCCGCATGTCTTGCTGACCACGCCCGAAAGCCTGAGCCTGTTGTTGAGCTATCCCGACAGCACCGCCTTGTTCGCAGGACTGAAGACTGTGGTAATCGACGAGGTCCACGCCTTTGCTACCGGCAAACGCGGCGACCTGCTGTCACTCGGGATGTCGCGTCTCCAGACCATTGCCCCAAATCTGCGCAGGGTTGCGTTGTCGGCGACCGTCGCCGATGCCGACGGCTACCGCGCATGGCTGGCCCCCAATGGCGACATAGACAGCGTCACCGCCGTTCAGGGCGACCCGGGGGCCGAACCCGATATCGCCATCCTGCTGCCCGAAGGTCGCGTGCCCTGGGCGGGGCATTCGGGACGGTACGCCGCACCACAGGTGATGGCCGAGATCGAGACGCACAACACGACGCTGGTGTTCTGCAACACGCGCGCGCTGGCCGAACTGATCTTCCAGGATTTATGGAAAGCCAACGAACAGCGCCTGCCGATCGGCATCCACCACGGCTCGCTCGACATCGAAGCCCGGCGCAAGGTCGAAGCCGCGATGGCCGATGGCAAGTTGCGCGGGCTGGTCGCGACCGCCAGCCTCGATCTGGGCGTCGACTGGGGAAATGTCGATTGCGTCGTGCAGATGGGCGCACCGAAAGGATCGTCGCGGCTGCTCCAGCGGATCGGGCGCGCCAACCATCGGCTCGACGAACCATCCGAAGCCGTGCTCGTGCCCGGCAACCGCTTCGAATATCTTGAAGCACGCGCGGCACTCGATGCGGTCGAGGCGGGTGAACTCGACGAGGATCTGTTCCGCCCCGGCGCGCTCGACGTGCTGGCGCAGCATGTCATGGCGTGCGCCTGTGCCGCCCCCTTCGACGAAGCCCGGCTGCTTGCTGAAATCCAGTCGGCACTTCCCTACAGCGCGCTGGACCCGGAGACATTCGCGCGCGTGCTCGATTTCATCGCAACGGGCGGTTATGCGCTGCGTGCCTATGACAAGTTTCGCCGCCTGACGCGCGATCCCGACGGCTTGTGGCGGGTCACGCATCCCCGGTTTGTGACCCAGCACCGCATGAACGCGGGCATCATCGTCGAAGCGACAATGCTCACGGTCCGCTTCAAGAACGGTCGCAAGCTGGGCCGGGTCGAGGAGGGTTTCGCCGCATCGCTGACCACCGGGGACACGTTTTTCTTCTCAGGCATCAGCCTTGAGGTCGAACGGATCGAAACCGAGGAGCTGATCGTGCGGGCATCGTCACGACCGGCACGGATTCCCAGCTACGGGGGCGCGCGGCTGGCGCTGTCCACCCACCTGGCCCGGCGGGTCCGCACTTTTCTGGACGACAAGAGCCAGTGGGCGCGCTTTCCCACCGATGTCCGCGAGTGGCTGGAGATGCAGGTGCGGCGCTCGGTCCTGCCTGCGCCGGGACAGTTGCTGATCGAGACTTTCCCGCATCATGGCCGCCACTACATGGTCGCCTATCCGTTCGAGGGTTGGAACGCCCACCAGTCGCTCGGGATGCTACTGACCAAGCGGATGGAGACGCTCGGACTGAAACCCGTCGGATTTGTTGCCAATGATTATGCGCTGGCGACCTTTTCGCTGGAACCCATCATCGATCCCCGGCCCTTGTTTTCGGCGGACATTCTGGAAGATGAATTTGTCGACTGGGTGCAAAGTTCGCATCTGCTGAAGCGCGCGTTTCGGGAGGTCGCGGTCATCGGCGGCTTGGTCGAACGCCAGCATCCCGGCAAGCGCAAGACGGGGCGACAGGTTACCTTTTCGACCGACCTGATCTACGATGTCCTGCGCCGCTACGATCCCGACCATCTGCTGTTGAAGGCAGCATGGGCCGATGCCCGCGCCCGGATGACCGACGTCGGCAGGCTCGGCGCGCTGCTGGACCGCGCCGTTGACACCATTCTCCACGTCGACTTGCCCCGGGTTACGCCGCTTGCGGTGCCGGTGCTGGTGATGATCGGCCGCGAGCATGTTCCACAGGGTTCGGCGGACGACGACCTGTTGATCGAGGCCGAGGCCCTGGCGGCCGAAGCGATGCGGATCGACTGATCCGATTTCCCTGTTCGGCCATAGGATTTTCGGTCATGTTTCCAAACAGGGGCATGGCAGATGTCCGCAGGAGACGGCGGAATGCCCGCATCGAGGCATCGGGTTTCGACAGTTATGATCGCGACATCGCTGCTGCTGGTTTGTGCCCGCGGCGCTGCCCAGAGCACGCCGCCACCTCTCGTGCAGCCGACGGTGATCGACAGCGCCGCTGACAGCGCGATGCGCATGACCGTTCCGGTGATGATCGACGGGTCCGGCCCTTATCACTTCATCGTCGATACCGGCGCGGATAGAAGCGTCATTTCACGCGCGCTCGCCGACAGCCTGGGCCTGGAAGCTGCGGGATCGGCAACGCTTCATGGCATGGTGAGTGTCGACCGCGTTTCGACCGTCGCGCTGAAGCGGCTCGGGATCGCCGGTCGCGTCATTCCCCGCATCAACGCCCCCGCGCTCGCCGAGAGCAATATCGGCGCGCAGGGCATTTTGGGCATCGACTCGCTGAAGGATCGGCGGATCATCATGGACTTCCGCGCGCGCACGCTGACCATCGCCGAACCCGGCGCACGCGAACCGGTGGATCCCGATACCATCGTGGTGACGGCGCGCTCGCGATATGGCCAGCTGGTGCTGGTCGATGCCCAGATCGACTCTGTCCCCGTCACCGTCATCATCGATTCGGGCGCGCAGAACACGGTGGGCAATACGGCGCTTCGCACTCTGCTGGCCAGGCGGCATCGCAAGATGCGCTTTGTCGGGACCGAGTTGATCGACGTTACCGGCGCCCGGCTCGCGGCCGAAGTATCGGCGGTCGACAAGGTGCGCATCGGCGGGATCGAGCTTCGCCAGGTCTTCATTGCCTTTGCCGATGCCCATCCCTTCAAGCGCTTCGGACTTCAAAACCGGCCCGCCATGCTGCTAGGTATCGACACGCTCCGGTCGTTTCGTCGGGTTTCGGTCGATTTTGCCCAGCGAAAGGTCCGCTTTCTCTTGCCGGGCGACGTGTGACGGCATAGTCGCCGACCAATGGTTCCCTTTTCGTTCGCCGACCACGACCTTTGCGCGCTCCCCGGAGGGGCGCTTTACTGGCCGGCGCGTCGGGCGCTGATTGTCGCCGACCTGCATTTGGAAAAGGCGAGCTGGTTTGCCATCGGCGGCCAGTTGCTGCCCCCTTATGATTCAATCGCGACCCTCACTGACCTGACCGCGTTGGCAGTGGCTTGTGCGCCGCGCGAAATCTGGTGCCTCGGCGACAGTTTCCACGACAGTGCCGGTTGTGAGCGCTTGCCCGCCAGGGCGCAGGCGCTGTTGCGGTCGTTGACCGGTGCGCTCGACTGGGTGTGGATTACCGGAAACCATGATGCTGGCCTGATCGACCATTGCGGCGGGCGGATTGTCGACGAGGCCGAAGTCGATGGCCTGATCCTGCGCCACGAGGCGTCACCGCATGAGCCGCGCCCCGAGCTGTCGGGCCATTTCCATCCCAAGCTGCGCGTGTCGGTGCGCGGTCGCCGCGTTGCCCGGCGGTGTTTCGTGGCGTCTGCGACCAAGCTGATACTGCCGGCATTCGGATCGCTGACTGGGGGCCTGGACGCAGCCCATCCCGAAATCCTGCGCCTGACCGGCAGGGCGGCGCAGGCGCTGGTCCCGATCGAAAGCCGGATGCTGCGCTTCCCGCTCGCCGCCTAGCGACCTACGGCAGTCATCAGATAATCGAGGTTCAGGTCATCGGTCAGCGCAAAGCCGCTGCCTGGACGGTAGCTGATCCCACGGGTGTCGATTGCGCTCAGCCCCGCGCCCGCCAGCAGTCGTTGCAGTTCGTCGGGTGTCAGGAATTTGTCCCAGTCGTGCGTCCCCCGGGGGATTTGTCCAAGACCTTCGGCGACGGTGATGATCGCCAGTTTCGACAAAGCGGTCCGGTTCGGCGTCGACAGGATCAACAATCCACCGGGTGCCAAGGCATTTGCCAGTCCCGCCACGAACGCGCGCGGGTCGGCCACATGCTCGATGACTTCCATGCACGTGATCAGGTCGAACAGGCTCCCCGTGATCACGTCGGTCCCGCCAGCGCGATATTCGACGGCAAGCCGCGATTGCACCGCATGAGCGCTGGCCGCCGCGATATTTTCCGGGGCCGCATCAACCCCTGTCACCTCAGCCCCCAGCCGTGCCAGCGGTTCAGTCAGCAATCCCGCGCCACAGCCCATGTCCAGCGCCCGCTTCCCCGCCAGCGGGCGCCGGGCTGTAGGATCAAACTGCCAGTGCCGGTCCACCGCTGCGCGAATATAGCCCAGCCGCACCGGGTTCAGCTTGTGCAGCATGGCCGAGGATCCATTGGGATTCCACCAGTCACCTGCCATCGCGCCGAAATGCACGGCCTCCCGCGACAGGATGCTTGGATCGGAAGCCATAGTTACATCTGCCGTATGCGCCACGGTCGCGGTTGCGTTCGTCATGCCCCCTTTCTATCAGGGCCGCGCTGGAAAGCCCAAGGGGGAAGTTGACGCCATATGGCGCGGATTGTGATGAAGTTCGGCGGAACGTCGATGGCGGGCATAGAACGCATCCGCAGCGTGGCCGCGCGCGTGAAACGCGAAGTGAATGCGGGCAACCAGGTGGCCGTCGTCGTTTCGGCCATGGCCGGGGAAACCGATCGACTGGTCGGCTTTTGCCGGGAAGCATCCTCACTTTACGACGCCCGTGAATATGATGTCGTGGTTGCGTCGGGCGAACAGGTGACCAGCGGGCTGCTTGCACTGGCCCTGCAATCGATCGGCGTTCCGGCGCGAAGCTGGCTTGGCTGGCAACTGCCGATCCGCACCAACGACGCCCATGCTTCGGCCCGCATCCAGGACATCGACACCGCCGCGCTCGACGCCGCGCTGGCCAGCGGCGAAGTCGCGGTGATCCCGGGGTTCCAGGGCGTGTCGGACAACGACCGAATCTCGACACTGGGCCGCGGCGGCTCCGACACCTCGGCGGTCGCGATCGCCGCCGCCATGAAGGCCGATCGCTGCGACATCTATACCGACGTCGACGGCGTTTACACCACCGATCCGCGCATCGTCCCCCGCGCCCGCAAGCTGAAACGGGTGACGTATGAGGAAATGCTCGAACTCGCGAGCGTCGGTGCAAAGGTGCTCCAGACGCGCTCGGTCGGCCTGGCCATGAAGACCGGGGTCCGCATCCAGGTCCTGTCGAGCTTCGACGACCCCAATGACGGCGCGACGGCCGACACCCTTCCCGGAACAATGATCGTCGGTGACGACGAGATCGGAGACGATATGGAACGCCAGCTCATCACGGGCATCGCCCACGACAAGAACGAGGCAAAGATCACCCTGACCGACGTGCCCGACAAGCCCGGTGCGGTCGCGCGCATCTTCAGCCCGCTGGCGGCGATCAACATCAATGTCGACATGATTATCCAGAACATCGCGCATTCGACCGGATCGACCGATGTGACTTTCACCGTCCCCCAGGCCGAACTCAGCCGGGCGCTCGATGTCCTTGAGAAATCGCGCGGTGAAATTGGGTACGGGACGCTGGTCCACGATACCAAGGTCGCCAAGATATCGGTGGTCGGCGTCGGCATGCGAAGCCATGCGGGCGTGGCCTCGACGATGTTCACCGCTCTCGCCGATCGCGGTATCAATATCCAGGCAATCTCGACCAGCGAGATCAAGGTCAGCGTCCTGATCGAGGAAGATTACACCGAACTCGCCGTTCGCGTCCTGCACACCGCCTATGGCCTCGATGCGGAGGAAGGTGCTTGACCCGCCTCGACACCCTGATGGCGCGTGGCACTGCCTTTCTCGGCAGTGAAGTCGCCATCATGTGCGGCGCGATGTCGTGGATCAGCGAGCGCCATCTGGTCGCCGCCATATCCAACGCGGGCGGGTTCGGCCTGATCGCATGTGGCGCGATGACGCCCGCGCTGCTCGACACCGAAATTGCAGAGACGAAAAAGCGCACCGACAAGCCGTTCGGTGTGAACCTGATCACCATGCACCCCGACCTGATGGACCTGATCGCGGTTTGCACGAAGCATGGCGTTACCCATGTCGTGCTGGCTGGCGGATTGCCCCCCGCCGGCAGTCTCGACGCGATCAAGGGGTCTGGGGCGAAACTCATCTGCTTTGCCCCGGCCCTGAGCCTTGCCAAAAAACTGATCCGGTCGGGCGTGGACGCGCTGGTGATCGAGGGCATGGAGGCGGGCGGCCACATCGGTCCCGTTTCCACGTCGGTCCTTGCCCAGGAAATCCTTCCCGAAGTCGCCGAACAGGTCCCCGTCTTTATCGCAGGCGGCATCGGTCGCGGCGAAGCGATCGCTGCGTATCTCGAAATGGGAGCCGCCGGTGTCCAGCTTGGCACCCGCTTTGCCTGCGCGGCCGAAAGCATCGCGCACCCCAATTTCAAGAAGGCATTCTTTCGTGCATCGGCGCGCGATGCGGTGTCGAGCGTCCAGATCGATCCGCGCCTGCCGGTCATCCCGGTGCGCGCGTTGAAAAACGCCGGCACGGAGCTGTTTACCGCCAAGCAGGTCGAGGTGGCCCGATCGATCGACGAGGGCGGCCTGGCCATGGCCGAGGCCCAGTTGCAGATCGAACATTATTGGGCCGGAGCATTGCGGCGCGCGGTCATCGACGGCGACGTCGAGAACGGCTCGCTGATGGCGGGACAGTCAGTTGGCATGGTAAAGTTTGAAGAACCGGTCGCCCACATAGTCGCGGAGCTGGTCGCGCAAGCTACGGAAGCACTGGATAATCGCGCGACATAATATTTCAGTGCAAATCTGCAACTTAAATACTGAAATAATACTGCCAACGTAATGACTTGCGCTTGACTTATTTGAGTGACATGAGGCCCCCGGGTCCAAGGCTCGGGACGACTGCTTCGCGCGATCGCGACAGAGGTGGCGTCATTCTATTCGTGGAAGGAATCCATCGTGAAAATTTCAACTATCCTCCTCGCGGGGCTCGCTGTTTCGTGCGCAGTTCCCGCAATTGCCGAAACCGTTTCGGTCCCCGTGAGCTTCGCCGGGCTCGACCTGACTTCGGCGCGCGGCAAGGCCGTTCTCGATATCCGCATCAGTCATGCCGTCCAGGCAATTTGCGGCAAGCCCGACTTTCGTGATCTGAAAGCCATGGCCATCGCGAACAAGTGCACCAACCTGACCATGGCCGCGACCCAGCCGCGCGTCGCCATTGCCATCGCTTCTGCGCAGCAGTCCGTCCAGGTCGCTGCCGTAAATTGATCCGTCGTTCGGTCGATTGAAGCAATTGCGACAATCGACCGGGCTACCGGTTGGAAGCACGCGCTGCATCTGATAGCGCAACGAAATGCCATCCGCCGCCGCCTCCGCCCGCGAAATCCTGACCCGCCTGCATGAGGTCATGGCCTCCCGCACAGGGGCGCAGGCCAAGCTTAACCAGGTTGCCGGAATCATCGGCCAGGCGCTCGAAAGCGAAGTCTGTTCGATCTATCTCCTGCGTGACGGCGAACTCGAACTTTATGCGACGCGCGGCCTGAACCAGGACGCGGTCCACGTCACCAAACTCGCGCTTGGCGAGGGGCTGGTCGGCACGATCGCCGCCAATGTCGATACAATGAACCTCGACGAAGCGACCAGCCATCCCGATTTCGCCTATAAACCCGAAACCGGTGAGGAAATGTTCCACAGTTTCGCAGGCGTGCCGATCGTCCGGCGTGAGGAAGCCGTTGGGGTGCTGTGCGTCCAGCATGCCGATTCCCGCCGCTATGCCGAAGTCGAGATCGAGGCATTGCAGACCGTGGCCATGGTGCTGAGCGAACTGATCGCCAATGCCGGGCTGGTCGACGAAAAGCGGCACGGCACCGACCGCGTCCTGCAAACGCAGATGGTCCGGCTGACCGGCCTGAAACTGGTAGAGGGGATGGCACGCGGTCATGCCGTCTATCACCAGCCGCGCATCGTTATTGAACATACTGTTGCCGAGGATACCGAGGCCGAGCGCCACCGCGTCTATTCGGCATTCGACAAGATGCGCGAACAGATCGATCGGATGTCGGCGCAGGCCGAATTCGGACTCGACGGTGAAACGCGCGAGGTCATCGAGACCTACAAGATGTTTGCCTATGACGAGGGCTGGGGCCGTCGCATCAATGAGGCGATCGATTCCGGACTCACCGCCGAAGCCGCGATCGAACGCGTTCAGCAGCGGACCCGGATGCGGATGCGCCAGATCGACGATCCACTGCTGGCCGACCGGATGCACGATCTGGAGGATCTGGCGAACCGGTTGCTGCGCATCGTTTCGGGCCAACTCGGCACGGCAGCGCAGGCGGGATTGCGGCAGGATACGATCCTGATCGCGCGCAACCTCGGCCCGGCGGAATTGCTCGAATATGATCGACGGCGGCTGAAGGGCGTCATCCTCGAAGAAGGATCGCTGACTGCGCACGTCGTTATTGTCGCCCGGGCAATGGGCATTCCGGTGCTCGGTCGCGTCCGAGACGTGCGCCGGATGATCGTCGACGGTGATCCATTGTTGCTCGATGGGACAGAAGGCAATGTCGTCGTTCGCGCCAGCCCCGCAATGGAAGAGGCGTTCGATTCAAAGCTCGTCATCGGCCAGAAACGGCGCGCTCAGTTTGCGGCATTGCGCGACCAGCCATCGGTATCGAAGGACGGAACGCGTGTCACCTTGATGGTCAACGCGGGGCTGCGCGACGACGCGGCCGCGCTCGACATTACCGGTGCTGACGGTATCGGCCTGTTCCGCACGGAATTCCAGTTCCTGGTGTCCGCCACGCTCCCCATGCGCCAGCAGCAGCAACGCCTTTATCGCGACGTGCTGGACGCGGCGGGAGAACGCCCCGTGATCTTTCGCACGGTCGATATCGGCGGTGACAAGGCCCTGCCCTATATGCGGCAGGAGGAGAACGAGGAAAATCCCGCAATGGGGTGGCGCGCTTTGCGGGTCGCGCTCGACCGTGGCGGCCTCATGAAGCCACAGGCGCGCGCGCTGCTGGAGGCGGCGGCGGGACGGACGCTGAACGTCATGTTTCCGATGGTCTCGGAACCCTGGGAGTTCGACCAGGCCCAGGCAATCTTCGAGGCGCAGCGGGCGTGGCTGGTCGCGCGTGGCAAGCGGGTGCCGGCCGCTGTCCGGTATGGCGCGATGCTGGAGGTTCCGGCGCTCGCTGAAGTCCTCGACCTCCTGCTGCCCCGACTCGACTTCCTGTCGATCGGCACGAATGACCTGACCCAGTTCTTGTTCGCCGCCGATCGCGCCAACCCGCGTCTTGCCGAACGGTATGACTGGCTGAGCCCGGCTATCCTGAGGTTCCTGGCACGCGTGTCGAATATCGCGCATGAACACGACGTGCCGGTCGCCGTTTGCGGTGAGATGGGCGGACGTCCCCTCGAGGCGATGGCGCTCCTCGGTCTTGGCATCGAGCGGCTTTCGATTACCCCAGCAGCGATCGGCCCGATCAAAGCAATGGTTCGTTCGCTCGACCTGACGGCCCTGCGCGCCGAAATGCCCGGATTTCTTCGATCACCGCCCGCCGACATGCGCGCCACGATGGCGGCATGGGCGACAGCAAATAACATCGAGATCGCCTGATGAATGTGTCGCCTCGGTTGACATCATGGCGTCGGATTGTTGAGACAGTGCATACCGTCGCGCAATGCCGCTACGCGATGGGGAGATAAAATATGGTCGACGGCGAAATCCCCGAAAAGTCTCTGTTCCCGGTTTCGGTCGGTGAGCGCCTCCGAATGGCGCGCGAAACAGCCAAACTGGACTTGAACGATGTTAGCACACGGACCCGTATCCCCCTGCGCCATCTGACTGCGATCGAGAACAGCGATTATGCCGCGTTGCCGTCGCACACCTATGCGCTCGGTTTTGCGAAATCCTATGCGCGCGCGATCGGCATGGACGAAGTCGCGCTGGCGACCGACCTGCGCACTGAGCTCGGACGCAGCAATCCGGGCGCACGGGATACCGATGTCTACGAACCGGCCGACCCATCACGCGTGCCCCCGCGCCTGCTGGCGTGGACAGCGGCCCTGCTCGCACTGGTGATCGTGATTGCTTACGGGGTATGGCGGGCCGGGTTTTTTGGCGAAAACGACGCCGTCTTCCCGGCAACGGAGGCAGCTTCGCAGCAGGCTACTGCCCCGGTCGTGGTGCAGGGCCGAGCCGCTGCGCTGGTGGTCGTGCCCGCAGGTCGCGGACAGGTCGCCCTGACCGCGACCGTGCCCGTCTGGCTTCGCATCACAGACGCGACCAAGGCAGTTCTGATTCAGAAGGAACTGGCTGCCGGGGAAACCTACCAGGTGCCGCTTACGGCAACTGATCCGAGGATCCTGACCGGTCGGCCCGACGCGCTAAAGGTCACGATCGACGGGCGGGAGGTTGCGCCGCTCGGAACCGCGCAAACCACGATTCGCAATGCGCCGCTCAATGCTGCGGCGCTGAACGCGCGAACGCCAGCCTCAGCTTTGGTTGCGACGCCAAGTGCGGCCCCCGGTAGTAGGGCTGTTGCAGGGCATCTGGCGACCGTGCCACAATAATAAACGAACCTGGCTAAGGATGGACTGATGCGAGCAAGGATTTGGGCAGCGGCTTTGCTTGCCGGAACGATTATGGGGCCGCCTGCCATGGCGCAATCCAACGGGTCCGCCGGGCCCCTGGACCAGCGGATCGGCAAGCTCGAGAAGGAAATGAAGGCGGTTCAGCGCTCGGTCTTTCCGGGTGGAACTCCGGTCCAGCCCGACATCGTCGGGAACACCGGGCCAACAGAGCCGACGGGCAATCCCGCGTCCACGCCGATGGCCGATCTGGCTTCGCGCATCGACGCTCTGGAAAAGGGGTTGGCGTCGCTGACGGGGCAGGTCGAGCAGACTGGATATCGCGGACGCCAAGCCGACGAAGCGATCAAACGGCTTGAAGGACGACTGGCCGCGCTGGAGGGCGCCGGTCACGCTGCGATGACTGACGGGCTTGCGCCGACGGTGGCGCCATCCCGCCCATCTTCGTCCGGTGCAGTTCCGCTACCGCGCCCCGCCGCTCCGACCAGATCCACGATCGTGAAGCCGGACCCCGCCCACCGTGCCGCCGTCGCCGCGATCGAAATGCCCGCGACCGGCGACGCCGCGGAGGACGATTACACCTATGGCTACCGCCTCTACTCAGCCGGACTTTATCCAGAGGCCGAATTAAAGTTGAAGGAATTCGTCGCTAAATATCCGGCGCATCGTCGCTACAGCTATGCACAAAACCTGCTTGGCCGTGCCTATTTCGACGAAGGCAAACCAGCACTCGCCAGCGTCGCATTCTACGAAAACTACCAGAAGGCGCCAAAAGGCGAACGCGCGGCGGAAAGCCTGACATGGCTGGGCCAGTCGCTGACTAAACTCAAGAAATTGCCCGATGCCTGCAAAGTCTATGACGAATTGCAGGACGTTTATGGGACCCGACTATCTTCCGATCTCAAAGCAAAGGCGGCCAAGGGACGTGCTGACGCCAAATGCCCTGCCTGATGAAGCGATTGCGCGCTTCCGCACCGATATCGCGAATCTTGCCCGTCGACCCAGCTTCGTCAACGACCTTGCTGACGGCCTCATCGGCATCGCAATCTCGGGTGGACCCGATAGCGTAGCGCTGCTGCTGCTTGCCGAAGCTACATTCCCCGGCCGGGTTGTGGCGGCCACCGTCGACCACCGTTTGCGGGCAGCGTCAGGGCGCGAAGCAAGGTTCGTCGCCGATCTTTGCCGGGCGATGGGCGTGCCGCACACAACGCTGGTTTTGGAAAACATGGCGCGTGGCAACGTGTCCGCCGCCGCGCGAGAGGCGCGCTACGATGCGCTGGATGACTGGGCCGACGCCAATCTCGTTGGATGGTTGTTGACCGCGCATCATGCCGACGATCAGCTGGAAACGATGGCAATGCGCCTGAACCGGGCCTCGGGAGTGGCGGGCCTTGCCGGTATTCGCAGCCGTCGCGGGCGGATCGTGCGTCCCTTGCTTGGCTGGCGTCGCGCCGAACTGGTCGGGATTGTCACAGCAGCGGGGATCGTCGCGGTCGATGATCCGTCCAATCGTGACGACCGATACGACCGCGCCCGCCTGCGCAAGGCGTTGGCAGGGGCCGACTGGCTCGATCCACTGGCCATCGTCCGGAGTGCCGCTGCGCTGGACGAAGCCGACCGCGCGCTCGACTGGACGGTTTTGAAGCTGCGTGACGAGCGTCTGGTGGACGGTGCCGACGACTGGACATACGACGCGAGCGGGCTTCCTGCCGAACTCCTCCGCCGCGCGTTGATCGACTGTCTCCGCGTCGTTGATCCGGCCAGTCGGCCGCGGGGGACGACCATCGAACGCCTGCTGAATGCGCTGCAGGGCAACGCCACGGGCACGCTTGGCCGGGTGCGCTGTTCGGCGCGCAATGGCCATTGGCGCTTCACCCTTGCCGCTCCACGGCGCGTTAAAGCGACCAGCGGGCGCGATTAGGCGCGGCTGTTCCATTGTCATTAATCTAATGTCGCCTATCTTGGCTGTTGGAAGGCGAACACACCCATGAACGATGACAGACAGCCGCAGGGCAACCCTTGGATGAAAAGCTTGCTGATCTGGGTCGGCATTCTGGCCGCGCTGGCGGTGTTCGTTTCGATCTTCGACGGCCGCACGCAGACGGCTGCGGCGTCGGGCATCCCCTATTCCGAATTCGTCGCAAAGGTGCAGGAGGGTTCGGTCAAGTCGGTCGTCATTTCGACCAACGAGATTTCGGGCACTTTGAGCAATGGCGAGGCGTTTCGTACCTTCCCCGTTCCTGATCCCGAACTGACCGCACGCCTGACCAAGGCGAATGTCGATTACCGCGGCAAGCCCGAAGAGGGTGCCAGCATCTGGGTGCTGCTGCTTTACCAGGCGCTGCCGTTCGTGCTGATGATTGGCCTTGCGTTTTTCGTAATGCGCCAGATGCAAAAGAACGCCGGTTCGGGCGCGATGGGTTTCGGCAAAAGTCGCGCCAAGATGCTAACGCAGAAAGAAGGCAAGATCACGTTTGCCGACGTCGCCGGCATCGACGAGGCGCGTGAGGAATTGCAGGAAATCGTCGAGTTTCTGAAGGACCCATCGAAATTCGCCCGCCTGGGCGGCAAGATTCCGAAGGGCGCATTGCTCGTCGGGTCACCAGGCACGGGCAAGACCTTGCTTGCCCGTGCTATCGCGGGTGAAGCGGGCGTGCCGTTCTTCACGATTTCGGGTTCGGACTTTGTCGAGATGTTCGTTGGAGTCGGCGCAAGCCGTGTCCGCGATATGTTCGAACAAGCCAAGAAGTCCGCACCGTGCATCGTCTTCATCGACGAAATCGATGCCGTCGGGCGCCATCGTGGTGCCGGCCTGGGTAACGGCAACGACGAGCGCGAACAGACGCTGAACCAATTGCTGGTTGAAATGGACGGGTTCGAAGCCAACGAGGGTATTATCATCATCGCGGCGACCAACCGCCCCGACGTGCTCGATCCTGCCCTCCTCCGACCAGGTCGCTTCGATCGCCAGGTGACGGTGCCGCTGCCCGATATCGGCGGTCGTGAGATGATCCTGAAGGTTCATATGAAGAAGGTGCCGATTGCGCCCGACGTCGATGCCCGTACGCTGGCGCGTGGCACACCCGGCTTTTCGGGAGCCGACCTTGCCAACATCGTCAACGAAGCGGCGTTGCTGGCAGCACGTCTCGGCAAGCGCCTCGTTGCGATGGCTCAGTTCGAGGCGGCCAAGGACAAGGTGCTGATGGGCACTGAATGGAAGTCGCTCGTCATGACCGAAGACGAGAAAAAGATGACCGCCTATCACGAGGCTGGCCATGCTCTTGTTTCTTTGCTCGAACCTGCGACCGACCCGATCCACAAGGCGACGATTATCCCGCGCGGTCGTGCGCTGGGTATGGTGGTCTCTCTCCCCGAACGCGACAGCTATTCGTACCATCGCGACAAGATGTATGCCGACCTGGCGGTTACGATGGGCGGACGCGTTGCCGAGGAACTGATCTTTGGCCACGACAAGGTCTCGTCGGGCGCTTCGGGCGATATCCAGCAGGCCACCAAGCTCGCCCGTTCGATGGTGACCCGCTGGGGCATGTCCGAAAAACTGGGGCCGCTTCAGTATGAAGAGGCGCAGGCCGAAACGTTCCTCGGCTATTCGCAGAGCCAGCGGGTCAATATGTCGAACGAGACAGCCCAGGCCATCGACAGCGAAATTCGTCGGCTTGTGGATGGCGGCTACAATCAGGCCAAGATGCACCTGACCGACAATATCGAGAAGCTGAAGACGCTGGCCGAGGCGATGCTTGAGTATGAAACCCTGAGCGGTGACGAAATTGCTGCCCTGCTGCATGACGGAATCAAGCCAGACCGCAGCGGCATCGATCACAACAAGCCGCGCGCGTTGAA
Organism: Sphingomonas sp.; assembly: GCF_025353885.1. Lineage (GTDB taxonomy): Bacteria > Pseudomonadota > Alphaproteobacteria > Sphingomonadales > Sphingomonadaceae > Sphingomonas_O. The sequence goes on along the minus strand of NZ_JANXNX010000058.1, from coordinate 29,001 downwards.
CACCGGGGGTTCGTCGATTCCCAAAACGCGTCGGCCCGGCAAATGGGGTGATCCTGCCCCGCAAGGCGCATGACGGATCGGGTCCGGTCGATGACTGGACCCGCCAGTTTTGCGCAGCTTTGGCGCTTGTGCTAGCCGCCACGAATGGCCCGCGACGACATCGATCCCACAATCCTGATCATCGACATGGCGCATCGCGCCCGCACCGCATCGGCCATTCTTGCGCGCGAAACGAGCGCGCGAAAGGCAAGCGCCCTGATGGCGGCGGCACAAGCCATTCGTGACGCCCAATCTGATATTCTGGCCGCAAATGCGCTCGACTTGGCCGCTGCCCGTGCCAACGGTTTGTCACCGGCAATGATCGACCGCCTGCTCCTCGACTCCGCCCGCATCGTCGGAATCGCCGACGGTGTGGAGGCGGTCGCGGGGCTACGTGATCCCGTAGGCATGGTGATCGACGAAACTATTCGCCCGAACGGGTTGAAACTCTCGCGCGTGCGCGTTCCGCTTGGTGTCATCGGCATCATCTATGAAAGCAGGCCGAACGTCACGGTCGATGCGGGTATCCTGTGCCTGAAGTCGGGTAATGCCGCCATCCTGCGCGGCGGATCCGAAGCGATGCGCACCAACCGCGCGCTCCACACCGCCCTCATTACGGGTATCGTCGCCGAGGGATTGCCCGCCGATTCGATCCAGCTTGTACCGATCGTTGATCGAGCAGCCGTCGGCGCGATGCTGGTGGCACAGGGACTGATCGACATCATCATCCCGCGCGGCGGCAAAACGCTTGTCGCCCGCGTTCAAAATGAGGCCCGCGTTCCCGTCCTCGCGCATCTCGACGGCCTTTGCCACACCTATGTCGATGCCGCCGCTGACCCTGAAAAAGCCGTCGCGATTGTTGTCAATGCCAAGATGCGTCGCACCGGCGTCTGCGGCGCGACCGAAACTCTGCTGATTGACCGTGCCTATATCGGAGCCCCCGCGATCGTGACCGCCTTGCTGGATGCAGGCTGTTCGCTGCGGGGCGATGAGCAGGCGCTGACTCTCGACAGCCGCATCACGCCAGCAACCGAGGCTGACTGGGATACCGAATATCTCGACAGCATCTGTGCGGTTGCCTTTGTCGACGGCGTGGTGGGTGCGTTGGCGCATATCGCCGCACACAGTTCGCATCACACCGAAGCGATCGTCACCGAAAACGCGGCTATCGCCGAACATTTCCTGGCGGTCGCCGATTCGGCCATCGTCATGCACAACGCCTCCACCCAATTTGCCGACGGCGGCGAATTCGGGCTGGGAGCAGAGATCGGCATTGCCACCGGGCGACTTCACGCGCGCGGTCCAGTCGCGCTTGAAGGGCTGACGACGTATAAATGGCTGGTCCGTGGTGCGGGACAGGTGCGCCCCTGACCCTGAAGACCCCGATACCCACCGGCCTGCTCGGTGGATCGTTCAATCCCGCGCACACCGGCCATCGCGCGATCAGCCTGTTTGCGATGGATGCGCTCGCGCTCGATGAAACATGGTGGCTCGTATCCCCCGGAAACCCCCTGAAATCCGGCGCGGACGACATGGCTCCGCTGTCCGCGCGCTTGGCCTCGGCCCGGTCGATGGCGCGTCGTTCACGCATCCATGCCACCGATATCGAATCGCGGCTCGGCACGCGCTACACCGTCGATACCATCGCCGCGCTGGTCCGACGCTATCCTAACAGGCGCTTCATCTGGATCATGGGGGCGGACAATATCGCCCAGTTCCACCAGTGGCGCGATTGGCGGAGGCTGGCGCGTAGCGTAACGATTGCGATTATCGCGCGTCCGGGTTATGAGGGGTTCACCGCCGCGAGCCCTGCGTCGGTCTGGTTGCGTCGTTTCGTTCGACGCGCAGGCAGCGCGCAACACTGGACGCAATGGAGACCGCCGGCGCTCGTGCTGCTGCACTTCCGCCCCGATCCAAGCTCCGCCACGGCGCTGCGCCGGGCCGATTCCCTATGGTTTCGCCGTTTTTCAACCCACTCCACGGGTTTGCGCACGCCGCGCTTTCCCTGACTAAAGGACCGTCCTTGCCCGCAGCTGCCATCAGCCAGCCCTCTTCGTCTTCCGCTTTGCCGGGTGATTCGGTCGATGCTCTCCACGCCATGATCCTGGAACAGCTCGACGCCGACCAGGCCGTCGAACTCATCACGATACCGTTAGAGGGGAAATCGTCGATCGCCGACCACATGGTCATCGCCAGCGGTCGATCGACGCGACAGGTCGCCTCAATGGCAGCCAAGATCGCCGAGCGCATGAAAAAGGAATTCCGGCGCTCGGCACGGATCGAGGGACTACCCGCCGCCGACTGGGTTTTGATCGATGCAGGCGACGTGATCGTCCACCTGTTTCGCCCCGAGGTCCGCAGCTTCTACAACCTTGAACGGATGTGGTCCCTGACCGATGCGCCCATCGTGCCGGGGCCTGCGTTTCAGGACTGATCCGCTTTGAAGCTGCACATCGTTGCGCGGGGCCGCATTGGGCGCGGTCCCGAAGCCGACCTCGTCGCACGCTATGCAAAACGGATTGTCTGGCCATTGATCATCACCGAGTTGCCTGAAACCGGCGGCAAGGTGGCCGACCTGATCGCTCCTGCCCGAATTGTCGCACTCGACGAGACGGGCGACCAGCTTGGATCCGCCGCGTTCGCCAGACTGCTGGCAGGGTGGCGGGACGAGGGCATTCGCGAGGCCCGCTTCCTGATCGGTGCCGCCGATGGCCTGACCGTTGACGAGAGTCGCAGCGCCGACCGGGCATTGTCGTTCGGGTCGGCGACGTGGCCACATCTGATGGTCCGCGCGTTGCTTGCCGAACAGCTTTACCGGGCGACGACCATCATTGCCGGGCATCCCTACCATCGGGAGGGGTGATGCCAACCCACTCGACGCCACCCGCCCCCGTTCGCTAAGGGCAGGCATGGCCGACCTTCTCGATACCCTCAAAACAACCTTCGGCTTTTCGGCATTCCGGGGTGTCCAGCGGCAGGTGATCGACCGTGTCATGGCGGGGCAGCGCACTGCGGCGATCATGCCGACGGGGGCGGGCAAGTCGCTCTGCTATCAGCTGCCGGCGGTGATGCTGCCCGGCACCTGCGTCGTGATTTCGCCGCTGATCGCGCTGATGCACGACCAGCTGCGCGCGGCCGAGGCGGTTGGGATCAAGGCGGCGACGCTGACGTCGGTCGACACCAACCAGGCCGAGACGATTGCGCGGTTTCGCAACGGCGATCTCGACCTGCTGTATGCAGCACCCGAGCGCGCATCGGGCGATGGGTTTCGCGACCTGCTGTCGCAGGGGTCACTGTCGCTGTTCGCCATCGACGAGGCCCATTGCGTTTCCGAATGGGGGCATGATTTCCGGCCCGACTATCGGCTGCTCCGCCCACTGTTCGACCGCTTTCCAGAGATGCCGCGCCTTGCGCTGACAGCGACGGCCGACGAACATACCCGTGCCGACATCCTGACCCAGCTCGGTATTCCCGATGACGGCCTGATCGTGGCGGGGTTCGACCGCCCCAACATCCGCTACAACATCGCGCCGCGCACCGGGTCGCGGCAGATCGCCGATTTCGTCGCCGAGACGCCGGGTGCCGGGATCATCTATGCCCAGACCCGCGCGCAGACCGAAAAGCTGGCGGCGCAACTGGCGCTGAACGGGAGGCCCACGCGGGCCTATCATGCCGGCCTGGAGCCGTCGGTGCGCGCCGCCAACCAGGCGGCGTTCGTGAAGTCCGAAGACATGGTGATGGTCGCGACGATCGCTTTCGGGATGGGGATCGACAAGCCCGACGTGCGGTTCGTCGTTCATGCCGGGCTGCCGAAGTCGATCGAGGCCTATTATCAGGAGACCGGGCGCGCAGGCCGCGACGGCGATGCGGCGGCGGCGCAGCTGTTCTGGGGGGCGGAGGATTTTGCGCGCGCCCGGCAGCGACTGAGCGAAATTCCCGAGGACCGGATCGGAGGCGAGCGCACGCGACTTTCCGCGCTCGGCACTCTTGTTGAAACGGGATCGTGCCGCCGCGCTGTCCTGCTCCGCCACTTCGGAGAGGTCCCCCCTGAGAATTGCGGGAATTGCGACAATTGCCTGAACCCGCCCGCCCGGACTAACCTGACCGAACTGGCGCGCAAGCTGCTGTCGGCGGTGTATCGCACCGGGCAGATGTTCGGCGTCGGCCATATCGAGGCGGTGCTGACCGGCCAGTCGAATGAGAAGGTCCTGAAGCTGGGTCACGACCGGCTGAGCGTGTTCGGAATCGTGACCGGCGAGGAGGCCGAAATGGTCAAGCCGGTCGCCCGCGCGCTGCTGCTCCGCGATGCGCTGGGCCAGACCGAACATGGCGGACTTGAGCTGGGGCCGGAGGCGCGCGCTATTCTTAAAGGGGACGCGGAATTTGCCATCGCCATCCCGCCCCGACGCGAGAACCGGCGGCGGCGGGGGAACGACCAACCGGCCAACCCGGTTGGCGACCCGCTATTCGAGGCACTGCGCGCGCGAAGGCGCGAACTGGCGGTCGAGGCACAAATGCCGCCCTATGTGATTTTTCACGATTCCACCCTGCGGGAGATGGCAAGCGTGCGACCGACAACGCTTGGCGAACTGGGTCGGCTGGGCGGGGTCGGGACGCGCAAGCTGGACGCCTATGGCGAGGCGTTCCTGCAGGTTATCAAATCCAACTGAAGGACGTGCGATGTTCAGGACGCTCGACGAAAAAGTTTTGGTGTCCCCCCAGATCGGGCTGGCAGAGATAGCGCAGGCCAAGGCGCAGGGCGTCGTCCTGATCGTGAACAATCGCCCCGATGGCGAATCTCCCGATGAGCCGCAGGGAGCCGAAATCGAGGCGGCGGCGCGCGCGGCGGGCATCGACTATATCGCGATCCCCGTCGGCCAAGGCGGGTTTGGCCAGCCGCAGCTTGATGCGATGGCGGCGGCACTAGAAAATGCCGAAGGTCCGGTGCTGGCCTATTGCCGATCGGGAACGCGGTCGACGCTATTATGGTCGCTGGCCCGGGCACAACTGGGCGATAATCCCGCAATCCTGCACGAAAAGGCCAATGCAGCGGGTTATGACCTGACCCCGGTCGCAGCGCTGGTTGACATGCTGGCAGCAAAATCCAGTTAGAGTCACAGGACTCGCAGTAAATGAGCAATTAAATTACGCCACGCTGGTTCAGATTTTCAAAGAGCGGCGCTGCATTAGCGGTCATCCGCGCTGTAGGACAGGCGACCCACATGGAAAAACGGGCCAAACGAAAAATGGGCCGGGGCGCTTGTGTGCGCTCCGGCCCAGTCGTTCGCAGGAGGAACCTGGTCTGGGCTGGCACCGATCGGGGAGAGGTTCCGTCGCTGCCAGCCCAAGCTCGTCAATAATGGTAGGCGCGCTCACCATGTTCGGCGAGGTCGAGCCCTTCACGTTCGACATCCACGGTCGGACGAAGCCCGATTGTCTTGTCGACGATGAAAAAGAGGATCGCCGAACCGATGCCTGAGAACAGCAGCGTGAAGACGACCGCCTTGAACTGGATGAACAGCTGTGCTGCATATCCGGGGAACGCAAAGATCGCGGTGCCGGGCTGCGACGCATAGTCCGCGATGCCCTGTCCGCCGAGCGCGGGAGCGACGAGGATACCGGTCATCAGCGCCCCGAAGATACCGCCAATGCAGTGGACACCGAACACGTCGAGCGAGTCGTCATAGCCGAACTTGTTCTTCACCGTGGTGACGAAGAAGAAGCAGAGTGGCGACACCAGCAGGCCAAGAACGACAGAGCCCATTGGCCCGGCGAAACCCGAAGCCGGGGTGACCGCGACCAGCCCTGCGACGGCACCGGTGACGGCACCCAGCAGCGATGGCTTGCCCTTGACGACTTGCTCGACCAGCAACCAGCTCAACCCCGCCGCCGCGGTTGCGACGAACGTGTTGATGAACGCAACACCGGTGACACCGTTTGCTTCGAGGTTGGAACCGGCATTGAAGCCGAACCAGCCAACCCACAGCAGCGAGGCACCGATCATCGTCATGGTCAGCGAATGCGGTGCCATGACGTCCTTGCCGTAACCCGTGCGCTTGCCGATCATGAGGCAACCGACCAGGCCAGCGATACCGGCATTGATGTGGACGACCGTGCCACCGGCAAAGTCGAGCGCGCCCATCTGGAAGAGGTAACCGGCATGGCTGTTGACTGTCGCAAGCGCGTCGGCGCCAGCGATCGCTCCGGCAGCGATGGCATCGGGGCCATCCCAGTACCAGACCATGTGCGCCATCGGAAAGTAAACGAAGGTCACCCACAATGCGACGAACAGCATCAGCGCGCTGAACTTCACACGTTCGGCAAATGCGCCGACGATGAGTGCGGGCGTGATACACGCAAACGTCATCTGGAAACAGATGTAGACGTATTCAGGAATATAGACGCCATTCGAGAAGGTCGCGACCTGTGAGTTGGCATCGACGCCGATCAGCGCCAGCTTGCTCAACCCGCCGGTGAAGGGGGTCGATCCGCCGGTGAAGGCCTGCGAATAACCCCAAGTTACCCAGATGACCGAGACAATGCAGACGATCATGAAGACCTGCGTCAGGATCGACAGCATGTTCTTGGTGCGGACAAGGCCGCCGTAGAACAAGGCGAGGCCGGGAACCGACATCATCAGCACGAGCGCCGACGAAATCAGCATCCAGGACGTATCGCCCTTGTTCACGGTTGCAGCCGGGATCGGCGATGCGGCGACGGCGGCTGCCGCTTGCGCCCATGCGGGCTGCCCCAGGATCGTCGCGGCGCCGAGCGCCCCGAGTCCCAGTCCAATTTTATGCGATAGTTTCATCTTTCCCCCTGTCTCTTTCTAGAGCGCGTTATTGTCGGTTTCGCCGGTGCGAATACGCACCGCCTGGCCGATATCGAGAACGAAGATCTTGCCGTCGCCGATAGCGCCGGTGTTGGCCGCAGCCTGGATCGATTCGACGACGCGTTCGGCCATCGCAGAGTCGCAGGCGACCTCCACTTTCAGCTTTGGCACCATGTTCGTCGAATATTCGGCACCGCGGTAAATCTCGGTCTGGCCCTTTTGACGGCCAAAACCCTTTACCTCGGTCACGGTCATTCCCGCGACGCCAAGCTCGGTCAGTGCCTCACGCACCTCATCGAGCTTGAACGGTTTGATAATCGCAACGACGAGTTTCATGCCGCCCCCTTGTGGTTATATTCCAAGGTGCAGTGCAGCAAGGGTCATGCCAAGTTCGGATGGCAGGCCATCAAGACCGAGCCGGAATGGGATCACGCTCACATGGCTCATGATTGTGCACCGATCACCGGGTGGCTGCCTAATAAATAGGCAATTGGGTGCCGCAGACGAAATGATCAGCCGTTGCTCGAGCTTTTCAGGTCTGGATGGTTCTGGCCGACATCATGCGCACACGACCTAGCCAGCGTTCCCGATGATGCCGCGCGCAATGGCCAAGTCTTCGTCGAGCACCATCACGCGCACCGGAATCACCCAGCCCGCGCTGTCGGCGATATTCATGCCGCCGTCGAACGCCACGCTGTCGATGCCTTCGACCTGCAACAGTCCGCGCACCATCGCGGCCTCCACGGCGTTGGGATAATTGCCGAGTTCGACCAACGCCATCAAATGGTGAGCGTCGGCGGCGAAGTCATGCGCCCGTGCCGCCCACCGTCAGCCGATCAACCAGCAATGTCGGCTGACCCACGCCTGCCGGGACCGATTGCCCGCCCTTGCCACAAACGCCAATGCCCTCGTCCAGCGCGAAGTCATTGCCGATGCCGGTCACGCGCGTGAGGACGCTGGGGCCATCGCCGATCAGCGTCGCACCCTTGATCGGCGCGCCGATCTTGCCGTTTTCGATCTTGTACGCCTCGGTACAGCTGAATACGAATTTGCCCGAGACGATATCGACCTGCCCGCCGCCAAAGCTCTTGGCAAAGATGCCCGATTTCACCCGCGACAACAGCTCGGCCGGATCATCGTTACCCGCCCGCATGAACGTGTTGGTCATGCGCGGCATCGGCGCATGGGCGTATGATTCACGGCGACCGTTACCAGTGGCGGGAACGCCCGTCAGCCGCGCGTTGAGGCGATCCTGCATATAGCCCTTCAATATGCCGTCCTCGATCAGGATGTTTTCCTGGGTCGGCGTACCTTCGTCGTCGATGGTGAGCGACCCCCGCCGGTCGGCCAGCGAGCCGTCGTCGATCACCGTGACGCCGGGCGCGCCGATGCGTTCGCCGATGCGTCCCGAAAACGCTGAGCTGCCCTTGCGGTTGAAGTCACCTTCGAGGCCGTGGCCGATGGCTTCGTGAAGGATAATACCGGGCCAGCCCGAACCGAGCAGCACCGTGGTTTCACCCGCGGGGGCGGCCACCGATTCGAGGTTGACGAGGCCCTGCGCCAAAGCTTCGTCAATGGCGCGGTTCCAGGTCACGGGTTCGAACAGATGGTCGTAGAGATAGCGGCCGCCCATGCCATAAGAACCGCTTTCGCGGCGGCCGTTGGCCTCGACGACGATGCTGACATTCAGGCGCACGAGCGGGCGGATGTCGGTGGCGACGAACCCGTCGGCGCGGACGATTTCGATGACGCTCCAGCTGCCCGACAGCGATGCCGACACCTGGACGACACGCGGATCGCGGGCGCGGGCGGCGGCATCGATTTCCTGCAGCAACGCGACTTTTCGCGCGAAAGGTATCAGGCCGAGCGGATCGCTCGACGTATAAAGATGGCGATTGTTACCGCGCGGGGGGGGGGCCGGCTGCTGCTTGGCCGGATCCAGCAGACGCATCGTTTCGGCGGCGCGGCGAATGCCTGCTTCACTGACATCCTGCGAATGGGCGAAACCGGTCGTCACACCCGACACACCGCGCAGTCCGAAACCGTGTTCGGTGCCATAATCGGCGGTCTTCAGCCGTCCGTCATCGAAGCCGAAGCTCTCGGTTGCGCGATACTGAAGGTAAAGCTCGCCATCGTCACAACTGCCGAGCGCGTCTGCCGTCAGCCGCTGGGCAGCGTCGGGGGTCAGCTGATTGTCACGATAAAGATAGCTTCGGGGGTCGGTGGGGCTGGTCATTTGCACGATATAGGACGGTTATCGGCCCAGTGCATCCTCACCATGCATCGAAATATCGCCGGGTGCATGATCGGCACCGCTGCCGACCAGCACAAAGCGGCGGTCGCAATAGCCGCAGTCGGCATAGCCACGCTCGTCGATTTCTAGCCAGACGCGCGGATGACCGAGGGCCGGGGCAATCTCACCAGCGCCATCGCACACGACGCGCGCGCTGTTGGTGCGAATGATTTCGGGTTCGTCGGTCACGGGTCAGCGCTTAGCAACGCGACACTGCCTCGTCCACCGGCGATCCGTTTACAGATAAACTACGGTGACCTGGAATGTCCCGGTGTAATCGCCAACGGTCTGGTTGGCCTTGACGTTCAGGGTGCCGCCGACGCGGACGTCGAGAATTGCGGTGCCCGAGAACAGCCGCGTAGTCGGGCCGTTGGTCGTCACGGCGCTGATCGTCATCGTGCCGCCGCCGCTGCCGGTCAGGGCGATCGACGTTGGCAGGGTGATGAGCCCGAGAATATTTAACACTCCCGCCGCCGAGAAGCGTGCCGCCGATGGTGACCCACCGGCCAGCGTCACGCCACCGGTCGTCGTGCGCGCGTCAGAATATGGGTCGATGATCACCGTGCCGGCGGTTGGCGACGCGATCAGCGAACCAAAATCCAGGTCTTGCGTCTTGACCATCGAAAGGGGTTTTACGGCTATCACGCTGGCGGTTGCCGTGCTGGTCGCTGCCTGAGCGACGCCAGGCGCAAGCGCCAGCGCGACGGTAACTGCAGCCAGAGATCGTGTTCGGGTGCCCCACATGATGACAGGCTTTAGCGTCGATGGGTTAACGAGAGATTTGTCGCCAAAGGTAAAAGTCTCAGTAGTAGGTCACGATGATCTGGAAGGTGCCGGTGTAGGTGCCGGTCGCCTGGTTCGCACCCACGGCCAGCGTCCCGCCGACGCGCAGATCGAGGAGGCCCGCTGCGTCCAGAAAGCGGAGGACCGGTCCGTTCAGGGTCAGCCCGGTCACGTTCATCGTCGCGCCCCCTCCGACCCTGGTCAGCACCGGCAGGGGGCCGCGATTAACCTGGAGATTCTGCAAAGGGCCGCCGTAAGTATAGAATTTCGCTGCCTGGGGCACGCCACCCGCACCCATCGAGCCGCCGGTGCTGCTGCGCGAATCGTCGTCAGGGTCGATCGTGATGGTCCCAGCGGCGGGGGTCGCGATGATCGTTGCAAAGTCGAGCGGCGACAGGTTCAGGATCGACAGTTTGCGCAATGTGATCGCGCTCGCCGACGCGGTTGCAATGCCCGCCGTGCCTGCGCCCCAGGCCGGCAGCGACACGCCGCACCCTGCCGCAAGCAGCGCGCACGCAAAACTGCGCGATTTCGATAGTTTGTAATAATGCCCCACGCCGTTGCCCTAGTGTAACGTCCGGTAAGCTGTGATGAACGTGCTTGGTTAATATCGCGGCAATGGTTTGCGCCCGCTTTACGTCGTCGGTCGCGGCAGGCTAGGGCGGGCCATGACCGATGCTGCCATTACGATCGACGCGCTTGAGAAAACCTACTCCGGCGGCAAGCAGGCGTTGAAGGGCGTAACCTTCGACGTGCCGCGCGGCGCAATCTTCGGCTTGCTGGGCCCCAATGGCGCGGGCAAGTCGACCATCATCAACATCCTGTCGGGCATGGTCAAGAAAACCGGTGGCAAGGCCAGCGTCTGGGGTTTTGACATCGACGAACACCCGCGCAATGCCCGCGCGAGCATCGGCATCGTGCCGCAGGAAATCTTGTTCGACCCGTTCTTTTCCCCGTTCGAGGCGCTGGAGTTGCAGGGCGGGCTTTACGGCGTCCCCAAATCGCAGCGCCGGTCGCTGGAATTGCTGCGCGCCGTCCATCTTGAAGACAAGGCCAATGCCTATGCGCGGACGCTGTCGGGGGGCATGAAGCGCCGCCTGCTGGTGGCCAAGGCGATGGTCCACGCGCCGCCGGTGCTGGTGCTCGACGAGCCCACCGCAGGCGTCGATATCGAGCTTCGCCAGCAGCTATGGGCCTATGTCCGCGAACTGAACGCGCAAGGCGTGACGATCGTGCTGACCACCCACTATCTGGAGGAAGCCGAAGAGTTGTGCGACCGGATCGCGATCATCAACCATGGTCAGGTCATCGCGAACAAGCCGACGCGCGAGCTGCTGGGCATGGCGATGGAAAAGATCGTCGAAGTCACGGTCGACCGCGACCTGGCCGAAGCGCCGTCGTCGCCCGTTTTCGAACACGTGGCGCTGAAGGGTGACCGGGTGCTGGCGATCACCTATTCGAAAGCCCGGTTCAACGCCGGCGACGTCCTGACCGCAGTCTCGGGCGCTGGCCTCGGCATCGTCGATGTCTCGACGCGCGAGGCCGACCTGGAGCATGTTTTCCTCAACCTGACGCGGGCCGGTGCTATTGGCTGAGGATTATGACGTCATTATCGTCGGTTCGGGCGCTGCTGGCCTGACCGCCGCGTTGAACCTTGCGCCGCACAAGCGCGTGGCCGTGCTTGCCAAGGGCGGCCTGTCGGAGGGCGCGACCGGCTGGGCACAGGGCGGCATCGCCGCGGTGCTCGAACCCGGCGACACGTTCGAAAGTCATATCGAGGACACGATGATCGCGGGTGGCGGGCTGAACGACCGCGCCATCGTCGAGTTCGTGGTCGAGAATGCCCCGCGCGCGATCGCGCGGCTCGAGCAACTGGGGGTGCCCTTCAACGTCGAGAACGACGTGCTGCACCTGACGCGAGAGGGCGGCCATAGCCACCGGCGGATTGTCCATGTCGACGACGCGACCGGCTGGGCGGTGCAGCAGGCACTGGAACGCGCGGCGGTGGCGCACCCGAACATCACGCTGATCCCCGACATGGCGGCGATCGACCTGATCACGGGTCGCAACGCCGAACGCTATTCGGGCGATGGCCATGTCTGGGGCGTCTATGCATTGAACCGCAAGACCGGCCATGTCGATGCATTGGTCGCCCCTGCCACCATCCTGGCGACCGGCGGTGCCGGGCGGACATATTTGTATTCGACCGCGCCCCGCGGCGCGACTGGCGACGGCATCGCCATGGCCTGGCGGGCAGGCGCGCGGGTTTCCAACATGGAATTCATGCAATTCCATCCGACCTGCCTTTACAACCTGGAGGTCAAGAATTTCCTGATCACCGAAGCCGTGCGCGGCGAGGGCGGTCGTTTGTTGATCCCGAGCGGTCCGGAGGCCGGGCGGCGCTTCATGCCCGATTTCGACGAGCGCGCCGAACTGGCCCCGCGCGACATCGTGGCGCGGGCGATCGATCATGAGATTAAGCGGCTGGGGCTGGACTATGTCCACCTCGACATCAGCCATATGCCGCCCGAATTCGTCATTCATCATTTTCCGACGATTCATGCCAAGCTGCTTACATTGGGCATCGACATCACGACCCAGCCGATCCCGGTCGTTCCCGCCCAGCATTACACCTGCGGCGGCGTGTTGATCGACCGCGATGGCCGCACCGACCTGCCCGGCCTTTACGCCGCGGGCGAGGTCAGCCAGTCGGGGCTTCACGGTGCCAATCGCCTCGCGTCGAACTCGCTGCTCGAATGTTTCGTGTTCGGCGAAGCAGCGGCAAAACACATCCTTGCCAACCCCGGCACCGCGCCGCCGCCGGTCCGGGCATGGGACGAAAGCCGCGTCACCGATTCGGACGAGGAGGTCATCGTCCAGCACAACTGGCGCGAGATCCGCCGTTTCATGTGGGACTATGTCGGCATCGTCCGCACGACCAAGCGACTGGAGCGCGCCACCCACCGCATCGCGCTGTTGCGGTCCGAAGTCGCAGAATATTATGGCCATTTCCGCGTGACCCCCGATCTGATCGAACTGCGCAACCTGGTCGAGGTCGCGTCGTTGATCGTGCGGTCGGCGCTGTCCCGCCATGAAAGCCGCGGCCTGCATTATACGACCGACTACCCCGAAACGCTGCCTGTGGCCGTCGACACGATCCTGGAGCCCTAACGCAGCTTATTTACCTTCAACCCGTCCAGTTTTGCCCGCGCCTGTACCGATTCCTCGCTGCGGGTCATCGCTTTTGCAATCGCCTTTAGCGACATGGCCTTGGCCGCAAGCCGGTGCAGCTTTTGGATTTCGTCCGAAGTCCATGGCTGGCGATGACGTTCGAACTTTTCTGCCACCGAGCATTCTCCCAAATTGTAACGCGTTTGTAGCACAAGCCACCTTCCCCCATCGCCCCACGCTCTCTAAGGGACAACACAAGGGCGCGGCGGGGATAATGCCATGAAACTTTTGACGGGTAATTCCAACCTTCCGCTGGCACAGGAAGTCGCGGCCTATCTCGACATGTCGTTGACCCAGGCCAGCGTGCGCCGCTTTGCTGACGAGGAAGTGTTCGTCGAAATCCATGAGAATGTCCGGGGCGAGGATGTTTTCGTCCTGCAATCGACCGGCTTTCCGGCGAACGACAATCTGATGGAACTGCTGATCTGCATCGACGCCCTGAAGCGCGCGTCGGCCAAGCGGATCACGGCGGTAATTCCCTATTTCGGTTATGCCCGGCAGGATCGCAAACCGGGGCCGCGCACCCCGATCTCGGCCAAGCTGGTTGCCAACCTGATCACCGTGGCAGGCGCAAATCGCGTTTTGTCGGTCGATCTTCATGCCGGTCAGATCCAGGGGTTCTTCGATATCCCGACCGATAACCTGTTCGCAGCGCCGGTCATGGCCGCCGACATCCAGGCCCGGTTTCCGACCGACAATCTAATGGTCGTTTCGCCCGACGTCGGTGGCGTGGTCCGGGCGCGCGCGCTCGCCAAACGGCTTAACAACGCTCCGCTCGCCATCGTCGACAAACGACGCGAGAAACCCGGCGAATCGGAAGTCATGAACATAATCGGCGACGTGGCCGGGCGCTTTTGCGTGCTGATCGACGACATCGTCGATTCGGCTGGCACGCTGTGCAATGCCGCCGCCGCGCTGCGCAAGGCCGGTGCTCTCGACGTCGTCGCCTATTGCACCCACGGCGTCATGTCGGGCGGCGCGGTTGCGCGGGTCGAAGGATCGGAGCTGACCGAACTGGTCATCACCGACACCATCCAGCCGCCTGAATCGGTGGCCGGGGCCAAGCGCATCCGCATGTTGCCGATCGCCTCGCTCGTTGCCGAAGCGATCAAACGCATTGCGGACGAAAGTTCGGTCTCAAGCCTGTTCGACTGAGGCTCTCGCTGCATCGTCATCCATCAGGCAGGGCATGATTGCGGTTTGACCGACATCGGTGCGTCCCCCTTTTACTTGCCGCACATCCGCAACACGGCGATACCCAAGCCATGACCCCCGATGATATCAAACTCGCCAATGCGCTCGCCGATGCCGCGGGCGCAGCGATCCGCCCCTATTACCGCCAGTCGTTCGAAATGGAGGACAAGGCCGACGCCTCTCCGGTGACCGAGGCCGACCGCGCCGCCGAAGCCGCAATGCGCGCGATACTGGAAGTCGAGCGTCCCAACGACGGCATCATCGGCGAGGAATATGGCGCGATCCGGGAGGGGGCGGGTCGCCAGTGGGTGCTCGACCCGATCGATGGCACGACCAGCTTTATCGCCGGACGCCCGATCTTCGGCACGCTGGTCGCGCTGATGGAAGAGGGCTGGCCAGTCCTGGGCATCATCGACCAGCCGATCGCGCACGAACGCTGGCTGGGCGCGGCGGGACGACCGACGATGTTCAACGGCCAGCGTGCGATAACCCGGATGTGTCGCGAACTAGAGGAGGCGATACTGGCGACGACCAGTCCCAATTTGTTCAGCGACGAAGAGGCCGGGCATTTCGTCGCCCTGGCGGCCAAGGTCGCGCGGCGGCGGATCGTCTATGGTGGCGACTGCTATAATTACGGGCTGATTGCATCGGGCCATATCGACATGGTCGTAGAGGCAGGTTTGCAGCTTTACGACCTGGCAGCGCTCGTCCCCATTGTCGAAGGGGCCGGGGGGACGATGTGTGACTGGTCGGGTGAGCCGTTAAATGCCGACAGCGCGGGCGATGTCATCGCCGTGGGCGACCCGGCACGACTGGACGATATCTTGGCGGCGCTGGGATAACAGCAGCGGGATAGTCGTCAGAAAATACCGAGAAATTTCTTCTTGTGCGGGGTCGCACCCTTTGGCGCCACATCGTCACGCGGCTGGCCCTTCGTCGTGCGCTGCGCCGTTGCCGGTGCGCCCGTCAGGATCGGTCCGCACTGCGCCGACTTGGCATCTCCCACATCAACAAAAGCCAAAAGACCGGCAAGCGGCGTTGCCACCAGTGACAGGCCGAGCCCCACGCCTGCGCGCCCCAGCAGCTGATCGCTGATGATCTTGATGCCCGGTGCCGCAAAATGCCCGTTCACCCCGATCGGCGACTGCGCCGAAAAAAGGCTGAATTTCTTGCCATCGCCTCGGAAGGCGAGATCGAGCGATTCGTCGCGGAACGAAAACCCCCCACGCCCGGCAATCACGTTCTTGGTCGTATCAATCAGGATGGGGTCGGCGCCCGCGACGCCGTTACGCACAGTAAATGCGATCAGGCCGCAATTGATCTCGACCGGGTTCTTCAGTTTGTTCATGACCAGTTTCTGGACATAGGTGCCGAGGTCAAGTTCAGCGAGCTGGATATTGCGCGTCCAGAACGTACCATGCGGGATGATGACAGCGATCCGGCCATTCGCACTGGCGAGCGACGTCCGCACCGAATCACCGACGCCAGTCATCTGGATGCGCGCCTTCACGGTGCCGGTCGTGCCCGACTGGTCAGTCCCGAAGCGCGCCAGCAGCTTACCCATCGGCGTCGGCGACAGGCGAATGTCGTAAGCGGTCTTCACCGGGGCATCGCGCGCGTTGATCGAGATGTCAGACCACAAATGCCCGCCCGCAACGTCGAATGTCAGGGGCGAAAGTTTGAGGATGCTGTCGTTCAGGTCAAGCGCGAGCGCAACGTTGGAAATCGGCACATTCTTGGCACGGATATTCTGGACGTGGTATTTAACCTGGGCGTCGAAACGCTTGATCGCCTCTATCCGCAGCGGCGCATCGGGCAGGATACGCGGCACGCCTGCAACCGGAACCGCGACCTTGCCAGCCTCAAGCCGCGCTGGTTCGTATCCCATGAATGGCCCGGCATCGATGATGTCGAGCGTCCTGGTGCGCAGATCGGCGGCTATGTTCATGCGGCCAGCCGGGGGAACCGACACGGTCATGCTGCCGCCAAGATCACTGTCGCCGAACCGCCCGGCCAGCCGCGTGAATTTCCAGTCGACGCCTGCCTTGGTCAGGTCGGACGTGACCCGGTAGGTCCGTGTATCGGGGATTGCCACGCCTAGAAAATCGAACAACAGGCTGAGGTTGGGACCGCGCGCCAGCAGTTTCAGGTCCGCGCCCTCGATCACCGTGGCGCTCGGCAGCGTCCCCGAAACGTCAAGCGCGGTGCGCCCTGATCGGATTGCCATCGCCAGCTTGTTCTTGCCACCCGCCAGCGCGGCGTTGGGAGACAACAGGCTGCCCGATAGGGTGAAGGGGATCGCGCGCATCGTGCCGTCACCAGTAAAGCGGATATCGCCCGCAAACCGCGTGTCCTTGGCGCGGATCGTCTCGACCCTGATATTCGTTTTCAGCAGCAGCGACGGATCGATATACGAGATTTTCGTACCGACGATATTGGCGGCGCGAATATCGGGCAGTTCGAACGGCTTGCCCTGATTCCCGAACGTGAACGTGTTGCGCTTGTGTGCTTTGTCCCACGCCAGATCGAGCGTGCCGTTGGTCAGGTCGAGCCACTTTACACGACGGGTCCCAAAGATCAGCGGCAGCGTCGCGATCCGCGTATCGATGCGTTTCGACTTGAAAAACTGGCCGCCGCGCCACGCGGGGTTCGAAATCGTCAGACCTTCAGCAACAAACTTGGTATCGATGGGATCAAAATAAAGCTGGAAGTCGCCCGCTACGCGCACGTCGCGCGCAAGCATGCTGCTGACGGTGCGTTCGAACGGGTGACGCAGAAAGCGGCCCTTGGTGATGTAAAGCACCAGCCATGCAAGCACGACCAGCCCAAGCAATGCCGTCAGAATGGCCAGTGGTGTGGCAATCACCGAATCGGGAACCTGCCGGACGAGCCGCCCTTTGCGAGGCGTAAAATTCGGGTCTGCTTCGGCCATGAAGGGGCAAACCCATGATCTCACGCGGGGTTCCTTACCGGTTATTTGTTGCAATTGCTGCGCCATTTGTTTACGAGCGCACGCTTCACAACGAACGGTTGCTGACGATCGCCTGGCCAGAAGGGCTGCCACGGCGATTCTAAACCGTCGAACTTGAAAGGACGAAAATGCCCAAGTTGAAGACCAAGAGCGGGATCAAGAAGCGTTTTACGCTGACCGCCAATGGGCTGTTGAAGCATGGCGTCGCTGGCAAGCGTCACCGTCTGACACACCATACCGCCAAATATATTCGCCAGAACCGCGGCACCAAGCTGCTGTCCAAGGCCGACACCGCAACGGTGAAGGCATGGGCACCCTATGGCTTGCAGTAGGAGCACCGGATAAATGGCACGTATCAAACGCGGCGTAACCACGCACGCAAAGCACAAGAAGATCCTGGACCTAGCGAAGGGCTATTATGGCCGTCGCAAGAACACGATCCGCGTCGCACGCCAGGCTGTCGAAAAGGCCGGGCAATATGCGTATCGCGATCGCAAGGCCAAGAAGCGCAACTTCCGCGCTCTCTGGATCCAGCGTATCAACGCAGCAACCCGCGCCGAGGGCCTAAACTATGGCCAGTTCATGCACGGACTGAAGCTGGCGGGCATCGAACTCGACCGGAAAGTCCTTGCCGACATGGCGATGAACGAGGGCGCTGTTTTCAGCACCATCATCGCGCAGGCAAAGGCTGCTCTGCCGGAAATGGCCGAAGCCGCTTAATTCCTTGCTCTGCCGATTCCGTAAAAGGGCGCGAACGGATTGCCGTTCGCGCCCTTTTGCTTATCAGGTGCCTGTCATGACCGAAGCTTTGCAAACCGAAATTCTGGCCGCCATCGCCGCCGCCGATACGCTCGATGCGCTGGAGGCGGTGCGGATCGCGACTCTGGGCAAGGCGGGGTCTGTTTCCGCGCTGCTGAAGACCCTGGGCGGGATGACGCCCGCGCAGCGCCAGGCCGAGGGGCCACGGATCAACGGGCTGCGCGAAGCGGTTTCGGCAGCGATTGCCGCTCGCAAGCGCGGACTGGACGCGGCGGCACTGGATGCCCGGCTGGCGACCGAGCGGCTCGACATGACCTTGCCCGCCCCCGAGACGCCAAAGGGCAGCGTGCACCCGGTCAGCCAGGTGCTCGACGAACTGTCGGAGATTTTCGCCGATCTGGGGTTCGCCGTCGCGACCGGACCAGAGATCGAGGACGACTGGCACAATTTCACGGCGCTCAACATTCCGGAAACGCATCCGGCGCGGGCGATGCACGATACTTTCTATTTTCCCGACGTGGTGGACGGCCGCAAGATGCTGCTCCGCACGCATACTTCACCAGTCCAGATCCGCACGATGACATCGCAGCCGCCGCCGATCCGCATCATCGCGCCCGGGCGGGTGTACCGGTCGGACAGCGACGCGACGCATACGCCGATGTTCCACCAGATCGAGGGGCTTGTGATCGATCGCGGGATTCACCTCGGCCATCTGAAGTGGACGCTGGAGACGTTCCTGAAAGCATTTTTCGAAAGGGACGATGTCGTGCTCCGCCTGCGCCCGAGTTATTTCCCGTTCACCGAACCATCGGTCGAGGTCGACGTCGGTTACTCCATTGAAAAGGGCAAGCGCGTGATCGGCGGGAGCGAAGGCTGGATGGAGGTGCTGGGAAGCGGCATGGTCCACCGTCGGGTGATCGAATCCTGCGGCCTGGACCCTAACGAATATCAGGGATTTGCGTTCGGGACCGGCATCGACCGGCTGGCGATGCTCAAATACGGGATGGACGATCTGCGACCCTTTTTCGACGGCGATCTGCGCTGGCTGAAGCATTATGGATTTTCCGGATTTGATGTCCCGACGCTGAGCGGGGGAGTGGGGGCATGAAATTTTCGTTGAGCTGGCTAAAGGAGCATCTGGCGACCGATTGGTTGGTAGAGCATCTCGTTGTTACCCTGAACGCCATTGGCCTGGAAGTCGAAGGTGTTGATAATGCTGCCGAAAAGCTGAAATCTTTCAGAATTGCCAAGATCCTGACCGCCGCGCCGCACCCGCAGGCCGACAAGTTGCAGGTCCTGACGGTCGATGCCGGCGACGGGCTAGTGCAGGTCGTCTGCGGTGCGCCCAACGCGCGGGCCGGGCTGGTCGGCGTGTTCGGGGCGCCGGGGGCGGTGGTTCCGTCGAATGGCATGGTGTTGAAGGTTGCGGCGATCCGGGGCGTCGAGTCCAACGGCATGATGTGTTCGGTCCGCGAGTTGGAACTGGGCGAGGAGCATGACGGGATTATCGAACTTGCAGCCGATGCGCCCGTGGGCGAGATTTATGCCAAATGGGCAAAGCTCGATGACCCGGTGTTCGATGTCGCGATTACCCCCAACCGGCAGGACTGCATGGGCGTTCGCGGGATTGCGCGCGATCTGGCTGCGGCGGGCGCAGGGACGCTGAAACCGCTGAACATTCCGCAAATCGCCGCCGAATCGCCCTGTCCGGTCGAGATCCGTACCGATGACGAAGCAGGATGCCCGGCATTTTATGGGCGCACCATGCTTGGCGTCACCAATGGCGCGTCGCCCGACTGGATGCAGCAGCGGTTGAAGGCGGTCGGCCAGCGACCGATCTCCGCGCTGGTCGATATCACGAACTATGTCATGTTCGAGCATGGGCGACCCAGCCATGCCTATGACCTGGCCCGGCTGAACGGCGCGGTGGTGGCCCGCCGGGCGATCGATGGCGAGACGGTGACGGCGCTGAACGGCAAGGACTATACGCTGACATCGGCGATGACAGTCATTGCCGACGACAATGGCGTCCATGACATTGCGGGCATCATGGGCGGCGCGCATTCGGGCGTGGCGGATGGGACGACCGATGTCCTGCTGGAAGTCGCCTATTTCGACCCGGAGCGGATTGCGCGGACGGGCCAGGCGCTGTTGCTGACATCGGATGCGCGAGCGCGGTTCGAGCGCGGGGTTGACCCGGCGTTTCTGGACGATGCGCTGACGATCCTGACCGGGCTGATCCAGTCGATCTGCGGCGGCGAGGCTTCGGAGGTCATCCGCGCCGGTCGCCCTCCGGCAGCGGCGAAGATCATTCCCTATGACACCGGGCTGTGTGCGCGGCTGGGTGGCATCGACGTGCCCCCGCCCGAGCAACGCGCGATCCTGGAGCGGCTGGGATTCGGGATCGATGCATCCTGGAATGTGACCGTGCCGACTTGGCGTCGTGACGTCGACGGCCCCGCCGACCTGGTCGAGGAAGTCGTGCGGATCGTCGGACTGGACCAGATCGTCTCGGTCCCACTGCCGCGCGACGAGGGGGTCGCAAAGCCGACCGCCACGCCCGCGCAACGTCAGGAACGCAAGGTGCGCCGGACGGCAGCGTCGCGTGGACTGAACGAGGCGATCACCTGGAGTTTCCTGAGCGAAACCCAGGCGGCAGCGTTTGGCGGCGGTGCCTGGAGCCTCAGCAATCCGATTTCGGAGGACCTGAAAGTCATGCGGCCGTCGATGCTGCCGGGCCTGTTGTCCGCAGCGCAACGCAACGCCGATCGCGGGGGGGATCGCGGAGCCGACAGCATCCGGTTGTTCGAGATCGGGCGGCGTTATCTGGCCGATGGCGAACGGGCGTCGGTCGGCATCGTGTTGGCGGGCGAGCGCTCGGCACGCGGCTGGGCCGATGGCAAGGCGCGCCCCTTCGATGCCTTTGATGCCAAGGCGGAGGCGATCGCGCTGCTGGAGGCGGCGGGAGCACCGGTCGACAATTTGCAGGTTTTCGGAGAGGCAGGCGCGCACTATCACCCCGGCCAGTCTGGCACGCTGCGACTGGGGCCAAAGACCGTGCTGGCCAGTTTTGGGGCCTTGCATCCGACGACGGCGCGGGCATTCGACCTGGGCGGCGCGGTGGTCGCCGCCGAGATTTACCTCGACGCGATACCGGCCAAGCGTGGTTCGGGGTTCATGCGCGCGGCGTTTGCCCCGGCGACTTTACAGGCGGTACGACGCGACTTTGCATTTCTGGTGCCGGTCGACGTGACGGGCGATGCCCTGCTGCGCGCGGTCAAGGGGGCGGACAAGGCGGTCATCACCGGCGCGCGCCTGTTCGATGTGTTCACCGGCGCGGGCGTTCCCGAAGGGCAGAAGTCATTGGCGGTCGAAGTTGTGCTGCAGCCGGTTGATAAGAGTTTCACTGAGGAGGATCTGGGGGCGGTGGCGGCGAAGGTCGTGACTGCCGCGGCCAAGGTCGGGGCGGTTTTGCGGGGGTAAGGGGAATTTCAGGCGATACTCGATCCTCCCCTGGCGGGGAGGTGGCAGCCTCCTTCGGGCTGACGGAGGGGTGTTCCCCTTTTTCAGATAGCGTGGCCGCAAGAGCGCGACACCTCCTCTTACAGGGGAGGAATTACGGTATCGAAATGCTGTCCGATCGCTAATTAAGATATGACCACGAACCCCCTGAAATAGCACCCTTTGGGCATTGGCAATTCTCGACGGCTTTGCAGCATTCAACCGTTCGGTTTCTGATTCGGAAACCCGCCATCGAAGCATCGCGAAATTTTCGCACCCTCCATTTCCGATCGGCAGTTTTGGGAAAAGGCATTCGGCGTCAGGCTCGCTACGCCACTGCTACCTCGCCAAGCACCTTGAGAACGGCTTCGTCCTCCGGTCGGGTCTCCTCGGAGAAGGAAGGATTCTCGAAGTAGCCGATCACGACCAGCGGACTGCGGCCACCGGGCGGGACCAGGACAGCCAGGTCATTGGTCTTGTTGCCGATGCCTGGCCGCATGCCTGTCCCCGTCTTGTCGAAGCCGCGCCAGCTGGCCGGGATGCCCGCCCGTATCGCCACTTGGATTACCAAAAAGCGGCCATGCCGCTTTCCACCAATCTCCACATCGAAGCTGTCACCATGCAGACAGCACTTGCTATTGATAACGTGTCGCATTAACACCTCTCTTGGAAGGGGTTATTCAATGCGTTTTGTTGCTGGATGTTTTGCGGCCTTGCTCTTGGCCACGCCCGCCCTTGCTCAGCCTGGACTTGGTGAGAAGGTTTACGGGGCAACGCTCGAGCCCGGTGTGACTGAATTGGAAGCGCGCTATGGCCGGGTAACCGGCGACGACGCGGGTGGTGCCGATGCACTGACGCTGGAGGGTGCTCACCACTTTTCCGACCGGATCTACGGCGCCGTATTGGTTGAAACGGGTCGTGAGCGAGATACGTCGCGCAAGCTGGAGGCCATCGCAGTCGAGGGGATATACCGGGTCGCGCGCATCACCCCGCTCGGTATCGATGTTGCGCTATACGGTGAATATGGTTTCGAACGGCACGGCGCGGATACGGCTGAAACAAAGCTGTTGCTGCAACGTCGCGCGGGCAGCTTTGACGGAAGGCTTAACCTGATCGCGGAAAAACGCCTTGAGAGCCACGAGAAGGTCGAGTTTGGCTACTCCACGTCCGCCGATTGGTCAGTCGTCGGGGAGATGCGGGCAGGCGCTGCCGCCTTCGGCTCGTTTGACAGCAAAGAACATTATGTCGGACCGATCCTCAAGACCGAAATTGAACATCTGCCCGCTCGTGGCGAGCTCGGCATCGAGGCCGGCTATCTCTTTTCGGTAGGCAGCGGGCGTCGTGAAGCGCCGGGACAGATCAGGTTGCTGCTAGAGTATGAGTTTCACCTTTGATTAGGCCCGGGCAATTGCACCTCGCGGTTTCGGTCGATGGTGCCCACCTTGAGTACTCTTGCCGAACACCCAGCCTCAGGCGCGTAAACCGGCGTATGCTGACTGGATCGCTGATGCCGACGCCTTCAGACCAGCAAGCTCGAGCGGGTCCAGATCGGGCATCAAGACGCGTTCCACGCCTCCCGCTCCGAGAATGCACGGCAGACTGAGGCAGACGTCGGTCAGGCCGAACTGGCCAGTCATGAGCGTGGACACCGGAAACGTCGAGCCTTCGTCACGAATGATCGCTTCGCAAATCCTGACAATAGCAGTCGCGATGCCAAACGATGTGAACCCTTTCCCGCCTATGATACGGTAGCCGGCGGTCCGGACTTCGTTCGCGACCGCCGGATAGTCGAGCGCCTGGCCGATCACAAAACGATCCAGAGTGACACCGCCAATCCGTATCGAAGAAAAGGCGGTTACCTCGCTGTCTCCATGCTCGCCGATTACAAGAGCCTCGACCGCACCCGGCGCGACGTCGAGATGCTCCGCAACCGCTTGCTTTAGTCGGCAGGAATCGAGCAGCGTGCCGGTGCCGATCACTCGCGCGGGCGACAGGCCAGACTTTTCAAACGCGAGCTGTGTCATAAGGTCGACGGGATTGGCAGCGACCAGCAAAATGCCGTCAAACCCGCCCCCCATCAACGCAGCGACGCAGTCTTCCACCACCGTTGCACTACGCGTCGCGACCGACAGCCTTGTCTCGTTCCCGTGAGTGGCCGCTCCAGCGGTGATGACGGCAATCTGCGCTGCGGCAGCGTCGCGGTAATCGCCCGCCCAAATTCGCGTCGGCCTTGCCAGCGCATTAGCGTCGGAGATGTCCGTCGCCTCGGCCTGCGCCAAGGCCGTGTCGCGATCTATCAATACAATCTCGCGAAACAGAGCGCGCAGCATGATCGCGTATGCAGCGGTTGCCCCGACGTGGCCCGCGCCGATGATCGCGATACGTTGCTGGTTAAGCATTGGTCGGCCTCCTACAGAAAAACGCTTGGCCGACGCGACGCTCATCCATCGCTATCATCTAAGCGTCTTGTCGTCGGTATAGCAACGGTTTCGTAAAACGGTCGTTGGGTCCGATACCTGGATCGACACGACCTGTATCTGTGCGGCGATACCCATATAACGGTCGGGGATGGCATCGTTTGGAGACAATAATGGCGAATGAATCCGTGAAAATCGTCTCGAACTTCCTGACAGCGGAAATCGCGCCGCACGGTGCGGAACTGCGTTCGCTGGTCGACAGCGAAGGGCGTCAATTGATGACCGACGCCGATCCTGCGTACTGGACCGGTCACGCGCCAGTGCTGTTTCCCATTGTCGGACGGGTCAACAACGATCGCTATCGGCAGGACGGCGTCGAATATGAAATACCAAAACACGGGTTCGCTAGGCGGTCGCATTTCGAGATCGTCGAGTCCCACCCCGCCTCGGTGCTGTTCCGCCTGACTGACAGTCCGGCGACGCGGCCGCATTATCCGTTCGCCTTTGCGCTCGAAATGCGATTTATGCTGCATGAGCGAACGCTTTCGATGACGGCGACTGTGCGTAATACTGGCAGCGTGCCGATGCTCGCCAGCTTCGGATTTCATCCAGCCTTTGCCTGGCCATTGCCATTCGGCGGGACGAAGGAAGATCATGTCGTCCGGTTCGAACACAAGGAGCCCGGCGCGCTGAAGGAGATTTCCCGCGATGGCCTGATCGCAGCCGAAGAACGCGCGACGCCGGTGGTCGGTGATACGATCGCACTGAAGGACAGCCTGTTCTCCAGGGATGCGCTGGTTTGGGACACGCTGCACAGTCGGGCGCTGCGATATGGCGTGCCGGGGCAGCCGGGGTTGTCGATTGCCTTTCCCGACACCGACCGGCTGGGACTATGGATGAAACCGGGCGCCCGATATCTGTGCATCGAACCATGGGCGGGCATTGCCGACCCCGAACATTATGACGGAGAATTCCGCGCCAAACCCGGAGTGTTCGAAGTAGCACCAGGCGATGAACGATCATTTCGCATGACCGTGACAGTCGGCTGACAGCCAGGGCCGCGCTCGAAAATGACTAAATTCGAATAAAGCATTTTAGGGGTTGCACACAGGAATGCTGCGGTGCACAACGATGACGCCTTTCAGGCATCCTCTCCTAAAACTTTTATGGGTCGTCCGATTGGGCGGCCCTTTTTTTGTTGGTCGGGGCGTACTTCACTTCGGGCGATTTGCAAATTCTGAAATTTTAATCGTCGATGCACTCAACCGCGACTTAAAAGAAACACCGCATGTTCGGCACGGAAGTTTGCCACGGCCTCGCCCGTCAACCGCTCTCCCGAAAGGAACCAAGACCCCTCGACCCTGATGTCACGCTCGCGGACATGGGCGCGAAAGTCATCGACGGTGAGGTGATGTATATTCGGCGTTTCGTACCAGGCCACCGGCAACGATCGCGTGATCGGCATCCGTCCGCCCCACATTAGCGAGGTACGTACCCGCCAGTGGGCAAAGTTCGGGAAGGAAACAAATGCCTTCGAGCCGACGCGCAACAGCTGGTCGAGGACGCGATCGGGGCGGCGGGTTGTTTGCAATGTCTGGCTGAGGATCGCGTAATCGAAGCTGGCGTCGGGATAATCCACCAGGTCGGTATCGGCGTCACCCTGGATCACCGACAGGCCACGCGCCAATGCCGCCGTGACGTCGGTCCCGTCGATCTCTATCCCCCGCGCATCGACACCTTTGCGGTCGCGCAGTTCGGCCATCAGGGCGCCGGTGCTGCAGCCGACATCGAGGACGCGCGCGCCGGTCCGGACATGGTCGGCGATGATCGCGAGATCGGCGCGTAATGGCGAACGCGGATCGCCCATCAACATTCCGGACACAGAAAGCCCGCCACGACGCGATCGAGCGCGGGCACGTCGAGCAGGAAACTGTCATGGCCGAAGGGTGCCGACAGTTCGACGAAGCTGGCGGGCGCACCCGACGCATTGAGAGCGTGAACGACGCTGCGCGATTCAGACGTCGGGTAAAGCCAGTCGGTATCAAAGCTGACCAGGCAAAAACGCGTCCTGGAACCGCGGAAGGCGTTGGCTAGCATCCCGCCATGTTCCTCGGACAGGTCGAAATAGTCCATCGCGCGGGTGATGTAGAGATAGGAGTTGGCGTCGAACCGGTCGGAAAAGCTCAAGCCCTGATGGCGAAGGTAGCTTTCGACCTGAAAGTCGGCGTCGAAGCCGAAGGTTTTTGCCTCACGGGCCTGCAACCGACGACCGAATTTTTCGGTCAGGCCCGATTCGGAGAGGTATGTGATGTGTGCCGCCATGCGCGCGACGGCAAGGCCCGCCGCCGGTGACACGCCATCGGCATAATATGCGCCGTTGCGCCAGTTGGGATCGGCCATGATCGCCTGGCGCCCGACTTCGTGAAAGGCGATGTTCTGGGCCGAATGGCGCGCGGTCGATGCGATGATCACTGCCGCCCGCACGCGTTCGGGAAAGGTCGCCGCCCAGCTGAGCGCCTGCATCCCGCCCATCGATCCCCCGACGACGGCGTGAAGCGTCGCGATCCCGAGATGGTCGAGCAGCAGCGCCTGCGCGCGGACCATGTCGCGGATCGTGATGACGGGGAAACGCATGGCAAAGGGCTGGCCGTCGGGCGCAAGGCTGCCCGGACCCGACGACCCCATGCAACTGCCGATGACATTGGCGCACACCACAAAGAAGCGATCGGTATCGATTGGCTTGCCGGGCCCGACCATGCGCGCCCACCAGCCGGGTTTGCCAGTGATGGGATGGGGCGATGCGAGATGCTGGTCGCCAGTCAGCGCGTGGGTGACCAGGATAGTGTTGGCCCCGTCTGCCTCGAGCGTGCCATAGGTTTCATAGCCGATTTCCACAGGCGACAGCGTTGCACCGCCATCGAGCGCCAGCGGGCCCGGCAATGTCACCCGCCGATTGGGGCCGAAGCGTTGGTCTGAAGTCATCGCGCTGCACTCATGGCGACGCGGCTAGGACGGGGGCGCTTGCCTTGTCAACGCAGGCAGGGGGGCGCTAGTGGAGACCCATGACAATAGATATGGATGTTCCCCGGCCCAAGGACTGGGTCATGGCGATTGCGCCCTATGTGCCGGGACGGTCGACGACCGACGACGGGCGCAAGGTGGCCAAGCTGTCATCGAACGAAAATCCGCTGGGGACGAGCGAGAGCGCGCGGGCCGGGTTCGCCGCCCATGCCGCTGATTTGGAACGTTATCCCGATGCCGGAGCCGGGGCATTGCGTGAGGCGATTGCCAGCCATTACGGGCTGGACGCGGCGCGAGTGATGTACGGCACCGGGTCGGATGAGATCCTGCACCTGGTTGCCGGGGCCTATGCCGGGCCGGGCGATGAAGTCGTCTTTGTGCGTTATGGATTTGCGGTTTATGAGATTGCGACGCGGCGGGTCGGGGCCAAACCCGTCATCGCGCCCGACCTTGACTATGCGACCGATGTCGACGCGGTGCTGGCATGCGTGACCGACCGCACCCGGATCGTGTTTATCGCCAATCCCAACAATCCGACCGGCACCTATTCGTCGAAGGCGGAAATTGCGCGCCTGCATGCGGCCTTGCCAAAGACGGTGCTGCTGGTGCTGGACCAGGCCTATGCCGAATATCTGGAGGATGCCGACGAAGATGGTGGGCTGGAGCTGGCCAAGACACGAAGCAACGTCCTGATCACACGCACCTTTTCGAAAATCCACGGGCTGGCGGCGGAACGGATCGGCTGGGGCTATGGCCCGGCGGCCGCGATCGATGCGATGCACCGGATCCGCGCGCCGTTTAACGTGACGGCGGCGGGGCAAAGCGCGGCCATCGCGGCGCTGCAAGCGGCGACCTTCATCGCGAATAGCCGGGCGCATAATGATCGTTGGCGCGCGTGGTTTCACGACGAGATCGGCAAGCTGGGCAACGCCGGGCTACGCGCGATCCCATCGAAGGCAAATTTCCTGCTGGTGTTGTTCGAGGGGCAATTAAGCGCGGAGACAACCTATAAAGCGTTGATGGACCATGGTTATATCGTGCGATGGCTGCCCGGGCAGAAGCTGGGCCACGGCTTGCGGATTACGATCGGGACCGAGGACGACATGCTGGGGCTGGTCGCGGCATTACGCGAAATCGTCGGTGACGCCGGGGGCATGACGGCCTGATGCTGCCTTTTGCGCGGGTTTCGGTGATCGGCCTCGGGCTGATCGGGTCGTCGATCCTCCGCGCGGTTCGCGAAGCGATGCCGACGGTTCATCTGACCGGCCATGATGGCGACGCCGCGGTGCGCGAGACGGTGCGGACCATGGCCCTGTGCGACGACGTGACCGACACCGCCGGTGCCGCCGTGACCGATGCCGACCTGGTGATCCTGTGTGTGCCCGTGGGGGCGATGGGCGAGGTTGCCGTCAGCATCGCTGACGACCTGCCGCCCGAGGTGATCGTCAGCGACGTCGGTTCGTCGAAGGCTGGCGTCGCGACGGCACTGGCAGCAGCGCTGCCCGGCATCGCGGTGGTTCCGGCGCATCCGGTGGCAGGCACCGAGCGCAGCGGGCCGGAGGCGGGATTTGCCGCGTTGTTCCACCGGCGCTGGTGCATCCTGACCCCGGTCGAAGGCACGCCCGAGGCCGCAGTGGTGCGCGTCACGACATTCTGGCAGCAACTGGGCGCGCAGGTCGAGACCATGGAGCCCGCGCACCACGACCTGGTGCTGGCCATCACCAGCCATCTGCCCCACCTGATCGCCTATACTATCGTCGGCACCGCGTCCGACCTGGAGAGCGTGACACAATCGGAGGTCATCAAATATTCGGCGGGCGGTTTCCGCGATTTCACCCGGATCGCGGCCAGTGATCCGACCATGTGGCGCGACGTGTTCCTGACCAACAAGGACGCCGTTTTAGACATCCTCGGCCGCTTTGCCGAAGAATTGTTCGTGCTGCAACGCGCGATCCGCATG